>JBBQQT010000179.1:0-6500 GCA_038215555.1 Burkholderiales bacterium | reverse complement strand
GCCGCCATGTGGTTTTTGGACTCGAAGACCACCGTGTCATCGTTGAAACTATGGGGTCCTATCAAGCGTTTAGTTTCAGGCGTACTGCGGTCCGTCCATGTTCGATTGACGACAGGGTTTGCCAGCGGCGCGCATCGTCGAGCTCGCGTGCGAGTTGTCGAGCTGCGCTACCGCGGCCGAGCTGCAGGTTGGAGCAGACCAACATGCCGCCTATGGCAAGCAGGTCACGTATCCGCGCGATGATGGCTGGCGGCGGTTCAAATCCGTCAAAGAACGCCAGGTCATACCCCATTTCCAGCTGGCCCAATATCTCGTCAAACTGCCCATGGTGCACGGTAATGCGATCAGTCAAGCCATGTCTGGCGATTTGTTCACGCGCTAATTCGACGTGCGTGGCATCACCCTCAATCGTATCGACTCGCGTCGATGCGCAGCCCTGTGCCAGGCAGCACGCGGTATAGCCGAGCGCCGTACCCAACTCCAGCACACGCTGCGGCCGCTTCCAGACAGACAATGCCGTTAAGGCTGGCCCGTCTTCGAAGGTGTACGCGCCGCACCCGTGCTGCCGAAGATGTTGTCGTGTTGCTTGCTGGACATCGGCAAATTGGTCGCGATCAAGTCGTTTGGCCATGCTGTCAGCGCAGCCGCACGTAGATCCAGTCATTGCCGAAACCAGGTGCGGCCTCCGTCCGCACCACCGTCCCGGCCGGAATCCAGTGCACGCTACCTGGTGACATCGCAGCGGCCACTTCGAGACCGCTCAAGGTTCCTGCACGCAACGAAACCAAAACGGCATTGGCTGGCGACGGCGGGACGGCAACGGCGGAGTCTGATTTCAGCCTTTCGACGCGAGCCCTCGGGGTGTCGGAAATTTTCTCGGAACCAGGTAGTGCTTCAAACACGCGCGGGTTGCCTGGTGCGCTGCCGAGAAGCTCTACCGACACGATGTGTGTTTCGCGAGATCCCGTGTTGCGAATCTGGTGCGTGTAGGGTTTGCCACCCAGGGCCGAAAAGTAGGTCAGACCATCCGGAGACGCTGCGTGGTTGGACGCCCACCAGCCGCGTGGCGTGGCCTCGCGTATATCGGAACCCTGCACGGTGATGTGCACGGCGTCGTTTTCATGGGTGTGCATCAGCGACTCGTCACCAGGGGGAATCTGAATCCTTAGAACCATGACTTGCGGGTTGCGCAAGATTGGTTTGTGGCGCGGTTCGTCCTGCACAGGCACCGGGGCGGGCGACTGCGCGCCAACGGTGCCACTGACCACGATGAACAGTAGAAGCAATGCAGAGCAGTTCAGTAACTTCATGGAAATCCTCGTGGTTTTTGGTTAGGTAGATTCCGACGGATTGCGCAGCAAGGTTGCATTCATCTTGAAGCGACTCCGGCAAGGTTTGCGAATGCGCGCAAGGCGCTGCGTCGTACAGTGCGCGGCCCAGCTTTAATGGGACGACTGTATCGTTCGAGCCGTGGAGGAAAAGAATCGGCATCGTGACCTGATTGATCCTGGCCGCCGAATCAAAGCGCTGCGTCATCAGGCCGTGGGCGGGCAACCAGGCCAACCCGGGTAGCTGCCCGGCAGCATCCGGGATGGACGTGAATGCGCTGTCCAGTATCAGGCCCGCAGCGCGTGCGCCAGCAGATGGGTCCGTGGCGAGTTGCACTGCAATTGCCGAACCCAGCGAGTGCCCATAAATGTAGACCGGCTGCGCTGGCTCAAGTTGTGGCAGTAGCCATTTCCATGCTGCGTGGGCGTCGGCGACAACTGACGATTCCGAGGGCAATGCAGCGCTGCTGCGGCCAAAGCCCTGATAATCAATCGCAAGGATGTCGAAGCCGAGTTCATGCAGGCGCGCGATGCGCTCGGTGTGGCCGGACAAGTTCCAACGCTGCCCGTGTAGATAAAGCAGCACTGGCGCAGGCGCAGCGTTGTGCGCTTTGTCGTTGGTTACCCACCATGCATGCAAAACCGCCGCGCCAGACGGAATCCACACTTCATTGGTATTTCTCGGCGGCCCCGAATACGAGCGTGACTCTCCAACAATGGGCCGAAATACCAACTGCCGCTCGATGTCACTTAAGGCGGTGCAACCAGCCATGAGTGCAGCCATCGGGAGTATCGGCCACACCCAACGGCGCCGCAGCGAATGGCCGTGCTGCATCGCGACTAAGCCCCCAGCGCATGGTTGACGACTTCGGCAGTACGGCCTCCGGACGAGCGATGTTGAGCTGAAACCAACAAAGCATCACGCACGGTAAACGACCTGAACGCTGGACGCGCCACAAGTTCCTTTCTGTGAGCAAGCGAAATTTGATAGCGACCACGCAGTGTTGGAGCTACATGCATTTGGTCGCCCTTTCTTTCAATGCTTTCCATGGGGACGTTTCAGCAATGTATCCAAGGCAGTTTTCAAATCCGTCCTGCCGCGCACCGTAGGTTGGTTTCCTTCAAAGACGATGGTTTCATCATTAAAACCATGAAACATGTCGCAAAAAGCTTGAACAGTTACAGGCGGAAATCCTTTGCCTCTGAACACATCAGGCCAAATACTCTCGGGTGCTTCGACTGCAACAACGGTTTTCCCAAGCAGCTCGCTCAACGCGTGGGCGGCATCGACAGGAGAATAGTCGTCTGGCCCATGCAACTCAATGATTTGATTGTTCGCTGGCGGCTGCATCAGGCACTCCGCCACTGCGTCACCAATGTCCGCTACTGAGACCATAGGAATTGCCTTCTTAATGGGCAAGAACAACGAGGGCAGTACACCTTTTTCAAGCGCGGGTGCCAGTGACCATGCCCAGTTCTCCATGAAATTGGCGGCGCGCAGTATCGTTAACCTTGCATTTAATTGGCGAAGTTGCTGTTCGTAGTCCCAGGTGGTCAGAATGTTTCCAGTCCCTTTTGGTTGATGCGCGCCGACCGATGACAATGCGACGATGTGCGGCACCTTCGCCAGGTTCGCAGCATCTATAAGGCTCTTATGAACGATCTGCGCATGGACAAACAAATCGCTGTGCATGTAGGCAGGGGGATTCAGAAGATAGGCACCGTCCGCGCCGTGTAGTGCTTCTGCCAGCAATGCAGTGTTGGTGAGATCCACCACGACAACCTCTGCACCACGAGATCTCCATGCAGCGGCCTCTGCGTCATCGCGGCGGACCAATAGCCGAATCTTCTGATTGGCCGCGTGCAAGGCTTCGCACAATGCCGAGCCGGTTTGCCCGAGGGCACCTGTTATTGCAAACATGAAATGAATTTCAGCGCACTGGCATCTGAGTGTTCAATGTTCGGCACCTTGATCTCCAACACTAACAGCGTGATCGAGATGGCAACCACGCCATCGCAGCAGGCTTCAAGCCTATGATTGGTGATTCCAGTGACTGACTTAGTGCCCATCGCGCGTGCAGTAGCCTTCATTTCGCACGCAATTGATTCAACGCGGAAGCCCAGTCTTCAACGTGGTAAGTTTTGGCAATCTTCCCGTCCTTAACGGTGTGAACGTCCACCGCCATGATCTTGAAGCTTTTGCCCGAGTGCGGCACACCAAAGAATTCACCAGCAGGAGTACCGGTCAAATCGCCGCGCACCACAATTTTGTCGCGCGCGACAACGACCTCTTTGACCTCATGTCTCATGTCGGGAATGGCCTGCCCAAAGCCAGCAAAAACTTTGGCTGACACTTCGCGTCCGCGGCACTGGTTGGCGTCCGTGCCTGAACAAGACTGCCAATCCACTATGGTCGATTGCTCAAGCAAAGATTTGGCGTCACCCTTCACCGGCATGGTGAAGTTCGCATAGAACGGTGCAATGATTCGCCGAGCGTTCGCTTCGGTGAGGGATTGGGCCGATGCAAATGTTGAAGCCGCCAGAGAGATTGCAGTGACGATTAGTGCTTTGTTCATGGATCAACCTTCAAGGGCTTGTACAACAAGTTCGCCGGTACGCCCTCCAGACGATCCCTGCTGGCCAGAAATCAGCAAACCATCGCGCACCGCAAACGGCCTGAACGCGGGACCCTGTACAAACTTGGTGTTAGGAATTTTTTTGGCCTCTGTCTCGATTCGGAATGGCTGCACCTGCTTGTTGTAGGCCTTGTCAACGATTTCTTCCTCGGCGTCGCAAAAGCCGGTCCATTGCTTGCCCTCGGCCAGTAGCTTGCCATTGGACAGGCGGGTTTTCAGCAGAATCACGGAGCCATGGCAGATAGTGGCAGACACCTTGCCTGCCTCATAAAAGCTGGCAAAGAGCTTGTGCAGTTCGGTGTTGTACGTGAACGTCACCATAGGGCCGAGCCCGCCAATCACGAAAATTGCGTCGTAGTCAGCTACCCTTACATCCGATAGCTTTTTAGTGTTCTCCAGCAGGGGCTTGATCTTGGGCGAATGCTTGAAACCAATGGACAGAAAGTCTTGCGGTGGACCAAAGCGGCCACCTTCCGGATCGCTCATGGCGTCGTGAACAACTCGCCCTCCGTTGGGCGAGGCGATGTCCATGGTGTAACCACGCTGCTGAAACGCCCAGTAGGGATGAGCTAACTCCGTCAGGTAATAGCCGATCGCAAAACCGGCAGGGCCGGGATTGACCTCGTTGGAGAGGACAAAAACGACGCGCTTAGGCGATGCCGCAGCTGCGGGAGTAAACGCAGGTTTGTCCTGGGATTGAGACCTGAACGACAGGCTGCACAGGGTGAGCGCAGCAGCGCCCTGAAAAAGCCGACGACGCGGTAACGGAGAGCTTGAGATCGGGGTGAGCTTCATGTGCAATGGTTCAATGAATTAGGTTGTTTGCGTTGACTTGAAGAACGCTGCGACCTTCGGCGCTACCGTATCAATGGTGAGAGGGTCTTCATAGAACATCATTTGATTTTGGTCAGCCATAAAGACCAGCTCTTTTTTCTTTGCCGGAATGAGGGCAAAGAGATCTTTGGGCACAGCGGGACCGCTGGCGGCACGGTTAGCGTGAATCATCAGCGTCGGGGTGTTGAGGTTTTTCATGACTTCGGCAACGTTGTGTCCCCAAATGTCAGCCTCGCTCATCGCCGTGATGCGGTTCTCCCACAAGCCATGGAAGTTCCAGAAAGGTCCGCGATCAGCCCATCGGCTGTAGAACTGGGCGATGACAGGCGCTGGCAGCAAGGCTTCAGCGTCTCCGATGATGGGGATGTAGTCCACTTGCCCGGTGGTCTCAAACCGGGCACGGGCTTTTTGTCCACGCGCCACGCGCTCTGCCACTTTCTCTGGCGACCCCAAATACATGGCAGCGACCTGCGGCACCAGATAATGGCCTGCTACCAAGCCGAGAGCCTTCACCCGTGAATCCTGTGTACTGGCCTCTATCGCCCAGTTTGTACCTTGGCACACGCCCAGCACATACAGTTTGCTGGCGTCCACATCAGGCCGCTTGGCGAGATAGTCCAACACCGCTTTAAGGTCTTGCACCTTGGCAGCTCTGGACTCGAGGCGGCGCGGCATGCCTTCACTTTCGCCGTGGAAACGCGGATCAAAGGCTATGGTGATGAAATCTTCTCGAACCAGGCGCGTCGCGTACTGCATCGGCGACTGTTCTTTGACATAGGCCACGGGACCGATCACCACCACAGCAGCCTTCTTACCCGTGGCTTTTGGCAGCAGGGCATTGCCCACAATCGTTGACCCCTGGCTTGGTAACGTCACTCGCTCGATGAAATAGCTGCCCGTGTCGATGCGGCTCTGGGCTCCCCAAGTCTGGGTACTGAACTCGCCAGTCGGCGTATTTTGAAGATGCGCCGGGATGACTGCACCTGTGCCGGTGTTGGCAGGCGTGTTTTGTGCCAAAAGTGGAGCTGCGATCGAGCCGATGCCGGTGGCTGCAGACGTTTTTAAAAACTGTCGTTTGTTCATGTCTTGAGTTCGCTATTGATGAGACTGGTCAGAGTTTCAAGCAGTTAGCGCATGATTACAATATATTCACAGGTATAAGCAACATGCAAAATAATCATGTTAAAGTTCGGTCAAATGAAAGATTACGACCTTAATTTGCTAAAGGCCCTGAACTCACTCATTGCAACGGAAAGCATCACGCGCATGGGCGAGCATTTGGGCATCACTCAACCAGCGGCAAGCCGCGTGATGACCCGATTGCGGCAGGCATTGGCCGACCCGTTGTTGGTGCGTACCAGTAAGGGTTACGTTCTCACACCGCGCGCATTGGCGTTGAAACAGGCTGCAGCCGATGCATTAGCCAAGGCAAATCATGTTTTTTCTGCCACTGACTTTGCTCCGCAAACTAGTCTTCGCCAGTTCCGTGTGGCATCAACCGACTATGGCAGCATGGTCGTGCTGAACGGGGTGCTGCGCAGCATTGCCGGACAAGGAAAAATGCTGGGTATCCACATCGAGCCGTGGAAGGAGCGTACGCTCGAGGACTTGGAGTCAGGGGAGTTGGACTTGGCGCTGTACTCTGATGACCCAGTCCCTGGTGATTTTCATACCCGTGATCTGTTCAAGGAGACTTATGGGG
>JBBQQT010000178.1:0-6574 GCA_038215555.1 Burkholderiales bacterium | reverse complement strand
CCAGTGCGACGCGAGAATACCTTCCCATTCAATGTCGTCTTGCGCCAGAAACCGATAGGCCGCTTGGGTCTCCGCCCAGCCACCACACGCTTGCGGAATGCTTGCCATGGGGTTGGCCGCAAAACGCTCCACAAGACGAACCATCCGCTTGTTCAGGCGCTTGTCGCCCAGGTCGAGATCTTTGAATTCCTCCGCTGCCCAACTCATGAATTTCACCCAACATCTCACCTAAAGTCAGCATGTTACGGGGCGATGTTGAAGTTGTGTGTAATGGCATGCCTTAGACGGGCAGGCAACGCTCCCGAGCGGTGACTAGACGAAACCCCGGTTTGACCGAATGAGAATGCATGATGAAACACCATTACCCCCAATGCAGAACAGCCGCTTGTATCGGTCTGATGTTATTAGGTTTGAATCTCTGCCATCAGCGGGGTGTTAATAAACGTGAAAACTCCTTAGTCATGGCTTATCCCGGCAAATTTCTTCGGCCGCCCGCAGCGTCTTTTGGGCACCATCAAAGTCGAAGTGTATGATTTGATTTTCGAGTTCACGCGCTAGCGCACCGAAGGCGGCATAGAACTGAGGGCGTGCATCCGAAAACATCTGGAACGCCAGGGTATTTGAGTGCGCCAGTTGCGGCGCCATCGCGTCCAGTGTTTGCCGTATTGCAGCCCAATCCACATTGACTGGGGCAGGCGGCGGGTTATCTTCCGGCAGTGTGATGCGGATGGCTGCTATCAGGAGCTGAATTTCAGCCTCGACCTTGCTGGCTAGTCCCTTGATTTTCTCCGCGTCCTCGCCTGACTTTATCATCTGTTCCAATTCGGCGGCGTGTTGCTGCAACGCAGTCGCCCCAAGGCTGCCGCTGACGCCTTTCAAGGTATGCGCCAGCAGACGCATGCCATCGCGATCCGATTCAGCGAGCCGTTCGCGCAACTTGGTCATGTCGTTGTTGTGGTCAGCGACAAACAGCCACAGCAAACGACAATAGAGCACCTGGTTGTCGTTCAGCATCTTGAGGGTCGAGACCGTGTTCAGCCCGGGGATAGGGGGGCATTCGTTGCTGCAAAACGCATCTGCAGGCACTGTGTCGCTGAAAATCTCGACAGCGGGTGATGACTCGGGTGCCAGAACTTCCAGGCCGATGCCGGTCAGACGCGAGGTCGAGATGACCGGCGCTTCACCTGGCGGCAGCCACTTGAGCAGCGTGGCGAACAGTACCTGCGGGTCGACCGGCTTGACGACGAAGTCGTTCATGCCGGCCGTTTCGCAGGCTTTGCGATCCTCATCGAATGCATTCGCGGTCATCGCCAGAATCGGCCGGGTTTCCCAGCCTGGCAGCGCGCGGATCGCGCGAGTTGCTTCCAGCCCGTCCATTTCCGGCATCTGCAGGTCCATCAGGATTAGGTCATAGTTTCCGCTGCGCGCCTTGTCCAGCGCCACGCGGCCGTCTTCGGCGGTGTCCACCGCCAGGCCGACGCTATGTAGCAATTCCAGCGCCACTTCGCGGTTGATCGCGTTGTCTTCGGCGAGTAGCAACCTTGCACCGGCATGCTGCAGGCGCAACTGGGCTTCGGCGTCGCGGGGGTCGATCTTCTCTACGCTCGTCATGACACCATGGCCACGCGCCAGCTTGGCGGTGAACCAGAACGTGCTGCCCTGGCCCGGCGTGCTGTCGACGCCGACTTCGCCCCCCATCATTTCCGCCAGCCGGTGGGTAATTGCCAGGCCGAGGCCGGTGCCGCCGAACTTGCGGGTGGTGGAGACATCAGCCTGTTCGAAAGACTGGAACAGTTTGGCCACCTTGTCGGGCGCGATGCCAATGCCGCTGTCCTGTACCTCGAAGCGCACCTTCAGGCTGTTGTCCTGGTCTTCGAGCAGCTTGGCGCGCAGGAAGATGGTGCCCTGACTAGAGAATTTGACCGCGTTGCCAGCGTAGTTGAGCAACGCCTGGCGTAAACGGGTGGGGTCACCGCGCAACCAGACTGGCACGGCATTGCCATCCACTTCGATACTCAAGCCTTTGATCCGAGCCGACTCGCCGATCAGCGAGTGGATGTTGTCGAGGATCGCCGACAGGTGGAAGTCGGTCTGCTCCAGTTGCAGGTGGCCGGCTTCGATCTTGGAGATGTCGAGTATGTCATTAATGATCGACAGCAGGTGCTGGCCGGCACCGTCGATCTTGTTTAGTTGCGTTGTCTGCTCGGGGCTGACGCCGGCGCGCTTGAGCAGATGGGTAAGGCCAATGATGGCGTTCATCGGGGTGCGGATCTCATGGCTCATGTTGGCCAGGAAGGCGCTCTTGGCCTGGTTGGCGGTTTCCGCCCGTTCCATCGCCTCGGCGAGCTCAGCCGTGCGTTTCTCAATCATTTGTTCGAGGTGATGACGGTGCTCGTCGAGTTCCTCGCCAATGCGTTTCTTTTCACTGATGTCTTCCTTCACCGCCACATAGTGACTGATCGATCCGTCCGCCTGGCGCAGCGGTGTGATGAAGGCGAATTCGCTGTACTCGCTGCCGTCTTTGCGGCGGTTCTCGAACTGACCTTTCCAGGTCTCACCCTGCTTGAGGCTGGCCCAGAGTTCGTCAAAGGTGGCTCTGGGGGTCTTGCCCGAATGCAGGAAGCGCGGGTTCTGGCCGATGACATCTTCCCGGCCGTAACCGGTGTTGTCGAGGAAGGCCTGATTGACATATTCGATCTCGGCTGCGCGGTTGGTAATCACAATGCTCTCCGGACTCTGTTCCACTGCCAGGGCTAGCTTGTGCACCTTTTCTTCCATTGCCTTGCGCTCGGTAATGTCCTGAATAACACCCACGACCTTGAGCGGGGCGCCGTGGTCGTCCCGAATCAGTTCGGCACTGGAGGTGATGATCCGCTGTGGGCTGCCATCGTAGGGGTTGATGGCAAATTCCAGATCGTAGTAGGGCTTTTCGAATTGGATCAGATCCAGCAAGGCCTGATGTACCCGCGCCTGGCCGGGAATACACGCTTCAATTTGCTCAATGGGCATCAAGGCTGAAGGCGGCGGAGTCATGCCGTAGATGCGGAATCCCTCTTGGGAGCCCCAAATATCGCCACTGCTCAGGTTGTATGCCCAACTACCGATGTGGCCGACGGCCTGCGCCTTTTGCAGGTGTGCTTCACTTTCCTGCAAACGGGCCTGACTATCACGCAATGCAACCAGACCCCGGGTCCGCTGCAACAGGCGCCAGATCTCATTGGAGATCAGTTGCACGGTCTCCACATCCTGATCGCCGTAGTAGGTCGCCTTGTCGCCCACGCCGGTGAGCATCACCGCCTTGCCCTGATCGAGCACCGGTACGGAGATCATGCGCTTCATCTCAGCCCGTCCCTCGGGCAGGCCGTGCTTGTCGGGGTAGGCGGCATAGTCGTTAAACGCTACCGGTTTTTTCAGACGAAGCGCGTCGGCCCAGATACCGGCCTTGCTGACCGAATAGTGCTGGTCGAAGCTCGCTGTGCAGTATTCGTCCAAAGTTCGGCGCGACCGGATCACCAGCTCGATGCTCTGCTCGTCGTCGCTCACCAGATGGATGAAGGCGATGCGGCTGCCGGTTAGCTCCTCCGCCAGTTCTATGCCGTACTGCATGAAGGCCGCCTCGTCCATGCTCTCGACTGCGCTGGGCAGTTCCAGCAGGGCCTGGGCGCGTCGGGCTTGCAGCCGCAGGGCAGCCTCGTTTTGCCTGAGTTCAGTTAAATCCAGCCCGAATGCCCAGTTCTGGGCATCGGTAGAAACATAGCCCCAGGAAATCTGCCTGATTGAGCCATCCTTGCAGGTAACGTCCACTTCCATCGGCTCAATAGAAGTCTTTAGCTCAATTACGCGCGCGACCCTGTTGTTCCATTCTTCGGCAATCTGCTTTCGGTAGTCTGCATCGGGATAGGCGAGCGACCACCAGTGCGACACGGTAGGAATATCTTCCAGCGTGTAGCCGAATAATTTTGTGAAGGTGGGATTGATGTACTCGGCGATCTGTTCAACTCCATTTGACCAATAGATCGCCAGCGGCGAGATCTCCGCCATCTGCCGGAATCGGCCCTCGCTGCGCTTGAGCTCTACCTCTGCCTGCTTGCGCTCGGTAATGTCTAGCGCAGTGAAGGTTACGCCGGCGCTGGCATCATCATGCACCAGCTCAACTGAACTCAGCAGAACATCAATCAGGCCACCATCCTTGCGCTGCATTTGGCATTCAATGGCGCTGCTTCCGGTCGCATGGATCAGTCGATATTTCTCCCTGCCAACGCGCTCGAACTCCTCATCGCTGGGATAGACCATGCGTGAACTTTGGCCAATCAGCTCGTCATGGGCATAGCCGGTCATACTGCAAAAGGTATTGTTTGTTTCCTGGAAGATGCGGTTGACCACCATGCCAATGCCGATCGGTGCGGCTTGGAAGATGCTGGCCAGCTTCTGATTGCTTACCCTGAGTTTTTCCACGCTATCGCGCAGTTCATTTTGCAAACGCAGGGTGCGCACGAACGCTTCGATACGAGAGCGCAACTCGCGGTTGCCAATCGGGCGAATGATGTAGCCATCGCATCCGTGATCCAGACCGGAGAGTTGATCGTCCAGGGACTGGTGCGCGCCTGATGCCATGATGACGAACACATCGGCCAAGGCGGGGTCGGCCTTGATCTGCCGGCAGACCTCGAGACCGTCGAGTTCGGGCATATCCCAGTCAAGCAATACCAGATCGGGATGCTCCAATTGCACCTGAGCAAGCGCTTGCGCGCCGTTCACGGCCGTCAAGGTGGCATAGCCAGCCTGCTCCAGCACACGACAGGTTCCACTTAAAATATTGGGGTCGTCATCTGCTACGAGAATCCGGATTGGTGTGGTCATGTTTGCAAAGTTAACTTCGTGTTATCTAACAACGCAATCCTTGGCCTGGGCCAGCGTCGCCTGGACCGTAGCGATCCAGAACACCGGGAAACGTTTGGCATCGGTCAACCAAGTGCGCAGATTGTTGTCCGAATCTGCGATCCCTGTCGACGCATCAACCACGGCGCAGCCAGTAGCATCCCCGTATGCCTATATTTCTCGCTCCATTCCGGGCCGACCGCCTGATCGAACTCGTCCGCGATCATTTGCACTTGCGCAGCCTCCAGATGCTGTGCGCGCGCCTTGCTCAGTTCCAGGGCAGCCTGCGCCAGTTTCTGGTATTGCGCCGGGTTTTCCGGGACTGCGGCGCTGAGTTGCTCAAACAGTAATTCCAGTTTGGCCTGAAGCATGATGCTGGGCATGCCTCGATTAGCCAGCACGCGCGCCAGCCACTTGATCTGCTGATCGACCCGCGCCTGGTCAAATCGGCACAGCGTCACCAGCCAGGCGCCATCGCTGTGGGCAAAGCGCCGGCCGCGCTCGCCATAGCGAAATTCGTAATAGGGGTAACGCGCCCAGCACAGGTCGGCGGCCCGCAGAGCCGCCTCGATCTCACGTGAGTCGCTTGGTATGGGATGTCGGCCGGCTTCGGGGTTGAGCGTGGTGGCCGAGTAGACCGCCGACTCCGGCCTGAACGGGTAGAGTACGGCGAACAGCGATTTCAACCCGAGGAAGAAATCGCCGGCGGCCTGGACGATGCCGGCACGTTGCTGTGTACCGAGTTCGAGGGCATTCATGCGCTGCTTGAACTGTGTCCAGCGCGCCGCACCCTCGTTGCCATCGCCATGCAGATAGGCCAGGCCGTTGTTAGCGCTGAGCATGAAGGCCCGCGCCACCTCGGGCGCGAGCGTGACCGCGCCCAGCATCGAGCCTTCCAGCACATACAGATAGCCAAGCAGCGTGGCCGGCGCCTGCGCTGAACGCAAAGTGATGCCCTCGGCGATGTTCAGCGCCGCCTCGACCGCTTCCCGGATGTCCGCCACCGCGCGTGGCTCAAAGAAGCGCAGGTCTTGCAGCAGCAGCGGCAGTTTGCGTAGCTCGTCACGCCAGACTTCGACCACGTACGGGTTCGCGCTGTCAGAAAAGGCATGCTCAAGCACCCCATGCAGCACCGCCATCGCGCGCAGGTGACCAACATAGGATTCAAGCGGTAGATGGCCCTCGCTCAGGGTCTTGAAATAGGCGAGTTCCTGGAGCTCGGCATGCGGCGCAGCCGTTGCCGCCTTGAGTGCTTGCATCAGACTGGGTTGCAAACTGTCATTCGGGATATTCATGGTCTTGATTCCTGCAAGTTGTTGGCGTTTTGTTCATTCAGCGGCAGCGAAAAGTAAAAGGTCGTGCCCTGACCCGGCGCACTTTCCACCCAGATCCTGCCGCCATGCGCGGCGACAATCTTTTGCGCGATCGTCAGCCCCAGACCGGTGCTGCGCTCGCCACCGGTTTTGCGGGTGCCAACCTCGGCGAAGGCGGTGAACAGACGTTGCTGCTCCGCGGGCGCGATGCCCGCACCTTCGTCACGCACTGCGAACACCCATTCTTGTCCGACCTGGCTGGCCGAAAACCAGTAAGCGTCCAACCGCCCCACCTATTCAGGCGTATTGATTTCCTTTACCTGCTCAGCGCGCAGCGGCAGCAACGAATCGATCTGGCTATTCAGGCACGTGGGTCATTGGGT
>JBBQQT010000177.1:0-6588 GCA_038215555.1 Burkholderiales bacterium | reverse complement strand
GCGGACTTGATATCGTGCGAGGACATTAACTTTCTCTTCTCGATGGAAACGAATTGTTGAGGTTCCGGGCCGACGTAGTTGGCGCTCGGACGGATGATCTTGCCGTCGATGCGTTGCTCGATGACGTGCGCGGCCCAGCCGGTGGTGCGCGCGATGATGAATAGCGGCGTGAACATGGCGGTGGGCACGCCCATCATCGCGTAGGACACCGAGCTGAACCAATCCAGGTTGGGGAACATGTTCTTGATTTCCTTCATCACCGCTTCCAGCCGGTCGGCCACGTTGTACAGCTTGTGGTTGCCGGCGTGGTCGGCCAGACGTTTGGCAACCGCCTTGATCACCACGTTGCGCGGGTCGGACACGGTATAGACCGGGTGGCCGAAGCCGATAATGACTTCCTTCTTCTCGACTCGGGCGCGGATGTCGGCTTCGGCTTCGTCCGGCGAGTCGTAGCGGCTCTGGATGCAGAACGCCGCCTCGTTGGCGCCGCCGTGTTTCGGGCCGCGCAGCGCGCCGATGGCGCCGGTGATGGCGGAATACATGTCCGATCCGGTGCCGGCGATGACCCGGCCGGTGAAGGTGGAGGCGTTGAATTCGTGTTCGGCGTAGAGGATCAGCGAGGTGTGCATGGCGCGCACCCAGATTTCCGGCGGTCCATCTGGCAAATTCGCGCCATGCAGCAGATGCAGGAAATGGCCGCCGATGGAGTCGTCGTCGCGGGTGTTGTCACCCTCGGTTTCGATGCGGCGGCCGTTGTGGCTGTAGTGGTACCAGTACAGCAGCGCCGAACCGAGGCCGGCAATCAGCCGGTCGGCGATGTTGCGCGCGCCCAGGATCGGCTGTTTTTCCTCTTCCGGCTGGATGCAACCCAATGTCGAGACGGCGGTGCGCATCACGTCCATCGGATGCGCCGAGGCCGGCAACTGCTCCAGCACGGTTTTCAGCACCATCGGCAGGCCGCGCAGGGCTTGCAGCTTGGTCTTGTACGCCTTGAGTTCTTCGCGGTTGGGGAAGTGTCCGTGAATCAACAAATGCGCGACTTCCTCGAATTCGCAGACATCGGCGATATCAAGAATGTCATAGCCGCGATAGTGCAGATCGTTGCCGGTGCGGCCAACGGTGCACAGCGCGGAGTTGCCGGCGACGACGCCGGACAGGGCGACCGATTTTTTCGGCTTGGGGGCGGCGGGGTTGGTGGTGCTTGGGTTGCTCGATTCGCTCATGTCGTCTCCTTGTTCAATCTGCACGGTCATCCCGGCGCAGGCCGGAATCCAGGTTGCAACGTTCGCTGCTGGACCCCGGCATTCGCCGGGGTGACGGCAAAGGGTTATTCGGATTTACCTTCCGCAAACAGCGCATCCAGCTTCTGCTCGAAGCTGTGATAGCCAAGGTGGTCGTACAACTCCATGCGCGGTTGCATGGCGTCCACCACGCTCTTCTGGTGACCATCGCGGCGGATGGCACCGTAAACATTCAGCGCTGCCTTGGACATGGCACGGAAAGCCGACAGCGGGTAGAGCACCAGCCCCACACCCACTTCGCGCAATTCGTCCACGGAGAACAACGGCGTGGCGCCGAATTCGGTGATGTTGGCCAGGATCGGCACCTTGACCGCTTTGCTGAAGGCGGCGTACTGCGCCAGTTCGGTCATCGCTTCCGGGAAGATCATGTCGGCGCCGGCTTCGACACAGGCGCCGGCGCGGTCGATGGCGGCTTGCAGGCCTTCCGCCTGCAGCGCGTCGGTGCGCGCCATGATGACGAATTCCGGATCGATTCTGGCATCTACCGCCGCCTTTACCCGGTCGACCATCTCGGCTTGTGTGACGATGGCTTTACCCGGGCGATGGCCGCAGCGCTTCTGCATGACCTGATCTTCGATATGCACCGCCGCCACGCCGGCGCGGGTCAGCGCCCGCACGGCACGGGCGATGTTGAACGCGCCGCCCCAGCCAGTGTCGATATCGACCAGCAAGGGCAGGGGGGTCACGTCGGTAATGCGGCGGGCATCGACCAGCACATCTTCCAGTGTGGTGATGCCGAGATCGGGAATGCCGCAGGAACTGGCCGCGACACCGCCGCCGGACAGGTACAGCGCCTTGAAACCGGAATGCTCGGCGAGCAGCGCCGAGTAGGCGTTGATTGCGCCGACCACCTGCAAGGGTTGCTCGGCGGCGACGGTGGCGCGGAACAGCGCGCCGGGGGAAGTGGATTGGGTCATCTTGCGTCCTTTTTGAGTTTGTCATTCCGGCGCAGGCCAGAATCCAGTTCGTAGGCTCTGGATGCCGGCCTACGCCGGCATGACGGTCATTTTCCTACCGCCTTCCGGATTTCCTCCAGCGCATTCGGGTCGTCCAGCGTCGACAGATCGCCGGTTTCGCGACCTTCCGCCAGCGCCTGGATCGAACGCCGCAACAGCTTGCCGGAGCGGGTTTTCGGCAATGCGTTGACGAAGTGCAGCTTGTACGGTTTGGCCACCGCGCCCAACAGTTCCGCGACCTTGGCGATGCAGGATTTTTCCAGCGCTTCGCGGCTGGCGGCGTCGGCAATCAGCGCCGGGTCTTTCACCGTGCAGAAACCCACCGGCACCTGACCCTTGAGTTCGTCGTGCAGACCCACCACGGCGACTTCGGCGATGGCCGGATGCGCTTGCAGCGCTTCCTCGATCTCGCGCGTGCCGAGGCGGTGCCCGGCAGTGTTGATGACGTCATCGGTGCGGCCGAGGATGAAGGTGTAGCCATCGGCGTCGCGCAATGCCCAGTCGGAGGAGGAGTAGAGCAATTCCTTTTCGAACTGGCCGAAATAGCTGTTGATGAAACGCTGGTCGTCGCCCCAGACCGTGGTCAGGCAACCCGGCGGCAATGGCGGCACCACGGTCAGCACGCCTTTTTCGTTCGGACCGCAATCGGCTCCGGTCAGGTCGTTGACGATGCGGATGTTGAAGCCGTAGGCCGGGAAGCCCGGCGAACCGAAGCGATTCGGTTTACCGCCTTTGCCGAAATCGACGCCAGGCAGGTAGCTCAACATCGCCCAGCCGGTTTCGGTTTGCCAGTAATGGTCCAGCACCGGCACACCGAGGCCATCGGAAATCCAGCGCGAGGTGGTTTCATCCAAAGGCTCGCCGGCCAGGAACAAGTAACGCAGCGAAGACAAGTCGTATTTCTTCAACCAGGCCGGGTCTTGTTTCTTCAAGACGCGGATCGCGGTCGGCGACGAGAACATCGTGGTGACCTTATGATCCTGCACGATCTTCCACCAGACGCCGGCGTCCGGTTTGGTCGGCAGACCTTCGTAGACGATGGTGGTCATACCGTGGATCAGCGGGCCGTAGACGATGTAGCTGTGGCCGACGACCCAGCCGATGTCCGAGGTGGTGAACATCGCTTCGCCAGGCTGGGCGTTGTAGACATACTTCATTGAGGCGGCCAGCGCCACGCAGTAGCCGCCGACATCGCGCTGCACACCCTTCGGCTTTCCGGTGGTGCCGCTGGTATAGAGGATGTAGCTGGGCTCGTTGGCTTCCAGCCAGGTCACCGGCACTTCGGCGTCACGGAAGTCGTCACGCGCATCCCAGTAATCGACATCGCGCCCGTCCATCCATTTCATGTCCGGGTCGAGGCCGCGATCGACGACCAGCACTTTTGGCGGCGGAAATTTCGCTTCCTTGATTGCTGCATCGACCAGATGCTTGTACGGCACCGCCTTGCCGCCGCGCATGCCGGCATCGGTACAAATCAGCAGACAGGGTTTGGCGTCGTCGATGCGCAGTGCCAGGTTATGCGCCGCGAAACCGCCGAACACCACGGAATGCACCGCGCCGAGGCGGGCGCAGGCGAGCATGCAGAAAATCGCTTCGGCGATCATCGGCATGTAGATCACCACCCGCTCGCCTTTCGCCACACCCAGGCTTTGCAGCACGGCGGCACAACGGTTCACCTCGCGGTGCAGCTCGGCGTAGGTGTATTGCTTCTCCTCGCCGGTTTCGCTGGACAGGTAGATCAGCGCGGGTTGATCGGCGCGACTGGCGAGATGCCGGTCCACCGCGTTGTGGCAGAGGTTGGTCTCGCCGCCGACAAACCACTTGCGGAAGGGCGGATTCGAATAATCAAGGATCTGTTGCGGCGGCTTGTGCCAATCGATCAACTCGGCCTGATCGCCCCAAAATCCGTCCGGATCGTCGATTGAACGACGATAAAACGCCTGGTAATCCATGGTGTCTCCTCCTATGGCTGGCGCGTTTATTGTGCGCTGCAATAGCTGACACGAACCTGACAGCTTCGAAGTGTGCACCGTGCGCACCAATTGACTTTGAACGGTGCGCGTCAATCGGTGCGCACAGCGCACCCTACGCTTCAACTGCGCTGATAGATGTCCTCGAAGCGGACGATATCGTCCTCGCCCAGATAGCTGCCAGATTGGACTTCGATCAGGTGCAGCGGCATGCGGCCGGGGTTTTCCAGACGATGCGTGGCGCCGAGCGGAATATAGGTCGACTGGTTTTCCGACAGCAGTTCTTCCTCGCCATTGCGTGTCACCCGAGCCGTACCGGACACCACCACCCAGTGTTCGGCGCGGTGATGGTGCATCTGCAACGACAGCTTCTCGCCCGGCTTGACCATGATGCGTTTGACCTGGAACCGCTCGCCGATGTCGATGCCCTCGTACCAGCCCCAGGGCCGGAAGACGCGGGTGTGGAATTCGTGTTCGCTGCGACCGCTGGCCTTCAGGAAATCGACCACTTTCTTGACGTCCTGGGCGCGGTTCTTGTCTGCCACCAGCACCGCGTCGGCGGTTTCCACGATCAACAGATTCGATACGCCGATCGCCGCCACCATGCGCGATTCAGCGCGCACCAGACTGTTCTCGACGCCATCCAGATAGACGTCACCGCGCACCACGTTGCCGTTGGCGTCCTTGGCGCCGACATCCCATAGCGCCGACCAGGCACCGATGTCGTTCCAGCCGATATCGGTCGGCACCACGGCGGCATGCTGAGTGTGTTCCATCACCGCGTAGTCGATCGAATCCGACGGGCAGGCGGCGAAGGCGGTCTTGTCCAGGCGGCAGAAATCCAGATCGTGCTGGCCTTGCGTCAGCGACTGCTCGCAAGCAGTCAGGATGTCGGGACGGACGCTTTCCAGTTCGTCGAGGAACTGCCGACAGTTGAACAGGAACATGCCGCTGTTCCAGTAGTAATCGCCGGCAGCGAGAAATTTCTCGGCATTCTCCAGGTTCGGTTTTTCGACAAAGCGTGCGACCCGGTGTGCCGTGCCCGAATCGAGTCCTGCACCGCGCTGGATATAGCCATAACCGGTTTCTGGCGCGTCCGGCACGATGCCGAAGGTGACCAGAAACCCGGCCGCCACCGCATCCAGCCCTTCCTGGATGGCGGCGTGAAAGGCGGCGATGTCGCGGATCAGGTGATCCGCCGGCAACAACAGCATCACCGCATCCGGATCACGCTTGAGCAGCGTCAACGCAGCCACGGCAGCGGCCGGCGCGGTATTGCGGCCAACCGGTTCAAGGAAGATGCCGAGCGGCTCGACGCCAATGTCGCGCATCTGCTCGGCAATCAGAAAACGGTGTTCGTTGTTGCACACGATCAACGGCTGCCCTTGATTCGGCAGACCAGCCAGGCGCTGCACGGTTTCCTGCACCATGCTCAGGTTGGAGGCCAGCGGCAGCAATTGCTTTGGCAAGGCCGCGCGCGACATCGGCCAGAGTCGGGTACCGGAACCACCGGAGAGGATGACGGGATAGAGGGTCATGGCAGGCTCGTGGTTGAAAGTGGCGCCAAGGTTAATCGGTGCGGCGGGAGGGGGGAAGGGCGGATTGTGGGTGGAATGCGCGGCGGTGACGTTCAAGCCCGCCAGAACAATCTTGATTGCGCCAGCCGGCGCCAGATCGTGCCGGATAAATGCGCCCGCCGCCCGACCTCGGTTTCCAGCGCGCCGGCGATGCGGCCCAGGTCGAAAGCGAGCGCGGCATCGGGTTTACCTGTCTCGACGATCAGCGCATGCATCATCAACGCGCCGACATGCGCGTCATTGGCGCTGCCCAGGCTGTTTTGCAGCGTCGCCAGCGCGTCGATGAAGCGTGCGCCACGTTTGCCGTACAACGGGATGAAGGCATCCGCCGCATAGCGCATTTTTTTTGCTGCAATACGCGCCATATGGCGTTCTTCCGGATTCAGCTTGGCGAAATTGCGGCAGCGTTTACGCAGCGCAAGCCAGCGTTTTTCGAGGATTTTCGCAGCCCATTGACGTGCCTCCGGCATCTTCGGCGCGGCTGGAACGGTCAACAGATCGCGTCCGATATCGAGGATCAGTTGGGTGAATATTGGTCTCAGCAACCGCATTATCGCTTGCTGGCGCGCCTGCTCTGCGGCGGCTGCCAGCGCGGCCAGCAATTCGCCATCCACCGCCGACTGGGTTCCCAGGAGCTTGCGTGTTTTGGGCAGGGTTTCAGCCAGAAACACATCCCAGTCGCGCGCGGGCGGGAGGGCGCGCCACCCCGAGCGCCACCGCCAAAACCAAGCCCCCGCCCGGCGGCCCCCAGCGCGCACCAAGCAGTCGCCCACCCGCCCACCCC
>JBBQQT010000176.1:0-6611 GCA_038215555.1 Burkholderiales bacterium | reverse complement strand
CAAGAAAGGCTTCCAGGGCAACAAGGGGGATTCCCCGTCGGCGAAAGCTGTGGCGTTCTTGCGTGACAAGGGCATCACGCCCTGCAAGGTCTCTGGTGTCCTGGCCGGCGCTCGTGTCATCGAGCGTGAAGTCGAAGGTCGTAAGACCCCGTACCTGAACGTGTCCCTCAAGGATGAAGATGGTCGTTATTACATCTCAGTTGCCTTGGCCCAGGCCGGCGCCCAAATGCTGTCTCGCAAGCTGGCGAACGCTGAACCCGGTGTCGAAACCGAGATATCGGTCTTCGCCACCTACGGCCAGAAAGAGGGGGCTGCTCGTGCGTATGCAAACCACGGCGCGACCGTGCGCCAGCATGGCAAGGAAGTCGTCTCGCTTGATCCGAAGGACAGCCTTGTCCCACAAGTCAACGCAGCGACAAAGGCTCTGAAGGATGCCGGCGTGGATGACAAGGAAACCATCGGCAAACGTCGCCAGGCGGTTGAACTTCAGTTTCACGTTGGTCTTATGGCCGAGGTCGAGAAGAAATTCACCGACTTCTATGCCAGCCGGGAGATTCCCGCCAATGGTCACTACTCTGGAACGGATGAGGTTCCTTTCGATGACGATGATGGTGATGGGATCCCGTTCTGATCCCTGATCCTGTACTACCCCGATCCCGCCTGGTCTCTGACCGGCGGGGTTTTTTTGTCTAAACACCGCCTGGGAAACCGCATATAATCTAGCCGAACCCAAGCTATTTTGTTTAGACAAAAATCGTCTAACTTGTTGATTATTCAAGTTTACAAATGTGCATGGGGTGCAGGGGGTCGGAAGTTCGAGTCTTCTCGCCCCGACCATTTTTTTATTTTCTTCATCGCGGCGAATGCGGATTCTAATCAGCAACGACGACGGCTACTTTGCACCAGGAATAGCCGTTCTTGCCGCAACACTCAAAAACCAGGATCACGATGTTACGGTTGTTGCGCCAGAGCGCGACCGTAGCGGTGCGAGCAATTCACTGACGCTCGATCGACCTCTGATGGTGCGTCAATCGCCCAGTGGATTTTCCTATGTAAACGGCACGCCAACTGATTGCGTGCATCTTGCGGTCACTGGATTGCTGCCAACCCTGCCGGATATGGTCATCTCGGGCATCAATCATGGTGCCAACATGGGTGACGATACGGTTTATTCCGGTACGGTGGCTGCTGCCACTGAGGGGTTTCTGCTTGGCATCCCTTCGATTGCAGTGTCATTGGCCAATATCCAATCCGAGAATTTTCAGACAGCTGCGGATTTCGTCGCTGATTTGGTGCGACGTTTTTCTGCCCAACCCTTCCCGGAACATGTTCTGCTGAATGTGAATGTTCCGGATATTCCGCCGGAAGCATTGACTGGTGTGGATGTCACTCGGCTTGGCCGACGCCACAAGGCTCAGGACACGGTCAAGACGATTAATCCCCGCAATCAAACCATGTATTGGGTGGGTGCTGCAGGTGCGGCGCAGGATGCCGGGCCGGGTACGGATTTCTACGCGGTTTCGCAAGGCAAGATTTCAGTGACTCCGTTGCAACTCGACCTGACTCGCTATGTGCAGATGGGTTTGGTCGAAGACTGGTTGGCGCGATGAGCGTCAGCGGTGTCGGCATGACTTCGCAGCGTGCGCGCCTGCGGATGCTGGAGAGGCTGAAAGAACAGGGCATCAAGGATGCGGTTGTTCTGGCGGCAATGAACGCGGTGCCCCGGCATCCGTTTCTTGAGGAAAGCATCCAGCAACGAGCTTATGACGATACGCCATTGCCGATTGGCCAAGGCCAGACGATTTCCAGTCCCTACACGGTAGCGCGCAGTTGTGAACTGGCTTTTCGCGGCCAGACTCTTGAACGCGTGCTGGAAATAGGCGGTGGGTGCGGTTACCAGGCTGCTGTGCTATCCAAGCTGGCAAAAGAGGTGCTGAGTCTTGAGCGGATTGCAAAACTGGTCGGGCGGGCGCGGCTGACTTTGCGAGAACTGCGCATCAACAACGTGCTGATGAAGAATGTCGATGGCACTCTCGGCTTCAAGGCTGCGGCCCCGTTTGACGCAATCGTCGTGGCAGCGGTGATGCCTTACATTCCGGAAGCATTGAAGTTGCAACTCAAACCGGGCGGCCGTCTGATCGCACCCGTTGGCGGTGGCGAGTCGCAGCGGCTGATCGTGGTCGAGGCTGAATCGGATGGCAGTTTCACAGAACGAGAGCTGGAGGCGGTGAAATTCGTGCCTTTGCTTTCCGGGGTGATTTGAGCGGTTATCCGTTTGGCTGGTTGTGGTTTGCGCTGCCCTTGATCGCCGGCTGCGCGAGTACACCCCATCCGGCACCGGTTCGCGAATCAAGCTTTTCCAATCCTGCTTTTCACGTTGTACTCCAAGGGCATTATCGAATTCAGCTTGGTGACAGCTTGTACAAGATCGCTTTTCAGCATGGTCTGGATTACCGCGATCTTGCTATCTGGAATGAACTCGCCGACCCGGGTTTTATCCGTAGCGGTGGCTTGCTGCGTATCATTCCCCCAAAATCGGTGCTGAAAAAGGCGCCAATTGCGGGCAAGCCCTTTGTTCAGGTCAGCGATATCAAGTCAAAGCCGCAAGTGCCGCCTGAACTGCATGAAGATACGTTGCCGGCATTGTGGACCTGGCCCAACCAGGGAAGTTTGCTGGCGTCTTATGGCGAAGGAATAAACAAGGGAATTGATATAGCGGGCGAGCGCGGTGAGCCGGTGCTTGCCGCTGCATCGGGACGAGTGGTCTATGCGGGTTCAAGCTTGCGAGGCTATGGAAAACTCATCATCATCCGGCACGGAAGAACGCTGCTTTCAGCCTATGCTCACAGCGAACGATTGTTAGTGGCTGAGGGTCAGCAAGTGATTCGTGGACAATCCATCGCGCTGATGGGGGATTCAGATGCGGATCGGATCAAGTTGCATTTCGAGATTCGCGAATTTGGCAAACCCGTGAACCCACTCAATTACCTGCCAATAAAGAGCTGAGGTCGAGAATGCAGGAGGATGTATTCCTTGAATCCGCGGACCCGGACCCGGAATCAGATACACAACCGAATAATGAGCTGGAAGTTGGCCAGGACACTCCGCATGTTGAAGCCGAAGCGGAGTTCGACGAACTGCCTGATGTCACACAGCTTTATCTGAACGAAATCGGACGCGAAGGATTGCTGACTCAGCCGGAAGAACGGGCGTTGGCATTCCGTGTGCGCGAAGGGGACTTCGAAGCACGCCAGAAAATGATCGAACACAACCTGCGCTTGGTGGTGAACATCGCCAAGCACTATCTGAATCGCGGCCTGTCACTGCTCGATCTGATTGAAGAGGGCAATCTTGGGCTGATGCATGCGTTGGAGAAGTTCGAGCCTGAACGCGGCTTCCGTTTTTCTACCTATGCCACCTGGTGGATACGCCAGAACATCGAGCGGGCGATCATGAATCAATCTCGCACGATCCGATTGCCGGTGCATGTGATCAAGGAACTGAATATTTTCCTGCGCGCCCAGCGCCATCTTGAAACGCATGGCGTGCCGGATGCCGGCCCGGAAGAGATTGCGCATCTGACCGGTAAACCGGTGGCAGAAGTGCGGCGGCTGCTTGCTTTGAATGATCGCGTCGCGTCGCTTGATGCGCCGCTCGATATCGACCCGACCTTGTCGATTGGCGAGGCGATTGCCGATGACAACTCGGAACGCCCGGAAGACATGCTGCAAGTGGCTGAACTGGAAAACTATGTGCAAACCTGGTTGGCCGAATTGAGCGAAAAACATCGCTGGGTGATCGAGCGTCGCTTTGGTTTCAATGATGAAGATGTCGCTACATTGGAAGAACTGGCCTCGCATCTTGGTGTCACGCGCGAGCGGGTGCGTCAGATTCAGCTGGAAGCCCTGCAGACCTTGCGCCGCATTTTGCGTCGTACCGGGATGTCAAAGGAAGGCTTGATATGAAGTCGGCTGTGGACTGGAAACAGATCGATACGGTTTTGCTCGATATGGATGGAACTTTGTTGGATCTGCATTTCGACAATCATTTCTGGCAGGTTTATGTGCCGCAGAAGTTTGCCGAGCAGCATGGTTTGCCCCATGCCGAGGCGCATGCAGAATGCTTTCGCCGCTACGACGCCAAGGCGGGAACGCTGGATTGGTATTGCGTCGATTACTGGACGCAACAGCTCGAACTCGACATCGTGCAATTGAAGCAGGAGTTGTCGCACCTGATCGCGGTGCATCCCGATGTGACTGATTTTCTTGCGGCGCTGAAAATTGTCGGCAAACGGGTTGCTCTGGTGACCAACGCGCATCGCAAGAGTCTGAATCTGAAGATGGATCGGACCGGCCTTGCGGTGCTTTTCGATGCGATGCATGTTTCGCATGAATATGGCATCGCCAAAGAAGACCCGACTTTCTGGAGCGCACTCCGGCACAATGAGCCGTTCGATCCGGAACGCACTTTGTTGATCGATGACAGCCTGCCGGTGTTGCGATCGGCCCGGGCATTCGGCATTGCCCATTTGCTGGCCATCATCCAACCTGATACGCGGCAGCCCGATAAAGATGTGGCTGATTTCACCGCGATACGCCGTTTTGGCGAAATCACGCCATCCGTTTCATTGACCAGCGCACCTCCAAAGACATTGTGATTACTCCCCTGCAACGATCTGATCTTGAAACCCTGCGCCGTGTTTATCTTTTTTCCGGCCTGGAGGACGACGAATTTCTGCAAGCCATCTCGCACGCGTCGACAGTGACTTTGACTCCGGGCCAGCTTCTATTCAATCAGGGCGATCCCGCCGATTCGTTTTATTGGGTGGCGGAAGGGGTGATTCGTTTGTTCCGTGCCTCGCCGCAAGGCGATGAAAAGGTGATCGACCTGATCGGCCCGAACCGATTTTTCGCCGAGGCGGTTTTATTCATGGGTAGCCGCTATCCAATCAATGCCTCGGCTCAGAGTCAGGCCCGGTTGATTGCATTCGATGGGCGTAGTTTTCGCGATTGGCTGGCCCAGGACGCCAATCGCTGCTTCAGGCTGCTGGCCGCGATGAGTGCCCGGATGCACAAGCTGGTCAATGAAATTGATCGGCTGACGCTGATGAAAGGCGCTGATCGGTTGCTGCAATATCTGCTCGACCATTCCGATCCGGACGAAACCGGTCGCCACAAGGTGGAACTTGAAGCGCCGAAACAGGTGATTGCCTCGCGCATTGGCGTCAAGCCGGAAACCTTCTCGCGTCTGCTGCATAAACTGACCGATATCGGCTGCGTTGAAATGGACGGCAACACGCTTTATATCCGCGATCCGGAAGCAATGCGGCAAACCCGCATCGAATAGACCGGTTCAGCTTTCCAGAATCAACGCGGCGGCGACCCGACGTCCTTCAGCGGCAAGAATGTTGTAGGTTCGGCATGCCGCCGGGGTGTCCATGACTTCGATACCAATTCGCACCTTGATCAGCCCGGCATAAAGGGCGGGTGATGGAAACCGCAATTTTCGGCCGCTGCCAAGCAGGATGATTTCCGGCGCGCGCAAGGCCAGGGTGTCGAAATGCTCCGCCGCTAAAAGATCCAGCGTGTTTGCCCAACCGGTGATGACTTCATCGGGAAAAACAATCAGGCTGACTTCATGGCGTACTCCGTTGACCAGAATGTGGTCAATGCCATAGCCGGAAATCAGATTGGTATTGGCGCTGTGAGAAAGATGCAACTTCATGGCAGTTTGCAGGGAGTTGTTGGTGGTAAACAGATATGGCGCAAGTCGTGTTCAGATCGCGGCGTATCCACAATAGTAAGCAGCCAACGACGAGTGCATCAGATTGCCCGTGGATTGGGCACTCGGGTAACATTACACGCTTTTACGAAGCCTGACTTTACAAAGCCCCGCGATGGAAGAGTTCCCTAGAATTACACGACTGCCACCTTATGTTTTCAATATCACCGGCGACCTGAAAATGGCTGCCCGGCGGCGGGGCGAAGACATTATCGACTTCGGCATGGGCAATCCTGATCAGCCGACGCCGCCGCATATTGTCGAGAAGATGATCGAAACCGCGCGCCGCGGCGATACTCACCGGTATTCCGTATCGAAGGGCATCCCCCGCCTGCGCAAAGCGATTTGCAACTGGTACAAGACGCGTTACGACGTTGACCTGGACCCGGAGAAAGAAGCCATTGCGACGATCGGCTCGAAGGAGGGCATCGCCCATCTGGCGCTGGCGACGCTGGATCGCGGCGATATCGTGCTGGTGCCAAACCCGAGTTACCCGATCCATATCTATGGCCCGGTTATTGCCGGTGCGGATATTCGCCATTTGCCAATGGTGCCAGGGGTGAACTTCTTCGAGGAAATGGAGAAGGCGATCAAGGACTTCTGGCCGCGTCCGAAAATGTTGATCCTGAACTTCCCGAGCAACCCGACCACGCAATGCGTGGAACTCGAATTCTTCGAGAAAGTGGTGGCGATGGCGAAGGAGTACGGCATCCTGGTGGTGCACGATATCGCTTATGCCGACATCGTGTTCGACGGCTACAAAGCGCCTTCGATCATGCAGGTGCCCGGCGCCAAGGATGTGGCGGTCGAGTTCTTCACGCTCAGCAAGA
>JBBQQT010000175.1:0-6619 GCA_038215555.1 Burkholderiales bacterium | reverse complement strand
CTACGTAACTCTGTTTGATTGCTTCACGCACCCGACCCAATTGCACATCGCCCAAGTCCGGGAAGATGGCGGCGAAGTTGTCGCGCAGCAGTGTCACGTTGTCCATGTAAGCAAGCGGTGCATCGCTCACCACTTGTAGCGGATTGAACCCAAGGCCGGCGTAACTCACTGTGCGCAGCATGTCGCCCCAGATAGCGCCCAGCTTCTCGTCGATGTCTTGATGGTGGGAAAACACGATGGGTGCGATGCCAGCGTTCATTAACTGCTGACAAAGATGAATCAGGCAGGTAGTTTTTCCCATGCCAGGCAAGCCAACGATGAGCAAATGCGGATTGCCCTGAATGCTCACCCGCCAATGCACCGGTTCATCGCTGCCATCACGCTGATCGAGCAGGAGCTCAACGGCTTGTGGCAGATTGCCGGTGTCATTACCTTCATCCACTTCCGACACAGTGAACACTGCCTCTGCCTGATTTGCCGAAGCAAATTCCTCACTCTTTCGAACCATAGAAATGGTCTCAACCAATGAGTCGGGTAGGGCTTGAACGATGACTGGGGCTAGCGCCCCGCTCTGGCGTTCAGGCAAGCGCACTGGACCAAACAGCCAGATGTCATCGCCAATCTCGACCGGAGCCGTGCCGCCATACTCTGGGCAGAAAACAAAACCCACTTTTGCCCGTTCTTGTTCCAGCAACGTCGGCAGCCCGTAACCGGTACCTTCACGCGCCAACTTCGACAGTTCCTTGTTGATGCGCTCGAAGGCGTCTTCTGTCAGCGAGTGTCTGAGCCCCTTGTTCGCGTAGAAACGCAACACCCGCGCCAGGCGGGCACGCTGAACTGTTTTTTCCAACAGGGCGGTTTCCGGCCCAAACAGCTTTTCCCAGCGTTGGCAGGATGCATTGAGTTGGCTGGCAAGCATATCCAGCAGATCGAGCGACCGGGCGGTCTTGAGGTAGCGGCGAAACTTCACTTCCACGAAGCTGAACTTCAACCCACTACGCCGGCCCGCCGTCACATACAACAAATCGGCGCGCTGACCGCTTTCGTCCTTGTCCTTGCTCTCACCCACCGCGCGGAATAATTCCGGCACATCGTCGAGGGGAACGAAAAATCCCTCTTTCAGAGAATGCCAGGGCCCGCTCTCGTCACCGCCGGCTGCGCAGTGGCTTTGCGTCAGGGCTAACGCCACCATTTCCTGAGCGACCGAGCCGGATTGTGTCAGGCGCATGGCGAGACGGCCGCTCACAGCCTTCAGCGCATCAAGCAGAAAAGCGCAATTGCGTGGACTCGCCGACAACCCCATTTCCCCCAAGGCTGCATCCAGCAGACGAACAATCTCGTCCAGCGAACTGGTTGAGGTAATGAGTTGCAAAAAACCCAGGTCGTCTCGTTCAGGCACGCAGTCGATCAAATACGCTTCATACAAACGCGCCAGATCACGGGGAGAGTCGAAATACTCAACGCCCGCATGGCGGTCCACCGTCACCACCCAATCACACAGGCGATGCAATCTCGCCAGCATCTCGCCTTGGTCAGCCGACACTTCGGTAACCAGCACCGGCCAGTCATTCTCACCAGCACCCATACGCTTGGCGACACAACGCAACAGGGCGGAATGCGCCTTGGTCAGTCGGTCTGAAAACCCCCGCCCAACCGGATGTTTCTCTCCTTCCGGGGCGGTTGAGGTCGAAGAAACCCAACGTGGGACAGGCGTGGCCTCGAAGCGGCGCTCCGGCGTCAGTGCCAGGCCATGCACCTCAAGAGCAGCATCGGGCACATTGGCCTTCGGCACGCATTCCAGGCGGGTGGTGAAGATGTCGAAAGCCAACGCGAGATGCGCCGGGGTGGCCGGAGTTTCGCTTGCACGCCGTGCCCAGGCCAGGCGTGGCAGGCTCACGCCGCCGGGGCGGGTCACGCTGTCCAACAGCCAACGATCTTCTTCCGGCACAGCACCGGCGCCACTTCGCCGCCGCTCGGCGGTGGCCGCCAGGAAGCGCCCCACCATGCTCTTGCGGCCATTCGCCAGTGATGGGGCCGGAAAAAGGTCAAGTACGAAAGCGCGTTTGGTATTGCTATCTCGCGCATCGCCTTCCTCATCCTCCTCGACCGCTTCCACACCACGCAAGGCGCAACCTAAGGCGCGTGCGGCAGGCATGGCATCACCAGGGCGCAGGGCATGAACATGTACACGCCGAGTTTCCGGGTGCAATACCAGATAGCGCGCAACCTCCTCGCCCAGCAACTCGGAAGCGCTCTTGCCTACTGAAGGCGCCATCAGCTCCTCGCCCTTGGCATCGCCATCTCCCAGCAGGCGAGAGAGCAAGGCCACGGTGGCCTTGGGTTCGGCATCGTCGGTGGCAGTCATTGCCACGGTGTGAAAGCCCAGGCTGTCGGCAAACACGAAAGCCTCACCCTCTTTGAAGCCCGGCAGCATGGCAGGGTAGTGGGCGCCGATCAGCGATCCCAGCAGCTTGGCGACCTTGGTTGGCGGCGCGCCTTCCTCATAACGGTGGCGCCACACCAACATGTCGAAGCCCTGTTGCCATGCAACGCTCAACGGATGGGTGGGCAGCACGACGAGGCCAATGCGCTGGCCGCTTACCCCCACCACCTCCAGGGTATGGATCAGGGTGGCGCGGGCGGGCGCGGTTTCCCACCAAGCGAAAGCTGCATTGACGTAATCGTTGATGACCTTACGGTCGGTATAGAGCACCGCCAACGGCCCCAGGCTGGAGGTCGCCAGCCAGCGAAAATACTGTTGTGAAGTCTTGGCGAAGTTCCTGACCGCTTCATCACTCATTGGACCAAACGGCACGAATTCGGGCTTGCCGCCTGGCGTTCCATCCGCCCGTACCTTCAACTGCCAACGCCCTGGTTCACCGCCATGCGCCGCCCAGTCAATGGCCAAGTCGAGCAGCAAATTCGGGCACAGCACACGCGCCGCCTTGCCGTCCACACGGCAGGCGATATAACCCTTGGCGTCCCGACTGAAAGCTTGCTTGTCGCCGGGATTGTCGGCCAGCCGCTCGAACTCCTCCCGTTCTTTCGCCACCTGGATGGCGGCCAATGCCAGCGTTGGATAGACACTGCCGGCACTGGTTTTGGCAGGCTTGTCAGTCTCGCCAAAACATAGGATGAAATCCTTGCTCAGTGCACGAAACGGGGTTACCTGTTCATCACTTTCGAGCAAGGCTTTCGCAGTCAGCGCGCGGATCACCACCTCTGCTTCGAAGCGAGCGCTTTCCCCCAATTCGCCGAAATCGTCTTGGGTGAACACGCATTTCTGTGGGCCTTTCACAACATGGCTGATGGATTTTTCCGCCAGCGCATCACCGCCAGCTCGGATTTCCACCGTGTAATCCACTGCACCTTTAGCCAGAGTTGCGGGTTCCGTCTCCCACCGAACTTCCAGGCGCACACGCTGTTGCGGGTTGTCCGTCAGCGCCAACTTGAAAACCAGGCGGTTATCGGCATCCACTCCCATACCGGACCAGGCTGCGGGCTTGCCGCTCTTGCCGCGCCAATTCGTCCAGCGTATTGACTGCAAGGTCTGGCTATCAAACAAGCCGGAGCGCAAGCGGTTCAGCCACAACGCATCTAACACTTCCAGTCGCGCCAGCGCATCCAATCGGGAAAGGCTGTCCGCCTCGCGCAGAAATTCTGACAACTCGCGGCCCACCGCTTCATCCTTCGCCGGCAGTTGTAAACCAGCCACCCGCGTTTCTGCCGATTGCCGGTTGCCCTGACTGGCCAACAAACGCTCCACCAGGCGAGCGGATTTCTCCAGATCGTCGTCGTCCGGCTTGTCGTCTACCGCTACTGGCCACAGGCCAATTTCAGGCAAGGCCGCGCCCAGACCTTCCAGGCTGTAGGCGGCACGACACAGATAGGCGAACTCGCGCCAGGGTGACAAGGCTTTGTTGCGCGCCAACCGGCGCGCCTTGGACAAGGCTTTGTCGGCGAAACCCTTGCCGCCATGCTCCAGTTTCGAGCGCGCCCGCGCTTTCGCTGTGGCGAACAATTCCGTCTCAGCGATCTCACGGGCCGCGCTATAGATACCGTCCATACCGGCACCTGCCTGCGCGGTATCCACCAATAACAGCACCGCTTCCGCCTTATCCTCGCGCCATTCCACCGCCTGGTCGGCGGTGATGGTGAGGTCGGTTTCAGTCGCCGTCTGGGCGACCATGGCAATGCGCCAGCCTGGCACCGAGAAGCGATGATCCGCCGCCAGTTCCCGCGCCGCCTCGCCGGGCAGGCAACGAATAAACGCCATGCTTCCAGACAGAGCCGGACCCAACAGATCACCTAAGGCAAGCGCAAAGATCGGCGCGGCGTTTTCAGTCAGGGATATATCAAGACACTCCGAGGGTGGTACGGGTGAGCTGCAACAGAGATTCCGCCTGGACAATGCATTCGGCGAGCAGTGCATCGCTGACGCCGTCGCCGGTGTAGTCGTTCAGATTGCGTTGTTTGCGTAGTGCATCGAGGACGATGACGGTGTCGCTGCCCAACGCCAGGGTCAGCGGCAGCGCCTGGATTGCGGTCTGGTGGTGGCCCGGCTCGCTGGTGGAAGTGCGGTAGCCCTTGGCCCAGAGCGCAGCCATCGCGCATTGCAGGATGGCCTTGTAGGCGGCATCGAAGCGGTTTTCCGGGCTGATTGTAGTGACCTTGGCGTCGGCCAGATTGCGCTGAGCCGCAGCCAGCAGCTTCAGAATGGCAGCGCGGCCGGCCTCATGCTGCACCAGGCGCCGAATCGCCAACAAGTTTTCCAAGGTCATGCTCGTCTCCCATCAGATACAGTTTTTCGTTGCCCAACACTTCAACGAGGAAGGCATCGCCCCCACTCGCTTTTTGCCGAAACTCGGCTGGCGACAGCACCACCGGGTTGATCTCCCGGCCGATGTGTACCTGCGCTCCATGCAGCGCCCTCACCACTTCGGCGAACCCGATTTCGCCCACCAGCAAGACATCCACATCGCTACGTGGTCCTTCTTCCCCGCGCGCCACCGAGCCGAACACCAGCGCCAACGCGATGCGCTCCCGCAGCCCGGCCAGGGCATCCCGCAGCACATCCGCCAGTCCCGCCGTCTTGCGCAGGATGCCGGCCAGTTCCGGGAAAATCGGACATTCCTGGTTGGCGCCGTAATGCACCTGGTTTCCCACCTCTTCCCGCAGCAACACCCCGGCTAGAGCGAGCCGCGCCAGTTCCTTGTGCAAGGTGCCGGCGGAAGTGCCGGTCAGGCGCGCGATTTCCCGGACGTGGTAGCGCCGCTCCGGATGCAGCAACAACAGAGCGAGGACTTTCTGGCGGTAGTCGCCGAAGATGAGGGAGGCAAGCATGGCTGTAGCCGTAAAAGATACGAACGAAGTCGATCATGCTACAACAAACCGCGCCCGCAACTGCTTCATGGATTCCGCGTCGTTCACCCCCACCAGCAGGCCGAGATCGCGCAAGCGGCGTTCCAGCCATTGTTTGTTGGCGCGCAGCAGGTCTTGCGGGATGGACGTGCCAGGCGGTTCACGGTCCACATAAAGTCCGTAGTGGTCGCGCAGGATGTCGAGAAACTTGCGCAGCGTCAGCGGGCGCGCGGCCTTGCCTCGCCATCCTTGCGTAGATGGCGATGCACCAGGAAGTCCAGCAAGGCATGGGACAGCACGATGGATCGCAGGTCCACCGCCTTCTTGGTACCGGCTTCGCTGCGGGAGACGCGGCGCTTGAAAGCGAGGCCGTTGGGGCGGTTGGGCATCAGGCTGCTGTCCAGTGTTTTTAAGAATTGATGCCCTTGCGCTATGTAACCCATAACCTCTACCAACGCCTCCGCTAACTTCAGTGCCGAGTTGATCTGGTCGTTGCGCAGTGCCCGAACCACTTCCGGCGCTTCCTCCGCTTGATCCAACTCGTCTGCCAAGCGGCCGCAATCTTCGTCCAGGCGTTCCAGGATGGATTCGGACCGAGCATGCCGTTCCCGGTAAATCTCCCCGAGCAAATTGAGCCAAGCTGTGGCGTCGGGCTGGCGAGGGGGAAGATCGTTCTTGAGCTTGGGATGGTGGCTGACCCGATCGTCCAACACCCGTGCCAGCATCATCAGCACCGGCAAGCGCTCGTAGCGGGAGAGTGCCTCGCTCATCGCCGCTTTCGAAACGTTGCGTAGTTTGGTATCCAGTCCATGCGAACAGTCCACGAACAAGGGCATCGGCTCCTGTTCTTTGGGAACGGTGCCGGTGCGTTCCCACTCGGACAGGCAAGCCGTGGTGGAGAACAACAGGTTGACCATGCCGAGGCCGATCCCCGCTTCCAGCATGGGCAGGAAAGCCTGGCGCGGCAGCGTGGCTCCATAGGTCTCGATGAAGGTAGACAGATCGCCACGCATATATTTGGTGGCAGTTTTGGCGATGGGCCAACGATTGGGGATATCCGCAGCCGTACCCGGTACCCGGCCTGGTGCGTGTCCGCAAACCTGTGCGAGACGAACAGCTAGCAGCCTGTCGGACTTTCCCCTGAAACCCGATAATCCTGCCACCCCAACGAAACATCGCCCTGCATGAGCCGCTTCCGCCCCGTAGACCGCAAGACACCGTACCTGCTGCCGCCCTCGGTGGAAGACTGGCTGCCCGA
>JBBQQT010000174.1:0-6685 GCA_038215555.1 Burkholderiales bacterium | reverse complement strand
GGCCTTGATTCGTCAAGAAACTGAATTCACCAGTTGCTCGGCGAGTTGCTTGATCGTTGCCGGATCTGCCGCCGAAAGTTCCAGCGTGGCGGCCTCTAGTGCACCGGAGAAATTGCGTTCCAGCGAGCGGGTATAGGCGGGGTCGTAATGACGGATCAGCAATTCCGCGACCAGTTCATCCCACTGACCGGCCATCGCCATGGCTTTCCAGGTTTCGATCTGCTGCTTTCCTTGAATCGCAATCAGACAGTCGAGCTTTTTGCCGAGCAAGTCAGTGTTGGCCAGGAAGTGGGCGTATTCCTGTTTCAGTAGTTCGACTCGCACCGGAATCTCAGCCCTGAGATTGACGCACGGCGAGGCGCGCATCTGCTGCAGCAGTGCTTCCGGTGTATGCAGGTTGCCGATTTTCCTGCTCTCGGATTCGACGAAGACGGGTCTGTTGGGATCAAAGCGGCGCAGCGCGAACCATAGACGTGACTCGAACAATTTTTGCGCCGGTTGCGGGCGGGCAGGGTAGGCGCCAAGGACTGAGCCCATGTGGGCGGCGAGATCTTCCAGATCGAGCACCTGAGCGTTGCATGCCCGCATGGCATTCAGAAAACGACTCTTGCCGACGCCGGTTGGGCCGCAAATGACACGGAAATCGAATCGCGACGGCAACAGGGCCAGTTCTTCGATGACATGATGCCGATATGCTTTGTGCCCGCCTTCGAGTTGCGCCGCATGCCACCCGACCGCGCGCAGTATCGTGGTCATCGCGCCGCTGCGGCTGCCACCGCGCCAACAATAGATCAGCGGCCGGTAATCGCGTGGCTTGTCATGAAAATAGGTTTCAAGATGATGAGCGATATTGCGTGAAACCAGCGCTGCGCCGACTTTTTTGGCGTCGAACGCGGAAGACTGTTTGTGCAAGGTGCCGATCCTTGCGCGTTCCTCATCATCCAGCACGGGCAAAGAGATAGCGCCGGGAACATGGTCATCTACGAACTCGCCAGGTGAGCGCACATCGATGATTTCAGCAAAATCAAACAGTTCGTCCATGCCGGCTTTGCCGTCTTTTCGCTTGTGCATGGCAGTGCTTGAATCGGTTTCAGATTGTTTGCCGGTCACGCGTTCTTGTCCCGCATCAGGCGGGATTTCTCGCGCTGCCAATCGCGGTCCTTTTGCACAGCGCGCTTGTCGTGCAGTTTCTTGCCTTTTGCCAGCCCGATTTCCAGTTTTACCCGGCCTTTGCTGAAATGCAGGTTGAGCGGCATCAATGTGTAGCCGGCTTGCTGAACTTTGCCGATCAATTTACGAATTTCGTGCGCGTGCAGCAACAACTTGCGGCTGCGTACCGGGTCTGGGTTGATATGGGTCGACGCGGTCGGCAAGGGGCTGATATGGCAGCCGATCAACCAGACTTCTTCTTTCTTCAGAATCACATATGCTTCCTTGAGCTGGGAGCGCCCGGCGCGTATGGCTTTGACTTCCCAGCCTTGCAGCATCAAGCCCGCTTCATAGCGTTCCTCAATGAAATATTCATGAAATGCTTTCTTGTTGTCGACGATGTTCATGGCGCGGAGGGGGGCAGGAGCGGGTGGCAAGAGCGGGTGGCAGGAGCGAGCTGGATTTTGTGCTATTTTAGCAGGCCCATTCCCTGAACCCTTTGCGCTCGCTATGGCTGAAGTTGTGAAATCTGTCCTTGTGCCGTATTCGGCGGAAGAGATGTTCGTGTTGGTCGATGGCGTTGAGCGCTATCCGCAGTTTTTACCCTGGTGCGGCGGGACTGAATTACATTTTCGCGATGAGGTGACGACAGAAGCCACGATCCACATCCAGTACATGCAGGTGAAACAGCATTTCACCACCCAGAACAGCAAGCGCCATCCGGAAGAAATGCACATCCGCCTGAAAAGCGGCCCGTTTCGCAAGCTGGAAGGCTCCTGGCACTTCAAAACACTGTCGCCTGAAGCCTGCAAGATCGATTTTGTCATGCACTACGAATTTTCCAGCAGTCTGTTGGAAAAAGTGCTTGGTCCCGTCTTCGGCATGTTGACCAACAATATGGTGGACGCTTTTGTTCGCCGTGCAGAACAGGTTTACGGCGAAAGATGAGCGAGCAGATTCACATTGAAGTGGTTTACGCCCTGCGCGATCGGCAAAAAGTCGTTGCCGTGCAGTTGGCCTCCGGTGCAACGGTCCGCGACGCAGTCGAACGTTCCGGCTTGCCGGCTGAGTTCCCGGAAATCGACCTGTCGGTGAACAAATTCGGCATCTGGAACAAGTTGGCCAAATTGGACGCTGCGCTGCGCGACAAGGATCGAGTCGAAATCTACCGTCCATTGATCGCCGACCCGAAGGAAGTGCGCCGTCAGCGCGCCGCCGAAGGCAAGGTCATGAAAAAAGGTGGCGGCGACGCGGAGGCGGGTTGATACGAGTGTGCCTGCGTGTTTGCATCAATGTTTGTGCTGGCGACTCAACCCGCAGCGGCGACTTCACTTTCGCTCAGTGCTCGGCAGCTTGAGTTGTTCCAATCCCAGTTGGACCTGGTTGGAAGCGAATGTGGCATGTCTGCTCACGCCGGCGCTGTCTCCCACGGCGGCCGATACCTGCGCGGCCTGCAAGGCCGATTCGGCGGTGGTCCAAAGCGCAAATTTCGATCTGGCATCGCTGACATCGTTTTCGGCTTGAATCAGCAGAGCCTGGGCTTCCGGGGTGATGCTTGCGGCGGTCGCCTGGTTGGCGGGTTGTGTCGATTCGGTAGAGGCGCAGCCGGTCAAGCCGTATGCGCTCAAACCGGTGACCAGGCCTGTGACAACTGTGAAAACGAACTTGGTGCTGACGCCTGCCATTTGATGTTGATGATCTGAACTCGATGGGCAGAAACATAGATTGCTGGCTGTCAGCAAGTCAATTGCTTCCGGTCAGCATATTTTCGGCGCAACCTTGGGAGCCGCCAGTCGCATCGGTATAATGCTTTTTTTGTGCGGCAGGTCTATCCATCATGCGAATTTTGCAAAAAGCACTGACGTTCGACGACGTCCTTCTGGTCCCCGCGTATTCCGGCATTCTGCCGCGCGATGTCAGTCTGAGAACCCGGTTTACCCGGGAGATTTTCCTGAATTTGCCTGTTGTATCCGCTGCGATGGATACCGTTACCGAAGCGCCCATGGCGATTGCGATGGCGCAGGAAGGCGGCATCGGCATCATTCACAAGAATCTGACCCCCGAGTTGCAGGCCGCCGAAGTGGCCAAGGTCAAGCGTTATGAGTCCGGCGTGGTGAAGGATCCCATCACCATCAACCCGACCATGAGCGTGCGTGATGTGCTCGAAATCACCCGTCGCTATCGTATTTCCGGTCTGCCGGTGGTTGATGAAACGGGCAAGGTGCAGGGTATCGTTACCAATCGCGATCTGCGTTTTGAAACCAATCTCGACCATTTGGTGCGCGACATCATGACGCCGCGCAACAAATTGGTTACGGTGAAAGAAGGCGTCGGCAAAGACGAAATCATTGCGCTGCTGCACAAGCACCGACTTGAGCGTCTGGTCGTGATCAATGACGATTTCGAGCTGAAGGGTCTGATCACCGTCAAGGACATTCGCAAATCGAGCGAACACCCGCTGGCCAACAAGGACAGCATGGGGCATCTGCTGGTCGGCGCCGCGGTTGGAGTCGGCCCGGAGAACGAAGAACGTATCGCCGCGCTGGCGGAGGCGGGCGTTGATGTCATCGTGGTCGATACCGCGCATGGCCATTCCCAAGGGGTGCTTGATCGCGTCAAGTGGACCAAGATGAAATACCCGCATATCCAGGTCATCGGCGGCAACATTGCTACCGCTGATGCCGCACTGGCACTGGTTGATCATGGCGCCGATTGCGTCAAGGTCGGCATCGGCCCCGGTTCGATCTGCACGACGCGGATTGTCGCGGGCGTCGGCGTGCCGCAAATCACCGCCGTCGCCAATGTGGCCGCCGCACTGGCCAAATCCGGCGTGCCCTTGATCGCCGATGGCGGCATCCGCTATTCCGGCGATATCGCCAAGGCCATCGCGGCCGGCGGTCATTGCGTGATGTTGGGCGGCCTGCTCGCCGGTACCGATGAAGCGCCAGGTGAAATCGAGCTGTATCAGGGCCGTTCCTACAAGTCGTATCGTGGTATGGGTTCGCTTGGCGCGATGCAGAAGGGCTCGAAGGATCGCTACTTCCAGGACAATGAAGCCAACGCCGACAAACTGGTTCCGGAAGGCATCGAAGGCCGCGTGCCGCACAAGGGCAGCGTCCTTTCCGTGCTGCATCAATTGATGGGCGGCCTGCGTTCGTCGATGGGCTACCTTGGCGCAGCGAGCATCGAGCGTTTCCACGAGACCGCCCAGTTCGTTGAAATCACCAATGCCGGCATCAAGGAATCGCACGTCCATGACGTCCAGATCACCAAGGAAGCACCGAATTACCATGTGTGAAGTGAACTGTGAGCGGTAAGCGGTGAGCCGGTTGGCTCATTGTTTTCCTCTCCCCGTTCCCCGTTTACGGCTTACCGCTCACAAAATGCACCAGAAAATCCTCATTCTCGACTTCGGTTCCCAATACACCCAGCTCATCGCTCGCCGCGTGCGCGAGGCCAATGTGTATTGCGAACTGCATCCGTACGATGTGTCCGAGCAGTTCATTCGTGACTTCGCGCCGGCAGGAGTGATTCTTTCCGGCGGCCCGTCATCGGTGACCGAAGACGACACGCCCCGTGCGCCGCAGGCGGTGTTCGAGCTGGGCGTGCCGGTACTCGGTATTTGCTACGGTATGCAGACCATGGCCGCGCAGTTGGGTGGCAAGGTGGAAACCGCCAGCCATCATGAATACGGCTATGCCGAACTTCGCGCGCGCGGCCACTCAAAACTGCTGGCGGATGTCCAGGATCGTGTCGATCCGGATGGCAAGGCCTGGATGGATGTCTGGATGAGCCATGGCGACCGGGTCGTCGAGCTGCCGCCCGGTTTCAAGGTGATTTGCAACAACGCATCCACCCCGGTTGCCGGTATGGCTGACGACGAGCGGCGTTTTTATGGCGTGCAGTTCCACCCGGAAGTCACCCATACCCTGCAAGGCAAAGCCATTCTCGGCAGATTCGTGCATGAACTGTGCGGTTGCGGTCAGGACTGGAACATGCCGGATTACATCTCGGAAGCGGTCGCCAAGATCCAGGCTACCGTGGGTTCCGACGAAGTCATCCTCGGCTTGTCAGGCGGCGTCGATTCATCCGTCGCGGCGGCCTTGATCCACCGCGCCATCGGCGACAAGCTGACCTGCGTGTTCGTCGATACCGGCCTGCTGCGCCTGTACGAAGCCGAGCAGGTGATGGACACCTTCGGCAAGAACCTCGGCGTCAAGGTCATTCACGTCGATGCGACCGAACAGTTCATGGGCAAGCTGGCCGGGGTTGCCGATCCCGAGAAGAAGCGCAAGATCATCGGCGGCGAGTTCGTCGCCGTTTTCCAGGCCGAATCGGCCAAGCTGGCCAACGCCAAGTGGCTGGCGCAAGGCACCATTTATCCTGATGTCATCGAATCCGCCGGCGGCAAGACCAAGAAAGCGCATGCGATCAAGAGCCATCACAACGTCGGCGGCCTACCCGATGACATGCACCTGAAATTGCTCGAACCGTTGCGCGAACTGTTCAAGGACGAAGTCCGCGAACTCGGCGTCGCCCTCGGCCTACCGCACGACATGGTCTACCGCCACCCGTTCCCCGGCCCCGGCCTGGGCGTGCGCATCCTGGGCGAAGTGAAGCAGGAATATGCCGATCTGCTGCGTCGTGCTGATCACATATTTATTGAAGAGTTACGCGCGAGTGGTTGGTATGAAAAGACTTCCCAGGCATTCGCAGTGTTCCTTCCGGTGAAGGCGGTTGGCGTCATGGGCGATGGCCGCACTTATGATTACGTCATTGCGCTGCGCGCCGTGCAAACCCAAGATTTCATGACCGCGCATTGGGCGGAACTGCCTTACACGCTGCTGGCCAAGGTTTCCAACCGCATCATCAATGAAATTCGCGGCATCAACCGCGTCGCCTACGACATCACCGGCAAGCCACCGGGGACGATCGAGTGGGAATGATTTTATGTCTCGTACTGTCAGGCACTGAACAGTAATAAACCAACGTAAGCCTTTGTAAATGCGGGTTTATTGTTTTTATTGCCTGGTATCTACAGGCATGACGATGCACCGGCAAGGAGTTATTTTCAATGGTACTTCCAGTGGTATTATTTTCATGTGCTCTAAAATTCTTGCTGATACCATTCATTGATGATGCAGGAAATCATGGTATCAAAATCGTAAAACTCTAGGTTTGGTGAAGGTTTGCAGCGATTTTCATGGTTAGCTAAATCATGGTATCACCAGTCATCACCGATACCATGACAGAACGATAAAACGACCGAAACAAAGGAGAGTGCCATGCTTTCCGATACCAAGCTGCGCAACCTGAAGTCTCAGGACAAGATGTACAAGGTCGCCGACCGCGATGGCCTTTATGTGGCTGTTACCAAAGCTGGCAGCATCTCGTTCCGCTACAACTACACGCTCAACGGCAGGCAGGAGACGATTGCGTTCGGCCAGTTCGGCGTGGGCGGCATCACACTGGCAGAGGCGCGTGAGCGTCTGGATGAAGCCAAGAAGATGATCGCCGCTGGCAAGTCGCCGGCTAG
>JBBQQT010000173.1:0-6728 GCA_038215555.1 Burkholderiales bacterium | reverse complement strand
CATGAGCTCTGACAATCCGCTACCTGATTCACCTACCCGCACGCCCAAACTATTCGACCAGATTCGGGATCGTTTGCGCCTGAAGCATTACAGCTTGCGAACCGAACAGGCGTATGTGCAGTGGGCCAAACGATACATCTTTTTCCATGCCAAACGTCATCCCACTGAAATGGGTAAACTAGAAATAGAGGCTTTTCTGACTTCGCTGGCGGTGGATCGCCAAGTCTCCGCTTCAACGCAGACTCAGGCGCTCCCGGCGCTGTTGTTTTTATACAAGGAAGTGCTCGCAATTAAAGGGGCCCAATTAAAGGGGCCAGGCTCGCATTTAATTTCTCGCTTCACAATCACAATCACAATCACAACCCCAATTCCCCCTGTCCCACATCCTTCGCTACGGATTCATCATGCTGCACGCGCGGTCGGCCGCGCGGCTTGGCCTCACGCCTTTGGCCTGTCATGGCTTCGCTCTTGGCATAGAAGCGGGAATCTCCCAACGGCTGACTCTGGTTCAATGCCAGGTGGATATCGTCGATCGCTTTGCTGTCCAACTGCGCCCGGAACAGATCGTGATAAGCCGCCTGTCTTTCCGCGTCATCCCGGCCCGGCCTGGTAGAGCGGGTACGGTGTCAGGTATGCGTTGGATTGGCCGAGTGCATTGTGGCGATAACTGGTCCAGCGGTAGTGCGCAGGATCATCAACGGGGACAGACCACATTTTTCTCAACCTGGCATACAAACAATTGCTAACTGGAACAAGAGTGGTGACAAACGAGGACGATTGTCTCCCCTATTGCGTTCATAGGAAAAACTACTCTTCTTCCTCTTGCGCCCTTGCATAACCCGCCTCTCTCTGACCGCGCAGGGCCAGCACAAAACAATGTTCAGCTCGGGCACATAACGATAGAGGGCCACATAGCCATGTGTTCGGCGGCCGATCACTAATTCATGCATGCTTGATTCCTTCTCGTCAGCCTTTACGGGACGTCCGATCAGGGGGTTGTGTTCCAATACCGCAATGGCTTCCAGGATTTCCTGAATACGGCCCATTGAGTCTTCCACTTGGAGATGGGCAAGATGGACCAGGATACGTTCGATGTCGTCACCGACCTCTATGGCCAGTTGAATGTTGGCCACTTCAGCGCCCCAACTTATGGGGCATGGGGCGATTGACGGGGCTTCAGGCTATCCGCCCTTCCAGGTAAGTGCGCATGTCTTCCCACGCAATGGCCTTGCCCGTGGAGACGATATGGGCATAACGGGCCTCGGCCTCAGCATGGAAAGTTACGCGCTGTTCTTCCTGGGTGGTCTTTTCGGCAATGGCCTGAAGAATGAAGTTGTGGGACGTGGTTCCTGCCTGCTTGGCGGCGGCGGCCATGCGCGCCTTCAACTCCTCGGGCATGCGGATGGTGGTGGTGGCCATGAGAATCTCCGGGCAGTGGGATGTCTAAATGTAGCGCAGCAGTGCTACATGTTGCTTAGCGAAAAATGGGGGCAAATCACGGTTTTCTAGCCTGACAAACAAACAATTGGAAACCGTGGTCGCCCCAAGAGACGGTCTGCCGAGCAAACCTCACGGTGCCACCTCAAACACCCCATTCGGCGTTTCGCCAAACATCTCCGGCGCGTACATTGCTTCGACCCGCGTTGGCGGCATCTGGAACTGGCCGTCGCTGTTCAGGCGGAGGCTGTATTCCAGGCTGAAGCGGCCGCGCGGGGCGTATTCGTAATAGGCGCGGTAGCTGTCGAACAGGCGTTCCTGCCAGGCGGGCCAGGCGTTGCCGGCGCTGTTCTCTGTTTGGGTCAGCAATGCGGAGCCGCGTTGTTTGCCGCTGCTCAGGATGCTGGCGCCGGCGGGAATCGGGTCTTCCACGACCACCCAGCCCATGTCGTCGCGGGCGTCGATGCTGAGGCGCACACGAATGACATCGCCGCGGCTCCACTTGCCGGGCGTTTTCTGGTCGATCGGGATGAGCTCGCGTTTGACGCTGTAACCGCGTTGCACCGGCGCGCTGATTGGCACGGCGGCGAGCGTGGTGACGCTGACGTAAGGCTGGCCTTCGCCTTCGTGTTTCAGTTTCAGGGTTGCTGTTTCGACGCCCAGCGGCAGGAAGGCGGTGGCGCCTTTCGGGTAGTTTTTCCAGTCCACCACGCGGCCGTCTTTGCCGAGCACGATAGTGCTCTTGCCAGTCGGTTTCACGGCTTCAAACTGTTGCTGGTAACGGTTCAGCGCCAGCACGCCCCAGGCGTTGGCGGTGGTGGTGTTCCAGCGGCCGTCGTGTTGCCGCGCCAGGATGCCGGTGATCAGTTTCGGCAGATCGTCCCGCCAGGCGGCTTCCGGCATCAGCGCCAGCAGTGCGCGCAGGGCGTTGGTGTCGGCCGAGGTCATCATCCACCATAGGTTGTCGCCGGTTTCATTGCTGAAGTTGAGGCGTTTGCCGGTGTGGGTGAAGCGCGCATCCAGCCCTTTAAGCGCAACACGCAGCAACGCATCGCGTTCAGCCAGTCCGGGCGACTTTTGCAGGATGTCGATCCAGTCGATCAGCGCCGAGGACGGCCACAGATTCGGTTCCGGTTTGATGGTGGAGATCAGCGCGGGTGTTGCCTTGCCGGCGCGCGCCAGGGCTGCCAGCGCGGCGAGACGCAATACGGTCGGGTTTTCCCAGGCGTGGTTTGGCCGTTCAATTTTCCCGGCCAGGTACTCGGCCAGTGCGCGCTGCATGCGGGTGTGCGCGTCCAGCGGCAGGTTCCAGCCGGCTTGGTCGGCAATCGCCAGGACATAGGCGGTGAGGGCGACGCTGCCCTGACCGGCGCCCGGGAAAAAGTTGGCGAGACCGTTATCCGCCAGATAGGCGGGCAGGTTGGCGGTGAGGTCGTCCCAGGCGGCGCGATCCTGCATGGCGACGGCTTTGGAAACTTTCTGCTCCAGGCAAGCATAGGGATAGTTGCGCATATAGTCGCGCAGACCGGTCTGGCTGTCGGCCAGGCTGGCGGTCAGGGTGGCGCGCAGTTCGCCGCTGTTTTTCAAGCTGCTTGACGGTGCGGCGACGGGGAGATCAAGCGTTTGATTCAGCCGATACAGGCTGGCCGATTGCACGCGCACCGGCACGGCGGCATGAATGATCTGCTTGACCTTCAGCGCGTCGTGCGACTTCCCGCCGGCCTCCTTGGCGCTCAGCGTCCATTCCAGATTCGCACTTTCCGGCACCACGACTGGCCAGGCGATTTCGCGCGCTTCGCCGGCGGTCAGCGTCAATGTGCGCGATGGCAATGCGTTCAACCCCGTGGCGTTTGCGGTCACTTCGATCTTCATGCCGTGCTCGCTGCCGTTGCGCACGGTGAAATAGGCTTGCAGGCGGTCGCCTTCGCGCACCACCGGCGACAAGCCGGAGATGAGTTGCAGATACTGGCTGCTGCGGATCGCCGTTCTGCCGGTGCCGAAGCGGTTTTCCGAGGCGGCGATGGCGACGATGCGGAACGAGGTCAGGCTGTCGTTGAGCGGAATTTCGACGCTGGCCTCGCCGTTTGAGTCGAGGCTGACACGGGCTTGCCAGAACAGCAGCGTGTCGAACAACTCCCGCGTCGGCAGTTTGCCGCCACCTCCGCCGGCAGGCAGCGCTTTCTTGCCAAAGTGACGTTTGCCGGTGACCTGCATCTGCGCTGTGAAGGTCTGCATGCTGTAGCCGCGTTCCGCCAGCATCGCTTCGAGCAGGTTCCAACTGTTGTTGGGCGCGAGTTCAAGCAGGCCTTCATCCACCGCCGCCAGGGTGACTTCGGTGCCGATCGGCGGCAGCGCTCCTTCCGGCGTGCGCACCTTGATGCGGGCTTTGACCTTTTCGCGAATCTGGTACTGGGGGCGATCCGTTTTGACTTCAACTTCCAGCCGATACGCGCGTTGGCCAACTTCGATGCCGGCGATGCCGAGTTTGAAACTGGGGCGGCCCAGGTCGACCAATGCGGTTGGCTTGACCTCGTCATTGCGGCCGCGCACGACCAGCGCCGAGACGAATACGTTCGGCGCCCAACTGGCTTTGACCGGGATTTCGATCACCGGCGATTTGCCGGACAACTCGATGACGCGGGCGTCGAGCACGCCTTCGCGCTCGACCGTGACCAGCGCAGTGGCGCTGCGGTAGGGCATGCGGACCTGGAAGCGGGCGGTTTCGCCGGGTTCATAACGTTTCTTTTCCGGGATCAGGTCGATCCGGTCATGGTTGGCCTGATCGAAGCCCCAATCATCCGGCCCGGCGACCCAGAAGCTGTGTTGCGTCGTGGCGGCCCGGCCGGCGCTGTCGAGGGCTTGTGCGCTGACCAGGATTTCACCGCTGGCTTCAATCTGCACTTCGCAACTGAACTTGCCCTTGGTGTCAGTCTTGCCGCTGCATGTGGCGGCAATCGGGGTCTCACGTGTTTCTTCGTTGTAGCCGTAGAAGCCGCCGGCGAGCCGGACGCGATGGCTGAAGGTCTGGCGCAGCTTGAGTTTGGCTTCAACCGATACTTCCACCGCGGGCTTGCCGGCGAGATCGACGGCCTGGAAATCCAGCCGGTGTGTCTGGCGTTGATTCTTGTCACGATCTTGCCCGGCTCGCGTCCAACGCGCGTTCTTCATGCCCAGCACGACGTTGGCCGGCCACCAGGTCGTCGTGCGGCTGACGGTCTGGATTTCGCCGTTCGGATCGGCGTATTCCATTTCCACGCGCAGCTTGTGCGGCGTGTTCAGGGCCGGCAGCGCGCTGATCCGGCTGCGGCCGGCGCCGTTGGCGTCGAGTTTGAGCTGGCTGCCTGGTAGCGTCACCAGTTCGCTTTCTTCGCTGCTGTTTTCCTGTTCGCCCCGGCGCGCAAAGTCGTATTCCTTGAAGTCGGCAAACTCGACCCGGTAATGCGGCTCCAGTTGCGCGCGTAGTTTGACCGCCAAGTTTTTCGCGCCGCCGCCATTCAGGTAGCGCACGCTGAGGTCCATGTCGGCATGCCGGGCGGCGACCAGTTCCTGCGCCACCGGATCGATTTCGGCACGCATCAGCGGCACCCGGAAATCGCCGACACTGAAGGCGCCGGAATCGATCCCTTCCAGATATTCAAGCTGCTGCGATGGGCTGTCCGGCGACACCGCCTGATTCAGCAAGCGCAGGTTGTAGTCGCCGCGTTTGGCGCCGGCGGGCAGTTTCCAGTCGGTAGCGGCGGCGCCGTTGTGCCAGGTCAGTGGCAGAAACCAGCGCTGGTTGCTGCCGCTGTGCTCGATCTGCAAGGTGGCCGGCAGTTTTGCCGCATGGCTCAAGCCGGTTTCGCGCTTGTCGCGCACGATGTGCTTCATGTGCACGCTTTCACCGGGGCGGAACAAGGTGCGGTCGAGCAGGCTGTGCGCGATGCGAGACTCTGTGCGCCACTCCGAGGGCAGGCCGAAGCGCCAGGTTTCAATCCCTTCGTTCCAGTCCGACTGGGCAAAGCTGAGGTCGTCATCCTTGCGCGCGCTGACATACAGCGGGCAGTCGTATTCGCTGGCGCTTGGGTCCGGCAGGTTTTTCGGCAACAAGGCCATGCCCTGTGTGTCGGTGCTCGATTCGGCAAACAGGCGGCCTCGGCAATCTCGCACTGCGATGCGGGCGCCGGCGACCGGCGTGCCGAGATCGAGTCGAGTCACCCAGGCCAGCGATGAGGCCGGCCCCCATTTGAAATGCACTGCGAGATTGGTGACCAACGCGCTGCTGCGGACGTACATCGGGCGGTTGTCGTCCAGCAAAGCCTTGCCCAGGCGCTGGCTTTCCGCTTCCACGACATAGAAGCCAGGTCTTTCCAGCGGCAGGCCGATGACCTCGAACGCCTGCGCGCCATTCGGCTTCGGCAGTGTGCGTTCGACCAGCCTGGGCGATTTTTCGGGCAGCAGTCGCGAGCGGCGCGGGTCGGGTTGCTGTGCGACGTTCGGCACGTAGGGCGGGTTGTCGAACTGATGCAGCTGTTTTTGCCAATGCAGGATATCGGCATCGTCACTCAGGCGAATCCAGCGCACTTTGGCGGCGGTGCCTGTGCCCATATCCGGTTCCAGATTGCGCAGCGTGATCGGCAACAGACCGCCGGCAACTCGTTCGATGATGCCGAAATTGCCGGCAAACTTGATCATCGGCGGCAAGTCGCCAGTCTTGAATTGCAGCGGGAAGCGCGCTGCGTTGACCAAGTCGCGGCCTTTGTCATCGCTGAACTGCTTCGGCAAGGACAGGCTCAGGCTGGCATTGGCGGGGAACGGGCCGGAGAATTCGATGCCGTCATCCATCGCCTCGGGGTGTTCGTCTTTCCGTTGCCGATAAATTTTGCCTTTCGGCGTGCTGGCGCTGTCTTTCAGCGTCACCTGGTCGAGCAGTTCACGCGCCACCGGGGCGGTAAAGTCGAGCCGAATCGGAGTCAGCGGGATGCAGCCGGCTTTCGCATTTTCGCGTTGGCAGCGCAGGCGGGCAGCGAAATGGTCACGCACCTTGAATTCAATCCGCTGGTCAGCCGGGTTGGTTTGGCCGGAAGGCGTAGCGATGCCCGCACCCCAGACCAGTGCAAGCTGGGCATTTGCCGGCAGCGTGCGTTGGCAACGCACGACTTCGAGCTGGGGATTCTTCATGGCGTCTTGCTCGTCGAGCGCTTCGCCGAGTTCATACAAACGATTCTTCATCTGCCGCAGGATGCGCTGCCGCTCGACGCCATGCAGGCGCAACAGCGGAATCTGTTCATGAATGCCCTGGGCTTCGCACC
>JBBQQT010000172.1:0-6751 GCA_038215555.1 Burkholderiales bacterium | reverse complement strand
GATCAAGTGAAGCGAGGCTGAGGTGCAGGGCAAATTATTTCTCAGGTAGGGTGCGCCATGCGCACCGATTTTTCTTCGATGGTGCGCGCGGCGCACCCTGCAGTCAGCGCCCGCGCGCTGCAATCAAAGAGAGAACAAATTTGTCCTGGGCTGAGGTGGGGCGCCCTGGAAGGTCAGGGTGAGCGCGTGGAAGAGATTGGCATCCTGCTTGTGGAGGGTGGTGAGATAGGAGCGGATGACGCAGAAGGTATCAAGGCCCACCTTGGTTCGGAAGCCGCCGGAAACCTTCTGTTTGACCTTGGGCATGCGTACCGCCTGCTCGGCGATATTGTTGGAGAAGGGGACGTTGCGATCGGTCATGAAACGCCAGACATCGTCGGCGTGAACCCGCAAGCGATCGATGAGGTTGAGCGCCTTGCTTTGGCGAGTCTTGCCGCGTTTTCCGGAAGGCGGCGCGCGCGGATTGGCCGCTTCACCCTCGGCAAGAATCCTGGCATGAGCGGATCGATAGTGCGTGATGCGATCAAGCGGCAGCGGCCCGCCGATTGCCGTTACCTCCTGATGCGCGGCAAGCAGCAGATCAATCAGTTGTTGCGCCCAGGCTTGTCCCATCTCCTCGAAAACGTACGTCAGTTCGCGCAGGTGGTGGGCGTTGCACAAACCGTGCACACACGCCAGATCGCGATACGACCGCCAGCCATCGTGGATCAACGTGCCGGTAAACGCAGTCAATATCCCGAAGGCATCAAAGGCTTTCTTCCCCCGGTTGGCGTGAGCGCCGATCCAGGTCACGGCAGAAGTGGCCAGGACGTGCAACCAGTGAATTTTGCCGGCCACCTTCATGCCGGTCTCATCCGCATGGGCAATGGGCGCGGTTTTCAGGGCTTCGCCCATCGCCGCCACGGTCGGTGCAAGCAGCGCACGGGCTTCTTCGTTGATCGCCAGCACCGTGGCATCTGCCAGCGGTAGGCCAAACAGGTCACCCGCCAGATCGCCGGTGCGCGCCACCGGCAGCATGTGGTGATGCGTCAGACGCACCACGGCGGCCTTGATGCGCGGCCCGTACTGTACCGGGGCCGAAACCTCCGCCGGAAACGCGCCGCGATGCACGCGCCCACAGGCGCATTGCGCTTCGAGCACCTGGTGTTCGGTCACTTCGTGACGCAGCGGCGGAATATCGAACACTTGGCGGGTCTCGACGATCGCCATGTCGGTCAGCCGACGATGGCAGACATCGCAGTGGCCCGGCGGCGCATGGGTTTCAATGTGATCCGCTGCCGCGACCTTCTTCAGCGTGTGACCGGTGTGCCCCTTCTGGCCGCCCGTGGGCTTCTGGCCCGCTTTGCGTTGCGATTTCGGCTTCGGCCTGAACCCATCCGTGGAGGGGGGGTTGCTGGAGTTCCGGCTGTTCTTCGCCAGCCGCCCTTCCAGTTCGGCCACCTTGGACAACAGCGTCTCCACCTGTGCAAAAATCGCACGGATCAGGTTGTCTTTTTCGGCAACGCTGAGTCGGTCAAGGTCAGGCAGGGCTTCCATGAGCAGCATTATTGACTTTAACAACAATTTTTAACACCATGAATAAAAAGAATTTTGCCGCCTACTTGAGTAGTTACTAAAATACTTTCGTTTCGATGAACCAACACCCGATCTAAAGCAACCTATGACAAACATGCGTCGGATAGATGATGAATCAGCGCGGGATTTATTGTTGCGCGTAAGCCAAGGTTGCGAAGCCTCGTTCGAATCGCTCTTCAGACTGCTATCCAGACGTGTTTTTGCTTTCGTCTGCCGCTCCATCGACAACCAGGAAGTGGCCAAGGAGATCATGTTGGATACGATGTACGAAGTTTGGCATAGCGCGAATCGGTTTCGCTCCGAAGCGAAAGTGTCGACTTGGGTGTTGGGCATCGCCAGAAACAAGGTGCTGATGTCGCTGCGCACTCGTCGCGAAAACGCGCATGAGGATATCGACGAAATGGCGGAACTGCTCGAAGATGAAAATCAGAGCGTGTTCGACGAGGTCGCTGGCAAGCAGGCGAAGGCGATGCTGATCGAATGCATGCAGACACTTTCCCCTGCGCACCGTGAATGCCTGCACTTGTTGCATTTCGAAGAAATGAGCGTGAACGAAATTGCCAAGCTGCTCTCGATTCCGGATGGCACAGTCAAAACCCGCTTGATGCATGCACGCAACAATCTTCTGCGCTGCGTCAAGAGCAGTTTGGGTGACAGACAAGGGGACCATTCTTATGGCACGGCCAATTAACTCTGGCGCTAACCGCGGCCGGGAGAATGATCCGATTGAATGGGATGAAGCCATCAAGCATGCGGTGACTCAGAGCGCCGCGCTCGATCTGCCCGAGGATGAAGGCCTGAGCCAGGTGATGGCGCGCATCCGCGCATCCAGCAACCAACAGCACGCACAACAGATCAAAACTCTGGAAAAGCGCAGCCAGGGTTGGCTTGAGTGGTTCGGTATGCTGATTTCACCCCGTCCCTTGATGGCTTCCATGGCAGCGGTGTTGGTGGCGCAATTGGCCATCATCGTGTCTATCTGGCCGAATCAACAACTGTCCGACGAATATGCCGGATATCGATCAAATTCCCAGCATGCCGGCATCCATCAGCCGTTTATCCGGGTTTCATTCAAATCGGATGTCAGGGAATCGGATATCCGCATGTTATTGCGCCAGGCAGAAGCGGAGATCGTTGCCGGCCCGAGTCAGATTGGCGAATACTACCTGCTGGGCTTGAAAGGCGAATCTGCCGGTGTGTTTGAAACATTATCCGGTCAAGCCGTGATCGAAAGCATTGCGCTCGTCGATCAGCTCCCGGCATCCGGCTATTGATTCCACATGATGATCCAGCGACGTCAAGGCCTTGTTGTTTTCTTGGTTGCGTGCCTTCTGGCACTTCCAGTTGCAGCGCAATCGATACGCTTCAAGGAAACGCGCACGGCGCTGGTAATCGGCAATGCAAACTACGCCAACGCACGTCTACGTACCCCGACCCAGGACGCCAAGGCTATGAACAATATCCTGATGCGTCTGGGATTCAAGGTGACGTTGGAAGAAAACGCGTCACAACGCGACATGCTGACCACTTTCAAGAATTACATTGCTCAGGCGGAAAGGCACGATGTACGGCTGATCTACTTCGCGGGTCATGGCGTGCAATGGCGGGGCAAAAACTATTTGATTCCGGTTGATATCGAAATTCAGCGCGAAGAAGATCTGGTGAACAACGCAGTCGACCTGACCGAAGTCGTCGAGCGGCTGACAAACATGCGGCAAGGCATCAACATCATCATCGTCGACGCCTGCCGCGATAATCCGTTTACCGGCAGTGTCGCCCGTCTGGCGGATGCGCGCCGGATTCGCACACGCGGTCTGGCTGCGAAGCGAGATGAGGCGTCGATCGGGTTGGCGGAGGTACAGGTCAACGACAGTGGCACCGTAATCGCGTTTTCCACTTCTCCGGGTTCATTGGCGTCGGATGGTAATGGCAATCGCAATAGTATCTATACCAGGCATCTTCTAGAGAATATCGACCGACCAGGGCAGACCATCGAGAAAATGCTGAAGCAGGTGCGGATCGGTGTTTCTCAGGAAACCAACTTTTCCCAGATTCCATGGGAATCCAGCAGCCTGATGGGAGAATTCTGTTTCAAGCCGATTGCGCGCGGTGTTTGCGGCGGCGATTGAGGCCTGCTGGTTTAGCGCAACGCGACCAACAATGGCCCTGCTTCAGGTGCCCAGGAAATGGTGTAATTTTTTTTCTGGTAGCTCTTGTCATCCACCAACAAGGTCGTTTCCATACGGTATTTCTTGCCCTTTGCTGCGGCCGGGGCTTTGAAAGACGACGTGGTTTGGTAACTGCCGGCACCATCGACCGCGGCCAGCGATTCCGTTTTTTCCTCAATCAACTCGTTTTTTTCGTCATAGATGGCGTAATGCTGTTTCACGTCAGGGACTTTGTCACCATAACCAATGAGATCGGTGTTGGAAGTGACTTCGATTTCCCTTTCGCCATTGTTGACTGACTTCTGTTTTATCTGACTGGAGAAGGCGGCGGGTTTGATGTCGTTCTTGGGAATTTTCTGTTTCTTCGCGTATTTGGTGTTGGTGATCTTCGCTTCCGAAATCTTTTTAGATTCAAATTGCCAGCCAATCAAAAACCCCACAAGGCCGCCGACCACCGCACCGGTTGCACAATTTCCACCAGTCAGGTGCGCGATGCCGCAACCGGTCAGTGCGCCAACCAAGGCGCCGCTGGCGCGATTATCCATACGCACGGAGCCATCCGGATTCGTCGCGCACGATGCCAACAAGGAAATTGCCAGCGCGGCAGCAATGGGGGTTTTGTGATTGATTGTCATGATGTGCTGAGAGTGTAGATTTATTTATTCAGCGCAATATTACTATCGGGTCATCGAATATCGCGCCTACCATTTTTGGGGTTTGCTGGTTCTCGGTCATGCTCTTTACGCGTGTGCTGACGTAAGTATGTAGCAATGGAGGGGTGATGCGACCGGTACGTGCGTAGTCAGCTTTACCGTTGAGCCCTTCCAGAATGGCCTTGGTGAACGCACCGTTGTTCCATTCGTCGGCTTCCTGCGCGCTTTGTCGCCCGGCAGACCCGGCCAGCACGACTACCGCCTTTTCATCACCCATGTCATTCAGCGTGCCGGTCATGTCGGTATTGATCTTGAGTTCGGACAGGGCGAATCCGGAATGGCAGGTATCCAGAAAAAAGATTCCGCGCCCTTTCAAGTTGGCCAGCGTTTCCTGAATGGCTTTGCCCGGTACACCGGTCTGAATGCCGGCATCATCAGTGGAAAGATCGAGGTCGGATGGCGCAAAGTAATAATGGTTTTGCAGCATGAAGCCATGGCCGGCGAGAAACAGGATGCCCATGTCGTCAGCGGTAACCGATTGACGCAGCCATTTCAGTCCTTCCAGGACGTTGCTGCGGCTGGCCTGGGTATCGACCAGCATGCGTATCTCGGCATCGCCATACAAGGTCTTCGCCTGCTTCTTCAGATTGCCGGCAAAATCATTGGCATCTTTGGACGGATATTTCAGTTGGAATTGCGGTCGCAATTTCGGGTAGCTCGCAATACCCACTGCCAACACATAGAGTTTTTTGTAAACCGGCTGCTGCGCTTTCTGCTTTTGAGCCGCGTTGCTGACCGGCACAACCACATCGCGTTTGACATGAAAGATAGCCGGTTCCGAGCTGCCGTTGCGGTTACGTGCGATGAATGAAATTTCTGTACTGGATTCCGCTGGCAGTGTGATGGGCACTTCCAGTTCGTTCTTGCCGCGCAACTGCTTTTCGTTCAGTTCACTGATTAGACGGCCATTGGCGCGAATGCGGAGATTGTTTGCGGGCGCGCCATTGGGGCTGGTCAAGGCCACCTTGACCTTGATGTTGGGGGCAGAGGTGACGATTTCACGGTCGCTGCGCAATTCGATGATCGGAGGCAGGATTTGCTTAACTTCAGGCTCTGCAGTCACCTTGCTCTGCTGTTCTCCACGCCGGATTTCGGCTTGCGCCTGCCGCACGCCGGTGGCGGCATCGCCTTCGGCCAGTGTGTAGCGGAGCGCGGCGGGCAAATAGAAATGCTTGCGGAAGCGGCCAACCGGATAGAAATTGGCTGAGCGGTTGTACGCTTGATTGACGTGCCAGCCGATCAAGTCCTCGCCTGCCACCGATGAGTCGTAATGACCGCTTGGCGTCCAGAACAACCAGCGTTCGCGATCCGGATGCGGGAACAGCGCAAGCTGCTCCACGCCGTCGCGGCGGCGGAACCAGCGCAACGTGCCGTCGCCCAGGCCGGCGATGATCCAGCGATTGTCCGGGGTGGCATTGACCGACCAGACGGCCGCAGGCATGCGTTGTTGCCAGCGTTTTGCGCCGGTCGTGTCGAACAGGATCAGATTCCATTCGGTGCCGAGCACGAACTCCTTCTGGTCATGCGTGACAGCCAGGCTGTGCGACACGTCGCGGGGTGGCAGTTCGAGCAGGCGGCCATTCAGGGTGGGGTTGGCGCTGTTTTTCCATTTGCGGATATCTAGACCATCACCCCGATCCAGCGCGGCATGCAGGGCGCTGGCAACGCCTTGCCGCATTTCGCCGCTGGCGGAATCGAAGGTGACCTGTGCGCGACCCTCGCGCTCGAACGGAAACGCGAGCACCTTGCCATCCGCCGATACCTTGAGCGCGTCGCCGGCATCGCGAAAATCTGCCGCCACCCTGCCCTGTTGCAGCGTGCGTTTGCCGTCGGCATTGAAGACTGCCCACGAGGGTTCGGCGCTGCCTACCGCAACGCCGCCGTCGGGCATGGCGGCCAGTGAAATGATGATGTTGTCGAAGCGGGCGATGACATCCGGACTCGATGCATCATGGTCGAACGCCAGCAGGTTGAAGCTGTTGCGCGAACCTGCCGTGCCGCCGGCATACAGACGGCGGCCGTCGGCTGACCACGCGACACGCCCCAGATTGCCGCTACCGCCATAATCGCCGCTGTGCAGCCTGGTCAGGCTGGTCACATCCAGAATATCGACACGCGCCGCATTGGCGTAGCCCACGGCAAGGGTGCGGCCATTTGGCGAGAATGACAGCCCATAAGGTTGTCCGCCATCGGCCAGTTGCTGGCGCGCGATGCGTTCCAGCTTGTTGCCCCAAAGTTGATACAGGCGCACCGAACCGTCCAGGCTGGCGGCCGCCAGCAGGCCATCCTTGCTGA
>JBBQQT010000171.1:0-6903 GCA_038215555.1 Burkholderiales bacterium | reverse complement strand
GGCGTCGAACCAACCACAACGGCGCGGGCGGCCAGTGGTGGCGCCGAATTCGTGGCCCTTTTCCGCCAGCCATTTGCCATCTTCGTCGAACAGCTCGGTCGGGAACGGGCCGGAGCCGACGCGGGTGGTGTAGGCCTTGGTGATGCCGAGGATGTAATGCATCGCCGATGGGCCCATGCCGGAACCGGTGCAAGCACCGCCGGCCGTGCAGTTGCTGGAGGTAACGAACGGATAGGTGCCGTGATCGATGTCAAGCAGCGTGCCTTGGGCGCCTTCGAACAGCAGGTTCTCGCCGCGCTTGTTGGCTTCGTACAGGTTGCGCGGCACGTCGCCGATCATCGGCTTGATGCGCTCGGCCAGTTCCATCGCCTGATCCAGCGTCTTGTGGAAATCGACGGTGTCCCACTTGAAGTAATGCTTGAGCACGTAGTTGTGATAGTCGAGCACTTCGCCCAACTTGGCGGCGAAGCGTTCGCGGTGCAGCAGGTCCTGCACGCGGATGGCGCGGCGGGCGATCTTGTCTTCATAGGCGGGACCGATGCCACGTCCGGTGGTGCCGATCTTGCCGGCGCCCTTGGCGGCTTCGCGCGCCTGGTCGAGCGCGATGTGATGCGGCAGGATCAACGGGCAGGCTTCGGAAATGGTCATCCGGCTGGCGACGTCGATGCCGTTGCCTTCCAGCATTTCAACTTCTTCCATCAGCGCCTCGGGCGACAGCACGACGCCGTTGCCAATGTAGCAGCGCACGTTTTCACGCAGGATGCCAGACGGAATCAGGTGCAGGACGGTCTTCTTGCCTTCGATCACCAGCGTGTGACCGGCATTGTGACCACCCTGGAAACGCACTACGCCCTGGGCGCGATCGGTCAACCAGTCAACAATCTTGCCTTTCCCTTCGTCACCCCACTGGGTGCCGATTACGACGACGTTTTTACTCATGTTCGATCCCTTGAAAAATCCCAATTACTGAACTTGCCAGCCTTCGGCCGTCTTCACCAATTTTCGATCGCATCCGCTGTCTTCCGCTTGTCCCGCCAGCCCAGGCAATTCGACGACCACCCGCTCGCCAGCAGCGCGTAGCTGCGCCATTCTGGCACGCAGCGTTGGATCATCCGAACAGGGCGCGAGGATGCCGCCGCGCGCTGCGGGTTCTGCCAGACAATCAATGATCTGACGCAAATCGAGCGAAAAACCGGTGGCCGGGCGACTACGTCCGAACACGCTGCCAGCGCCGTCATAGCGACCGCCCAATGCCACCGCGCTGGCCTGACCGCCGGCATAGGCGGCAAACGTCGCACCATTGTGGTAGCCGTCGCCGCGCAGGTCGGAAAGGTCAACCGCCACACTGATATTGCCGAAGGCATTACCGGCGGCGAGCAATTGGGTGAGTTCAGCAAGCGCCTGGCTGATCGCCGGCTGATCGGGCAATACCGCCCGCGCCTGCTGGAGTGCCGAGACATCGCCATACAAACCGGGCAATTGGCGAAATGCATCACGCCAGGGTGCGTCGAGTTCGGCACTCAGGGCTGCAACTTCCGGCACATCCTTGCCGCGCAGCGCGGCGAACATCGCGGTGGCCTGCATCTCGTTCAATTCAGCACCTGTCGCCAACGCCTGAAACAACCCGGCATGGCCGAGACTGAGGCGAGCATCCGGCACGCCGGCAATCGCCAGCGCGGAAATCAGCAGTTCCTGAATCTCCAGATCAGATTCGATACCCGCATGGCCGAACAGCTCGGCGCCAAGTTGGAACGGTTCGCGACTGGCCAGGAAACCGGCCGGCTTGGTCCGCAGCACCGGGCCGGCGTAGCACAAGCGAGTCGCGCCTTCATGGTTGATCAGGTGGGCGTCGATACGCGCGGCTTGCGGCGTCATGTCAGCGCGAACACCAAGCATGCGGCCGGACAGGCCATCGACCACCTTGAAGGTTTTCAAATCAAGATCACGCGCCGCGCCGGTGAGCAGTGAATCCAGGTACTCCACCAGTGGCGGGCAAACCAGGTCGTAACCATAACTGTCGAACAAATCGAGCAGACGGCGGCGCAATGCCTCCGCCTGCCGGGCATAAGGCGGCAGGATATCTTCGACGTATTCGGGAAGGAGCCAGGCTGGGGGCATCGGATATTTATTGAATCAAAAACAAAAGCAGCAAACCGGCAAGCATGGAAACCAGCCCCATGAAACGCAACTGGCCATCACTGAACTGGATCATGCGAGTGAAAGCTTCACGCCAGGCGGAGGGTGACAGGAAGGGCATGACGCCCTCCATGACCAACATCAGCGCCAACGCGGGCAGGAAGATATCGCCCAGGCTCACCTCGCACCCAGCGGTTTACTTGCCACCGCCACGCGACGATTTCATGTAGCGGAAGAATTCGGAATTCGGTTGCAGCACCATCACGTCATTCTTGCTGGAAAAGCTCTGCTTGTACGCTTCCATGCTGCGATAGAAGGCATAGAACTCGGGGTTCTTGCCGAACGCATCGCTATAAATCGCAGCTGCGCGGCCATCGCCCTCACCCTTGGTGCGCTGCGCATCGCGGTAGGCTTCGGCAATGATCACCTCGCGTTGCTTGTCGGCATCGGCGCGAATTTTTTCCGCTTCGGCACCACCGGTGGAACGCAATTCGTTGGCAACCCGTTTGCGTTCGGCCTCCATCCGGCGATACACCGACTCGCTGACTTCACCCGGCAGATCGACCCGCTTGATCCGCACGTCCATCACCTCGACACCAAACCGTTTCGAATCGATATCAGCCGACCGGCGCAGGGATTCCATCACATCGTCACGCTTGCCGGATACCACATCGTGTACGGTGCGCTTGCCGAATTCGGCGCGCATGCCGTCATTGACGGTCTGCGACAGGCGATTCTCGGCGCGACGTTCGTCGCCGTTGAAGCTGACGTAGTACTTCTCGACATCCTGGATACGCCACTTGACGTAGTAATCGACAAGCACGTTTTTCTTCTCTGAAGTAATGAATCGCTCCGGTTCAGCCGGATCCATGGTCAGGATACGAGTCTCGAAGTAGCGGATGTTCTGAATAAAGGGCAGTTTGAAATACAGGCCAGGATCTTTCTTGATCGAAACCACTTCACCCAACTGGAATACCAGGGCTGCCTGACGCTGATCCACGGTGAACAACGTCAGAGACAGGAAGAACAGAACCCCAACCAGGCCGACAATGACAACGGCGGAATTTTTCATTACCGGGCCTCCCGATCACGGGCGCGGAAGGCATCGCGCGAACGGGACAAATCTTCACTCCGGGCCGGCGTCGTGCTGTCCTGACGTTGCGCGGACTGCTCGACTTGCTGCGGGTTGGCCTGCCCAGACGAGGCACTTTGAGTCATGTTCATCAGTTTATCCAACGGCAGATAGAGCAGATTGCCGCCTTGTTTGTCATCCACCATCACCTTGGTGGTATTAGAAAGCACCTGCTGCATGGTGTCCTGATACAGACGTTCACGCGTCACTTGCGGCGACTTGGCATACTCGACCAAAACCTGCTTGAAGCGGGACGCCTCACCTTCGGATTGCGCGACCACCCGTTCCTTGTAGCCTTGCGCTTCTTCCAGCAAGCGGGAAGCGACACCGCGCGCTTTCGGGATGACGTCGTTGGCGTAAGACTGGCCCTCGTTCTTGAAGCGCTCGCGATCCTGACCGGCTTTCACGGCGTCGTCGAAAGCGGCCTGAACCTGCTCCGGCGGTTGCGCGTTCTGCATGTTCAGCTTGCTGATCTGAATGCCGGTTTTGTAGCGATCAAGAATATCCTGCATCAGTTTGGTGGCGCGGATGGCGATGTCGGCGCGGCCTTCATACAACACGTAATCCATCTTGCTCTTGCCGACGATTTCACGCATCGCGGTTTCGGCGGCATGTTTCACCGCTTCGTCAGGATGTCGATTGGTGAACAGATAATCTTCCGGATCTTTCAGCAGGTATTGCACCGAAAACTGCAGATCGACGATGTTCTCATCATCGGTCAGCATCAACGCTTCGTTCAACACTTTGGATTTCACATTGTTCTTGTAACCCACTTCTACCGTGCGCACCTGCTCGACATTGACCACCTCAACGGTTTCCAACGGATACGGCATGTGCCAACGCGGTCCCGGCATTGTGGTTTCGGCAAATTTACCGAAACGCAGCACCACACCGCGTTCACCAGCATCAATGATGTAGAAACCGGAGGCCAGCCAAACCACGACTGCCATACCGACCAGAAGGCCCGCGCCACCCGGAATTTTAAATTCACGCTGAAAGCCACCGCCTGCGCGCGGCGGCTCTTCACCTCCACCGCCGCCGGATTTCTTGCCGAAGATTTCATTCAGTCGGCGATTGACGTTTTTCCAGAGTTCATCGAGATCGGGCGGACCGCCAGCATTCTTGTTGCCGCCGCCACCCTGATTCCCCCATTGCGGGTCATTCCAGGCCATTCTGATTGGTTTCCACATAGCTTTTAGAAAGTTCGGCATTCTGAATTGCCAGTAATTGAATTTCATGTTGTTGATCACGAGCCAACTCTGCAAGAGCTTCCCGAAGCAACTCCACACCTGAGCCGGTCTTGGCGGAAAGCCAAACGGCCGCGATCTTACCATACTCATCGCGAGCCACCTGAGGCTCGGCATCGGTCAGATCGACCTTGTTCATGACTCGAATCTGCGGCACTTGTTCCGCGCCAATTTCCAGCAAAACCTTGTCCACTTCTTCCATCTGCCGCTCACGATTCGGGCTGGCGGAATCGACCACATGCAACAGCAGGTCGGCGCGCGCAGTCTCTTCCAGCGTCGCTTCAAACGCCGCAACCAGGGTGTGCGGCAGGCGGGTAATGAAGCCCACCGTATCGGACAGCACGATTTGCTGACCCGCCTCGGGCAACCAGAGCTTGCGCGATGTTGTATCGAGCGTGGCGAAGAGTTGATCGGCGGCATAAGCGCCGGCATGCGTCAACGTGTTGAACAACGTCGATTTGCCGGCGTTGGTGTAGCCCACCAACGAAACCGAAAGTACGCCACCACGCAGGCGGCTCTTGCGCTGCACCGCGCGGCTGCGCGAAAGTTTTTCCAACTTGCCTTCAATCGTCTTGATTTTGCTCAACAACATACGGCGATCAAGTTCCAACTGACTTTCACCCGGACCGCCGCGCATGCCGATACCACCCTTTTGGCGTTCCAGGTGAGTCCAGCCGCGCACCAGTCGCGTCGAGTAATGCCGCAACTGCGCCAGTTCAACCTGCAACTTGCCTTCATTGCTGCGCGCACGCAAAGCGAAGATGTCGAGAATCAGTGCGGTACGGTCGAGTACCCGGCATTCCAGCAAACGTTCGAGATTGCGCTCCTGCACCGGCGATAGTTCGTGATTGAAGATCACCAAGGTCGCGCCCGCATCGCGCACGACATGGCCGATTTCTTCCGCCTTGCCTGAGCCGGCAAACAGTCGCGCATCCGGCTTGGCGCGTTTGCCCTCGACCAAGCCGACAACCTGCAAGCCGGCGCTTCCGGCCAACAGGTTCAGCTCATTCAGACCTTCGGCATAGTCTGGCAGCCCAAAATCGAGTGAGACTAGAACGACCGACGCGCCACGTTCCGGGCGATCAAACATGAATCAGCACAGACAAACAACCGGCAATCAAATGTTAATCACCACTGCCGTGCTGGACCATCACCGGGCGAGCCGGAACGATGGTGGAAATGGCGTGCTTGTAAACCATCTGGGTGACGGCGTTCTTGAGCAACACAACATACTGATCGAAGCTTTCAATATGGCCTTGCAGTTTGATGCCATTGACCAAGTAAACAGAAACCTGAACTTGCTCTTGGCGCAGCACGTTGAGGAACGGGTCTTGTAGCAGCTGCCCTTTGCTCATGATTCTTCCTTTGGTAAAACTTGCGATTAGGGGGGCGGATTTTAACCGTGTTGTCACGGAAATTGCCTGGCCGGGATCATCCGCCCAACAATTTTCAGGGCATTGTTTCACTAATCAAGCCCCCAAACCGTATTTTCAAGTCAAACGGCGCCCCAATGCGGCGTGGCGATACCCGAACCCAAGTCGGCCTCGACCAGACGTCGGCGCACTTCCAGCAAACGCTCGATCAACGCAGGTTCCGCTTTGCCATAGGCTTCCGCGTCCGGCTTGCGGCTGACCACTACGCCAAGCAGTTCTGTAATCGCGTTTCCGATGGAATTCTGACTAATAGTGACGATCAACTTACCCGCGTCGTTGCGATAGATCAGTTGCTTGAACGCCGGCTGCCAGCGAATCGAGTTGGCGTATTTGGCATCCTTGATGCAACGATCGCGCACCATCTTCGCGGTCTTCAGCAAATCATTGTTGAACTGCAGTTTGTTCTCGACCAGTTCCGGGAAATAAATATCGCGCGGCAGCGGCGCGTTGCGGGTGGAAACCTGGCCAAAGAAGGTGCGATAGAAGTCGATGAAACCCTTCAGCAAGGTGTCATATTCCTTCCAGAAGCGAATCTCCTTCAAGGCGTCAGCGCCGACGGTGACTTCCCAGCTTGGCAGCCCTTGCGGATAGCCGGTCAACGCAATCTTGCAAGAACCGTCCTGACACGGACGCAGGATGCGCAGATCAAGCTCGTCGAAGAAATCCTGATACACATTGCGCATATAGGCCTGGAACAACGAATGCTGGCCGCCATCGGTCAGGTTCGGATTGCTGGCGTCCGCAATCGGTGCGTCACGCAACTCGGCCTTGTTGAACACAATGAAATGGTTATGCAGCATGCGGATGCTCGGTACGCCCGGCGAAGTCATCGGCCAGGTCGCATCCAGGCTCGCCTCGCCAGCCAGCACCAGATGCTGGTCCGGGTCCGGATACTGTTCCAGCATGTACTCGATGATCACCTGATTCATCCGGTTCCAGACATTCTTCACTTGCT
>JBBQQT010000170.1:0-7020 GCA_038215555.1 Burkholderiales bacterium | reverse complement strand
ATATTGTCAAAGCCCTGCTTGCACAAACCCAACCCAAGGCATTCGAACTTCACCCCTTGCTACGCAACCTGCGGCCGCTTGTATTGACGGACGGCATCGCTGAATTCGAGCGGCTTCGCGTCCGCCTCGACCCTGAACTTGGCATCACATTCGAAAGTACGAAACAAACCACACAAAAGGAGGATGCATGACCGAACACCCTGCCTTCAACCTGCTCGACGAGCCCTGGATACCGGTGCGAACGCAAACCGGCGAAGTGCTTGAAGTCAGCCTTATCGATGCCCTGCTGAAAGCGCGCGACTACGCCGCATTGGCGGAAACCTCACCGCCCAACCTCATTGCGCTCTACCGCCTGTTGCTCGCGGCGCTGCACCGGGCGCTGACCACGCAGCACGGCCCATGGCGCGATGCAGACCGCACCCGCTGGTTTCGCGAAGGACTGCCGGAGGCACCGATTCGAGCCTACCTGGAACACTGGCGGGAACGCTTCTGGCTGTTTCATCCGAAAGAACCATTTATGCAGGTGGCGGTTTTGGCGGAGACGGCAGAAACACGAGATAAACAGAAAACACTGACTCAGATTCAACTTGAGGGTGCAAATGGCAACACGCCTGTGATGTTCGACCATGCACTTGATGAAGCGCCGACCCCTGCTTCATTTGAACAGGTGTGCCGTAACTTACTTGGTTTTCTTCAATTCACTCCGGGGGGCTTGGTCAAAATCTTGCGTGACTCGGACAAAGCCGGTGCGCTCTCCAATACAGCTGCAGTCATGCCTACCGGCAGCAACTTGGCTGAAACATTGCTTTTAGGTTTACACCCCTATGACGGTCGCCGTCTCGATGATCTGCCAGCGTGGGAGCGAGTCGCACCAGCCATCTCCATGTTGCTGGCGGAACCCATCATGGCCAGCGGGCCAAATGATCGCTATACCCGCCTTACCAGGGCGGTGCTACTGGCCCCGGAAATTGACGTGAAGCGTATTCGCCACCTTCGCTTTGCTGCCGGGCTTGCGCTGGATGATGACCCGAACGCGCCCGACCCCATGGCCTGCTACCGAATCAACAAGGAAGGTAAAGCCATCCGTATTTCCTACAGCGCAGGTCGTGCCATCTGGCGCGACTTGCCTTCACTACTGCCCGACCCGAGCAAATCGAAAGACATCCCTGCCGCCATTCTCGGTTGGGCAACAAATCTGTATTCAGCGTTAGGCCAGTGGGATACCTCTGTACAAATACTCAGCGCGGGTCTTGCCAGCGATCAGGCCAAGTTATTGCGTTGGCGGGCGGAACGCATTGAGTTGCCTAAAAGCTTGCTGGAACAAGAAGACGCAGCGGAAATGCTGCGCCAGCAGGTGCGTTTTGCTGAAGAAGTGTTCTCACGAGGTAGAAGCATCTTCACCGATTTAATCGCCCAGACCATGCCGGAGCCCAATCACAAAGACACCAAAGCCCGGGCCAAGGCCATCCTGGCCAACGGCCCCGCCGCTGCCGTGTTCTTCTCCGCTGCCGAACGCGCCCTGCCCAAACTTATGCAGCAGATTGCCGCCGGTGATTTCGATGCAGCACACATAGATTGGAAAACCGACCTGGCCAATGCCGCCAAGCAATCCTGGACCGCAACCCGACGCAGTCTGGGCGATTCTCCTGCCGTACTGCGCGCAGATGCGCGTACTTGGCCGCGTTTTATCAGGCTACTGATTACGCTTGTCCCACCCACGCAAAAACTCGAAACCACACCCGAGGAGGTCGCACCATGAGCGAACACGCTCAGACGTTCATCACCCATTTGACCGGGCTCAAGAATAGGGAGCGCGGTGCATTTGCTCACCTTAAACGTAGTCTCGGCTTTGACCCCGGCGCCTATCCACCGGCCTATCCCTATGTCGAACGTTTCGTCGGCGCGGACAAACATGCCGATGACCCGTATCGCAAAGCTTTGTATCTCACCGCCGGCTTGTTCGCCTTTCACCCCATGCATCAAACAGGCGCCAGCTTCGCCACTGCGCTGGGTAGAGTGGGGCGGTCGAGGGAAAGCGAGAGCATCGAGCAACGTTTCATCGCGCTGCTTGGCGCGGAGGCGGAAAGCCTGCCGACGATGTTGCGGCAATCGATTTCCCTGCTCGCGGCGGAAGGCGTTGGCTGCGACTACGCCGATTTGCTCGACGATCTGGCGCGTTGGTTCGACCGCTGGAAGCCGGAAAAGCTGGATCGAATCCGACAAAACTGGGCGCGAGATTTCTACCGCGCCTATGAGCCGTACACAGCGACAAACAAAGAAGCAGAAACCGCAGCAACCGAAACCGAACTTTGACTGGAGGACACCATGAGCTTGTTTATCGAATTCCACCTGATCCAGAACTTTGCCCCTTCCAACCTCAACCGCGACGACACCGGCGCACCCAAGGATGCCATCTTCGGCGGCCATCGTCGGGCACGGGTCAGCAGTCAGTGTTTCAAACGGGCAATCCGCCTCAGTTCTGCAGAAGCCGCAACGATTCCCCCTGAAAACCAGGGCGTGCGCACCAAGAAGCTGAAGCAACTTCTTGAAACGCGACTAGAACAACTCGGACGCATCGAAGCCAGCGCAAGAATTGAAGCAGCACTAGCGGGCGCAGGGTTGAAGCTCAAGGACGATGGAAAGACCGAATATCTGCTTTTCCTGGGCCAGGGCGAAATCGAAGCGTTTGCGCAATTGATAGACAAGCATTGGGATCAACTCGCCGTTGCTCCCGCGCCGGATGCCAAAAAATCCAAGAAGGAAGCCAAAGCCAGCCTGCCGCCAGAAATTGTCAAAGAGGCCAAGGCTTTGCTGAATGGACAGAAAGCGGTCGATGTGGCGATGTTCGGGCGCATGCTCGCCGATATGCCGGGCGTGAACCAGGATGCCGCCTGCCAGGTCGCCCACGCCATTTCCACTCACAAGGTCGAACGCGAATTCGACTACTTCACCGCCGTTGATGACAAAGGCGATGCCGACGAAACCGGTGCCGGCATGATCGGACAGATCGAATTCAACTCCGCCACCTTCTATCGCTACGCAGTCATCGACGCCGCCAAGTTGGTAAAAAACCTGCAAGACGACAAACAACTGGCGCTGACCGGGATCAACGCATTTGTGCAAGCCATGGCGCGCGCCATACCAACCGGCAAGCAAAACACTTTTGCCGCGCATAATCCGCCCAGCTTCGTAGGTGTGGTGCTGCGTCACGCCAGCCCGTTCAACCTTGCCAATGCGTTCGAGAAACCGGTCTGGCCCAAGGCAGATAAGGAGCTGACCGCGCTGTCGGTCGCGGAACTCGCCAAACATGACGCCCAACTCACTGCCTTTTACGGCGACGGTAAAGACGCTTGGGCCTATCTGGATATGACCGGTGTCTGGCCAAAAGAGAAAGGTTCGCCGCAAGCAAACCTTGATGCTTTGGCGCAGTGGGTTGAAACGCAAGTCCGCGCCGAACTGGGGGAGTGATCATGCCGACGCTGCTCTTGCGGCTGGCCGGGCCTATGCAATCGTGGGGCACGACCAGCCGATTCGATGAACGCGACAGCCAGCTGGAGCCGTCCAAATCCGGCGTCCTTGGCCTGGTCTGCGCTGCGCTGGGGCGCGACCGTGCGGAGCCTGTGGACGACCTTGCCCGATTGAAAATGGGTGTGCGAGTAGATCGGGAAGGCTTGTTGATGCGGGATTACCAAACCGCAACGGGAGTGATTTCCGCCGCCGGCAAGGTGGATAAGGACCGCACTGTCATCAGTCCGCGCTACTACCTCGCCGATGCCGCCTTTCTGGTCGGTTTGGAAGGCGACGACCACATTTTTCTGGCAACAATTCACGCCGCATTGCGCGCACCTATCTGGCCGCTCGCATTGGGGCGAAAAAGCTTCCCGCCTGGCGAGCCGGTCTGGCTGGACAGCGCAATCCGCGGAGAAAACCTGCACGAGGCCTTAATGGCTTGGCCGCGCATCGCCGCAGCCAGATACGAACACAAAGACGAACCGCTCAGATTCGTCCTTGAACACGAAAGTGCGGGCGCAGTGCGCTTGGATCAACCGGTTGCACCGTTCGCTGAACGCCGTTTCGGCCCGCGTTACATCGTTTCGGAGGCCATCCATGTTCCTGTCTAAATTGACCCTCGACCCCCGCCAAGCACAAGCGCGGCGGGATCTTTCCGATGCCTACGAAATGCACCGCACCCTGGCTCGTGCCTATGCGCCAGACGCCGAAACGCCGCCCACACGCTTTCTATGGCGGCTGGAACGCAGAGTCGACTACCAGCCATCGACGGTGGTGCTGGTGCAATCCACCGAAACCGCGAACTGGTCGGTGTTGGAAGGCTTGTCCGGCTATGCCAGCAAAATCGAGCCCAATAAAGCCGTTGATCTGGAAATGCTGGTCCAACCCGGTGCGCGTTACCGCTTCCGCCTACTTGCCAACCCGACCGTCACAAAAGATGGCAAACGCTACGGCCTGACGCGCGAGGAAGAACAACTCGAATGGCTTGCGCGCCAAGGCGCGCGGCATGGGTTTTCAGTTCTCGGCTGCATACGTGGAGCCGATGAGCGTCTGCAAATAAAACAGGGGCGTGGCGGCAATCGCATTACGCTGCATACCGCGCTGTTCGATGGCGTGCTGCAAGCAGATACGCCGGAAACCCTACGTCAAGGCTTGGTCAACGGTTTCGGCCACGGCAAAGCACTTGGGCTTGGATTGTTATCGTTGGCGAAATTGGTTTAAGTGATGAGCATCGGCCCCGCTAAATCCTTCGGCTGCGGGCTGTTGCTGGTACGACGGGTCTGAGCGGTTCATCATTCCCTGACATTTCTGGAGAGATCAATGGACACCTTGACCGTTGAAGATTTGAAGCACACCCCGAATCGCCTGGTGGACGACGCGGCACGGGGAGAAGTGGCGCTGGTGATGAACCAAGGCCAGCCCGCATTTTTCACGCTACCCTTTGACGAAACGCTGCTCACGCGTGGGGCGAAAGTGGCGTTGGCAATGCATTTGTTCAACCAGGAAATTGTCGGATTGGAGGGGGCCGCGCGTATCGCGGGTGTTTCTCAGAGCGAGATGATCGACTGCCTTGGCGAAGCACGAATCCCCGTCGTGCGCTATGGGCCGGGTGAGTTGGAAGCGGAGATTGCACATGCCATGCAGCTTGCTGATCGCGGATAGCGGCCCGCTGATTGCGCTGACCCGGCTGGATTTATTGCCGCAACTTTGTGCGCGTTTCGAGTCGGTCTGCCTGCCCGGGAAGGTCGTTGCGGAAGTCACGCGAGACATGCAACGCCCGGATGCGCGGTTACTTGCCAATGCGCTTGATCAGGGTCTGCTGGTGCAAGTGGAAGTCATGGCGGGCGATGTCGACGCGGTGCTTCGCTTCGGCCTTGATCCGGGTGAAACCGATGCCATCGCGCTTGCGTGTCTGAAGCGGGCGATGCTGTTGATTGATGAACGCAAAGGGCGTTTGGCGGTGCAAACGCTTGGCCTGGAAATCATTGGCACGGTGGGTGTGCTGGTCGCCTTGCGCAAAGACGGCGTCATTCAACAGGCCAAACCTTATTTCGAACGTCTTGGAAACATGGGCTACTTTCTGAGCGAGGCGTTGATTCATCAAACCTTGCAACAGCTCGACGAAATCTAGCGAATCATGGCTGACCTCCTCCCGCCCCTGCGCCCCATCCCCATCAAGGAACGCCTGTCCATACTCTTCATTGAGCGCGGCCGGCTTGATGTGCTCGACGGCGCTTTCGTCGTGGTGGACAAGAGCGGCGTGCGCACCCACATCCCGATTGGCGGCGTCGCCTGTCTGATGTTGGAACCGGGCACCCGCGTCTCGCATGCCGCCTGCGCGCTGGCTGGCCGGGTCGGCACGTTGCTGGTCTGGATCGGCGAAGCCGGCGTGCGGCTGTACTCGGCCGGGCAACCGGGTGGCGCCCGGTCGGATCGTCTGCTGTTTCAGGCCAAACTGGCGCTGGATGACGACTTGCGGCTCAAGGTTGTGCGCAAGATGTACGCCATCCGTTTTGGCGAAGAGCCGCCGCAACGCCGCTCGGTGGAGCAACTGCGCGGCATCGAAGGCGCCCGTGTGCGCGAAATGTACAAGCGGCTGGCAAAGAAATATGGCGTCGAATGGCGCGCCCGCAACTACGACACCAGCGAATGGGATGCCGGTGACCTGCCCAATCGCTGTCTTTCCGCCGCCACCGCCTGCCTGTACGGCGTCACCGAAGCCGCCGTGCTCGCCGCCGGCTACGCACCCGCCGTGGGTTTCATCCACACCGGCAAGCCCTTGTCCTTCGTCTACGACGTGGCCGACATTTACAAATTCGACACCGTCGTCCCGGTCGCCTTCCAGGTTGCCGCCAAGGTGAAAGCCGGCAACCCCGAACGAGAAGTCCGCCTGCGCTGCCGTGACATCTTCCGCGAAACCCGATTGCTGGAACGCATCATCCCCGGCATCGAAGAAATGCTCGCCGCTGGCGGCATAGAACTGCCGCAAGCCACACCGGAACAAGTCGGCCCGGCCATCCCCGAACCGAAACCGCTGGGCGATGCTGGTCATCGTGGTTGAAAACGCCCCGCCGCGCCTGCGCGGACGGCTAGCCCTGTGGCTGCTGGAAATACGCGCCGGCGTGTACGTGGGCAACTACTCCGCCAAGCTGCGTGAACACATCTGGAGCCATGTCGAAGCCGGCATCGAAGACGGCAACGCAGTATTAGCTTGGCGGGCGAACAACGAGGCCGGTTTCGACTTCATCACACTGGGTACAAATCGGCGGGTTCCGGTGGAAATCGACGGCGCGAAACTGGTTTCCTTCCTGCCGCCGTTCCCCGAAAACGACCCCGACGAAAACGAATAGCACGCGGTAGAATTTCCGCGTGCCTGAATGTTCTTTAAAAACAGGTACTTTTTTTAAGTGTGTTCCCCGCGCTCGCGGGGATGAACCGCCGGACCCCCCACGGAAACACGATACCTCGCAGGGTTCCCCGCGCTCGCGGGGATGAACCGGCAGCGGCGTG
>JBBQQT010000169.1:0-7145 GCA_038215555.1 Burkholderiales bacterium | reverse complement strand
ACCGCTTTTGTGCCAGCTTTCAAGATGCCCGCGCCAGGCTTCCGCCCTTTCTTGCTTCGTCATTCCCCGCTCCTTTGAAAATGCAGCAAGGTCTCAGAGGTTTAAGGGGATTTGTAGGTGGGGCCGTTGGACGCTTACGCTTGTGTCTGGCAGAGGGGCGGACGTAACACATGGAGTCCCGTCCACTCCGCCAACACATTACTAAACGGATATTTTGGGCGACCGAGATATCCGTTTTTTTATTGTCTATATCAGCCCCGTATTAAATTCGCTACCCTCCCTTGATTGGTGGTTTTCAGTAGATACTGTTCAATCGAAACTGTCGTTTTTAAGGGGGGTGCTGTGTCTCAATCTTGTCCGATATCACCGCATGTTTCAGCTTCTGGTCATGACCTGAGTCCGCTTTCTGAGGGAGAGCGGGAGCGTTGTGTTTCTCGGTTGAATGATGAAGAACGAAGGGTGATTCTGCATCAGGGGACTGAACCTCCGTTCTGTGGTGGTTTGCTCGAAAATAAGGCCAGCGGTGTGTATCACTGTCGTTTGTGTGATCTGCCGCTGTTTCGTTCTGCCGCCAAGTTCGAGTCGGGCACCGGTTGGCCGAGTTTCTATCAGGCGTTTGATCCGGAGCATGTGCGGACTGTCCGTGATGTTAACCACGGCATGATTCGAGACGAGATTCGTTGTGCGCGTTGCGACGGTCATCTCGGTCATGTCTTCGATGATGGTCCGCCGCCGACCTGGCGGCGATATTGCCTTAACTCGGTTTCGCTCAGTTTTGTCGAAGGCGATTAGTAGTGCACAGTGATGCGCACTGCACTGACGCGCACGGAATCGATTTAATGGTAAGTCAGTTCTGACCAGCGCTTTTCTTCAATCAGCACTTGTTTGACTGCTGCCCACTGCGCCTCTGATCCAGCCATTTTCGCCATGCTTGCATCGAAGGCTGCCGCAATTTTCTTGATGCCGGAGAGATAAACGTGGGTTTTCGGCGCTTGCAGGAGTGCCCATATTTCGCTGGCATTGGCGTCGACACCATTTTGCAGTGCATCGCCTTCATCTTTTAGCACGCCTTGGCTGAGCGATTGAATCGCCTTGAATGTCGCCTGATCGTAGTAATTGGTCAGATCCTGATTGATGTCATTCATGTAGAGCATTTCGGCGCCTGTCTTGGCGCCGTAGAACAGACGCACCTTGCCATCCCATTGGCCTTGTTCCTGATAAACCCGGCGCAGGAAGGCGCGGAATGGGGCGATCCCGGTGCCGGTGCCCAACATCAGCAGGTTGCTGCTCTTGTCAGCGGGGATTCGGAACGGACTACGGTGCGGACCGGTGAGGCTGATCTTGTCGCCTGGTTGCGCATTGCAAAGATAGTTGGAGGCTTCACCAGGATATTGTTCGCCGGAGACTTCATCAATGTAGAAACAGCGGCGCACCAGCAATTCCAGTTCGACTCCTTCGCCGTCAGCCGATTTGTTGGCGTTGGCAATGGTGTAGTAGCGGTGATGCGTTTTGTTGCCAAACGCATGCGGGCCCGGGGTCAGGACGCCGATGTTCTGGCCTTCCAGAAAGTAGAAGGCCGGTGTATTGATGCGAAGCACAATCAGCCTGATTTCGTCGGTGGATTCCGGGGTAATGCGTTGACTGGATTGGATAATGGCTTCTGTGGTGTCTGTTTCGCTGATGTTCGCTGCAAGATCAGTCATGGTGTTGAATCCGGATGGTTGAGAAAAATGTGGTCGAATAAGGAGATGCGCAATCAAGCATATTCTTAATGCTGCAACCGAACAATTTTGATCGGGTAGGTGATTTATTTTTGCAGTCTATTCCTCTGCTTATTGAGCCAATGCTGCCCGTAGCTCGGCAACTTCCTGTTCAAGCCGTTCGACTCTGGCTTCCAGGTCGGAAACCAGTTCGGCAGGCTTAGCAGCGAAACCAGCGCTGCTGCTTTCCAGCGTTGGCATACCGCACAGCAGATGTGTCCAGCGTTGCTCCCGAGCGCCCGGCTGTCTGGGCAGTTTCAGTACCATTGCGCCGCTGTCTCTTGCCGCCAGTTCTTCGAGAAAGGCTTCAACGCTGGATGCGTCGGCAAAACGATGCAGGCGTTCGCTATTGGCGCGCAATTCACTGGCGGTTTGTGGGCCGCGCAGCATCAGGATGGCGAGCAGATCAACGCTGGCGGCGGGCACGTCATACACTTTTGCGAAATTGTGCGCATAACGAAGTACCCGGCCAGAGGCGCCATAACTTTCCATGATCAAAGTCCGGCTACGCAGTTCTTCGAGCGCGCTTTGGATCTCGCTTTCGGATAGCGACATGACCGGCTCGCGTGAGGTCTTTTGATTACAGCCGGCGGTCAGGCTGTTGACCGTGAGTGGGTAGGCGTCGGGCGTGGTTTTCGCTTTTTCGATCAATACGCCAAGAATGCGGGCCTCGGTGGCTGAAAGGGGTTGCGGCATGCTGATTCCAGTCACAATCGAGTCAATCCGGCAGATTGTTGGTTGGACCCTTGTCCTTGGTAATCAAATACATTCCTACTCCTGCCAACCCCATCCAAACAACGACCGCCCAACCGCCAAGCACTTCGGACAAAGGACCGAGGAAAAACATCATCGCCAAAGCAAGGCCGAGCAGGCCGTTGCCAATCCAGAAGGTGGCTTTTTGATGTGGGTCGTTCATGCGTGCTCCGTATCGCGGGATTGATAGAAAGGGCAACTTGCTTCGCCGTTGGCTTGACGTATCCGTTCTTCACTGAAGTCGGCGTAAGTTCGATGCAGACTGTTTCTGGCGGCATCATCCTCGAAGCGCAGGCAGCTGTCGGCCAGGGGGCAATGGGAAGTCATGCAGTAGGTGAGCGACATTCATTTACCGACTTGATTTTGGCTTGAGCAGTTTGGTGGCGGTGCGAGCAGCTTTCCTGATGCTTGGCTTGAAGACGATTTCCGCTCTGCGGTTTGGCGCCAGGCAGGCGATGGTGGCATCGGTTGGCGTGCCGGTGCAGATGATGAGCGGGAATTTCTCGCCCTTGGCTTGAATCTCGATTCGTTTCGCCGGCTTGCCTTTTTCGATCAGATATTTCTTTACCGCTTCCGCGCGCAACAGTGACAGTTTTTCGTTGTAAGTCTCCGGTCCCAGTCGGTCGGCATGGCCGGTAACCAGAATCGGATCATTTGTCGACGCCTGCTTTAACCAATCATCGAGCATGGCACGGCCTACCGGAGTTAATTCGGCGCTGTCGAACTCGAAATGCGCCAGAGCATCTTGCCGCGCCTTTTCGGCTTCGACTCGTGCCACTTCGGCCTGCTTGCCGGCTTCAGTTTCAACCGGGCTGGTGGGCGCGGCGGCGATTGTCGCGGCGGGCAAAGTTGCCGGCGCTGCTTGTGCCACGGGCTGTGCAGCCGGTGTGGCCTCGACTACCGGCGGCATCTTCACGGCGGGGAGGGCGGGTTGTAGGGCGGCGGGTGGCGAATCAGTTTTGGCGGCTACCGTTGGCGTGCTCTCCGGCTTGGCTTCGGGTTCAGCCTCGGGTTTGGATTCAGGCATCAACTTGTCGATGGGCTGCGTGACCGCCGCGATGGGCGCTGCTGCGACGATGGCTTCCGGCTTGATCGCGGCAACCACCGTCGGCGTTTGAACCGGCGGTGCAACCGGGGCCTTGGGTAGCTCGCTGTCTGGGGCTTTGGCCGCCATGACCGGTACGGCTGGGATTGCAGGTGCAGGTGTTGCCGGAGTTGGCAGGCTGCCACTCGGGGACTGCCCAGACAAGTAAGTCAAATAGGGATTGCCGGCAAACTGGTTAGGCACAAACGCATTGGGTGCAAATGTGTTGGGTGTAAATGCATTGGGTGTAAATGCATTGGGTACATAGGCATTCGGTACATAGGCATTCGGTACATAGGCATTCGGTACATAGGCATTCGGTACGTAGGCATTAGGCCCAAACGTATTGGGCACAGAAGGAAATTGTGCATACGGCCATGCCTGGATGGTGGGCGGCCCGAGTGGAATCTGAACCACTTGATTGGCGCTGGGCGAATTGCAGGTCGGATCGGGTCTGGCAAGGCCGATTGGCTGACAAAGATTCTGCCCATTGGGCAGCATTTGGCAGAACTGACTGACAGCGTAAATGATCAGCCGTGAACAGATGTCGTCGGCGGCGTGGGCAGTACCGGGCAGGGCGGTTGCCGTTGAGATCAATGCAAGAACTAGCGCATTATGTTTCATGTTTTCCTGGATTATTCAATAGGTTGAATTGCCGATTATGGCGTTTTGAGCGTCTTGGCCGGGCGCATGACATGGGTTAAGCCCTAATTGTAATTACGCTAGCTGATAGTCTGGCAGTGTTGATTTTGCTTGCTAAAAAATCAAGCCTTATGCGATGTCCAGGCGATCGTCGGATCGATACCGCGGCCTGAATCCTGCACGCTATGTGCAGAAATCAGGCCATGATGAATATTGCTTGCCATCGCATTCGTCTCATGCCATCGACAGTGAGCTGCGAGGTTCTCAAAACGTGGGCAGGTTTGCTGGTTTCAGCTCAATCCCAGGCCAGTGCGCCGCCAGTCTGGTACTCGGTGACGCGCGTCTCGAAGAAGTTCTTTTCCTTCTTCAAGTCGATCATTTCCGCCATCCACGGGAACGGGTTGTTGGCGCCGGGATACAACTCATCCAGGCCGATTTGCGTGGCCCGGCGGTTGGCGATGAAGCGCAGGTATTCCTTGAACATCGGCGCATTCAGGCCCAGCACGCCACGCGGCATGGTGTCCTCGGCGTATTGATATTCCAGCGCCACGGCCTTCTCGAACATGTCCTTCAATTCGGCCTTGAACTCGTTGGTCCACAGTGTCGGGTTTTCCAGCTTGATCTGATTGATCATGTCGATGCCGAAATTGCAGTGCATCGACTCGTCGCGCAGGATGTACTGGTACTGCTCGGCCGCGCCGGTCATCTTGTTCTGCCGGCCCAGTGCCAGTATCTGCACGAAGCCGACATAGAAGAACAGGCCTTCCATGATGCAGGCAAAGGCGATCAGGCTCTTCAGGAAAGCCTGGTCGGTTTCATGCGTGCCGGTCTTGAAGGTCGGGTTGGACAGCACATCGATGTAAGGCAGCAGGAATTCATCCTTCGCCTTGATGCTGCTGACTTCGTGATAGGCGTTGAAGATTTCGCCCTCGTCCAATCCCAGGCTTTCCACGATGTACTGGTAGGCATGCGTGTGGATGGCTTCCTCGAACGCTTGACGCAGCAAATACTGGCGGCATTCCGGCGCGGTGATCTGGCGATAGGTGCCGAGTACGATGTTGTTGGCGGCCAGGCTGTCGGCGGTGACGAAGAAACCTAGATTGCGCTTGATGATGTGGCGCTCGTCGTCGCTCAAACCATTGGGGTCTTTCCAGGTGGCGATGTCGCGATTCATGTTCACTTCCTGCGGCATCCAGTGGTTCGCGCAGGCGGCGATGTATTTTTCCCAGGCCCATTTGTACTTGAACGGTACCAACTGATTGACGTCGGCCTTGGCGTTGATGATCAGCTTGTCCTCGACGCGGACGCGGCGGTGCGCGATGTCATCGGCCGGCTTGGCGACGGGGTCGGTGGGGACGGCAGGCCGGTAAGCTGGTTGTGCGCTCGGGGTGAAATCATCTTCAAAGTTCAGCATGGGGTGCTCCTCGTTTGGTTGGTGTTTGGTCAGAGTGGGCGTGATCAGAAAATCAGTGTCGAATGCGGGTTGATGATTACGATGACTTCGAAAGTCTGCGCCAGCGCTTCAAGGCGAACGGCTTCCAGGTCTTCATGGGAAATACCCAGGGTTTCGGCGGCGCGTGGATTGAATCCGGGTACCCAGGGAATGGCGGCATCACGTTGTTTCAGGCAGGGCGAAAGGCTCGCAGCGATGTCATTCGCAATATGCATGATCGCCACTTCACGGGCATGCTCGCTGGCGGCGGCTTCAGGGTTGAGCTGATATTGCACAGCAGCGCAGATATGCGCCGGCAGCGACCAGTTGCCCAGCAAGGCGGCGCCGAGTTCGGCGTAAGTGAAGCCAAAAACGCGCTGTTCGGCGGCGGCCAGTTGCTGATCGTTCTCAGGTTTTTCAGACAGCAGCGCGCGGTATTCATTCGGCCGGCGCGCATAAAACACCAGGCGGCCGACACCGTGCAGCAAGCCGCTCAGAAACAGGCTTTCCGTGTCGCGCAGATGCGCCAGACGGGCCAGCAATTGAGCCACCACGCCGCTGGTGATGCTGTTGTCCCAGAAGCTGGTCATATCGACGAACTCTTCCGGGATGTCGCTGAACACCTGGGTGACCGAAGTCGCCAGTACCAGATTGCGCAGGGCCTTCTGGCCGATCAGATCGATGGCGCGGGACACGCTCCCCACTTTGCCGTGCTGACCAAACACCGGGCTATTGGAAAGCCGCAGTACACTGCTCGCCAAACCCGGATCCAGTTCTACCACCGCGCTGATTTCGTGCGTATTGACCCCGGGCGATTCGAGCAGCTTGTTCAGGCGCAGCACGACATCGGGCAGCGTAAACAGCGACTCGACTTCAGCCGCGAGGGACATCGGAGTCTGAGCGTTCATCTTGCATGCTCCTGAATTAACTTGGTTTGCTTGAAAGAGCGCGAAGTCGTCGAGACATCAACCACCTTGCGCAACAGATGCGGCGACACGGTCCAGTGTTCGCCGCCCTCGGTAATCACGGTCACTGTTTTCTTCCTGAATCCGCAGGTTGCCCCGCCAATAATATCGTAACACATTGAATAATAAGGTATAATCAGCTTTTCGTCGTTCACCCAATTGGTGCCATGGCTCAAAGCGTACTCCACCCCTACGGCGATCCGATTCCCCGCTTCAAGCTCAAGCAAGGCACTGAACTGCTCACCGACCACGCTGGGCTTGCCCTGGTCGGATTGGCAATGGCGAAGTTTGCTAGGGTGTGCGAGACATTGGATAAGGCCATTCCCAAGCGATCCGGGTTGAGTGTGGGTGAGATCGTCACCGCCTATGTGGGGCTGCTGTGTACCGGCAAGTCGGATTTCGACGCCATCGAGAACCATCGCCAGGACGGCTTCTTTGCCGAGGCTTTGTGGTTGATCTCGGTTCCCGCCGCCTCGACCCTGCGCATGCAACTGGACGCCCAGGCCGAT
>JBBQQT010000168.1:0-7195 GCA_038215555.1 Burkholderiales bacterium | reverse complement strand
TTGCCGCCGCGCGTGTTAGATGACATTAAATAAACCGGGGCCGGGCAAGGCCGCAGTAATTTCCTGCTGCATGCCCCGGCCCAATCAAACACTTCAACTTGAGGTGCGTTAAATCTGCTGCGGGTCAGTCTTTGCCGTCATCGACGGAGTGGCCCAGACTTTCGGCAATCTTCCTGAGCACATCGCGTTGAGCCTTGAGCCTGTCGCGCAACGCTTTGCGATCGGTATCGGCAATCTCCAAACCCAGTTCGGAGTTGTAGTCATTGATGACTTCGAGAAGGACTTCCTTTTCCTCCAAGGTCAGGTCGCAATGCAGCATGTGAGTTCCTTTTCCGTTCGGGTTGATGAAAAACGACATTTCGACGACGTTTCGACGACGTTTCGATTATCGCTGACAAATCGTCAGTTTGAGTATCACGGTTATCTCACCAGCAGAGGCGCTCGACGTGGATGCTCTGGCTCAGACAAACAAAGGCGCCAGTACCAGAGCAACGACGGACATCAGCTTGATCAGGATATTCATCGCCGGCCCGGAGGTGTCCTTGAACGGGTCGCCGACGGTGTCGCCCACCACCGCTGCCTTGTGTGGGTCGGAGCCCTTGGCAAAACCTTCCAGCTTGCCTGCCTCGATATACTTCTTGGCGTTATCCCAAGCGCCGCCGGCATTCGCCATCATGATTGCCAGCGAGACGCCGACGATGGTGGCACCTGCCAGCGCGCCACCAAGCGCTGCCGGGCCCAAGGTGAAACCGATCAGCGGCGGCACGGTCAGGGCCACCATGGCCGGCGCGATCATGTGCTTCTGCGCCGCGAAGGTGGCGATCGAGACGCAACGTTTGTAATCGGCTTTGACGTCGGCTTTACCTTCCAGCAAGCCGGGAATCTCGCGGAACTGGCGGCGCACTTCTTCCACCATCGCGAATGCGGCCTGACCAACCGCGGTCATCGTCTGGGAGGCGACCAGGAACGGCACCAGACCACCGATGAAGGAGCCGATGACGACCTTGATGTCAAGCAGATTGAGGTCCATCGGCGGCATTCCCTGCGTTGCCAGCTTGGCGTTGATGGTGCTGGTGAAGGCGGCATAAAGTGCCAGTGAGGTGAGTGCTGCCGAGCCGATGGCGAAGCCCTTGCCCATGGCGGCGGTGGTATTTCCGAGGGAGTCGAGCGTATCGGTGATCTTGCGTACTTCCGGCCCGGCACCGGACATTTCCGCGATGCCACCGGCGTTGTCTGCGATCGGACCATAGGCGTCCACACTCATCACCAAGCCGATCGTGCCCAACATGCCCACCGCCGCCATCGCGATGCCATACAGCCCCATACCTTCCGGCATGAAGCTGGTGGCAGCCCCCATCGAAGCGCAGATCAACAGCACCGGTGCGATGGTCGACTCCATGCCCACCGCGAGGCCCTTGATCAGCACCGTGGCGGGGCCGGTCTTGGCATTTTCCGCGATATCGCGCACCGGCTTCGCCGAGGTGTAGTACTCGGTCACCAGACCGATGGCGATGCCGCCGACAGTACCCGAGGCCACCGCCCAGAAAACACCGCTGTCCAGACCCAGCATGCCGCAGAGCAGGTAACTGGAGACCAGGAACAGACCGGCGGCGACGAAGCTGGAGTAACGCAGCGCGGCGGCCGGGTTCATCTTTTCGAATACCTTGATCGAGGCGATGCCGAGCATAGAAGCCATCAAGCCACCAACCACCGCCAGCAACGGGAACAGCATAGCTTGCTGCTTGATGGCTTCCGGGAAAGCGATAGCCAGGATGATCGCGGAAATGATCGCGCCGACGTAGGACTCGAACAGGTCGGCGCCCATGCCGGCGACATCGCCGACGTTGTCGCCTACGTTATCCGCGATCACTGCTGGATTGCGTGGATCATCTTCCGGAATGCCGGCTTCCACCTTGCCGACCAAGTCGGCGCCAACGTCGGCGCTCTTGGTGAAGATGCCGCCACCGACGCGGGCGAACAGCGCGATGGAGGACGCACCCATGGAGAAACCGGAGATGTAGTTGGCATCGACGTTGGCCCAGAGCATGAACAGCACGCCGACCCCGAGCACGCCCAGGCTGGCCACCGACAGGCCCATCACCGAACCGCCAAAGAAGGCGATCACCAGCGCCTTGTCCTGACCGTGGCTGCGCGCCGCTTCGGTGGTCCGCACGTTGGCCTGCACGGCTGCGTTCATGCCGAACCAGCCGGCTAGCATCGAGCTGGCGCCGCCGAAGACATACGCGGCGGCGGTCTGCCAGTTGATGAAGAAACCGAGGATTAACACCAAAGCGGTCATGAAGATAGCGATGATCTTGTATTCAGACACCAGGAAGGTCATCGCCCCTTCATGGATGGCGGCGGCGATTTCGCGCATCTTGTCGTTGCCCATTGGCTGTTTGACCAGATAGCCATAAATGAAAAAGGCCACGATCAGACCCGTCACCCCGATGCCGGGAGCCCACATTACCAACTGTTCCATTTTTGTCTCAATTTCGGTTGTGTTGTTGGGGAGATAGAGCGCTTCACGTCTGCCGCAAAGGCGAAACAGGACAGGCCTCTACCAGAGAAGTGATACCGCACATAGGGCTATTACAACAAGCCTAATCTTATTAGTACTCGCTTATTTGGCAAGCAGAGAATCAGGTCAATGATGCCGCAACAGGAGATCACTTCAACAACACAGTAGCGAGGCAATTCAAGCCACATGCCAGCCAGGGCTTACCCCCTGCATGCCTGCATTGATAGAATGGAGGACAAATCAAATGTCCTTTTTTTCAAGTATTTACATTAGGAGCCAGAATGAAACTCAAACTTCTCACGCTTGCGATCGCTTTCGCCGCAGCGCCGGCCTATGCCGCCATGGGCACCACGGATATCCCCACCTTCGCTGGCCAGGCCGCCGCGCAAGCTGCCGCCAAAACCGCAACGCCAACAACGCCGGAAGAGTGGCTGGCGCGGATGACCGATTTCTCGCGCAACCTGTCCGCGTTCAAGGATCCGAAGAGCTTCGTACCCTGGGCCAACGCCATTTCCGAACCCGGTTTCTACATTGCCATGGCCAACGGCATGATGGATCCGGGCGGCTGGCTGAACATGATGAACACCGCTGCGCATCCGGATGCCGTGCGTAATCTGCTCGCTTTTGCCGATCCCGCCATCTACCTGAAGTGGACTGCCGCCGGTCTTGATCCCAATTTTCTGACCGCCTTGCTGACCCAGCTTTCCGATCCGGGGAAACTGATGCGTTGGGGCATGGCGCCGCTGGATCCCAAGCTGTGGGGAGTTCTCGGCAACACGTTGAATCCTAATACTTATATTCGCTGGCCGATGGCGGCACTGGATCCGCGGGCATGGAATCTGATGGGTACGGTCGCGAATCCAGCGCTGTATACCGGCATGCTGGGCACAGTGATCAACCCGAACATCTATGGCCAGGGCGCCAATAGCTGGCTGACCTGGGCGCCGCCGCCGAGCGTGCAGGGCGCGGGCAGCTTTGCGATGTGGGATCCGATTGCCATGCTGGGCAATCTGTCCGGCTGGATTCCCGGTCTGAACCCATTGTCTTTACCGGCATTGCCTTCATTGCCGACTTTACCAACCCTGCCGACATTCGCCGCGCCGACCCAGGCCACACCGATGATGTCCGCACCGATGTCTCAGGTCCCGGTTGCCCCGCAAGTCGAAGCAGCGCCGCAGGCCGAAATTGTTGCCAAGGTCGCCGAAGCCCCCGCAGCCGTCCCGACCCAGGTCGAGGCGCGGAAGGTTGCAGAAGTTGCCAAGGTGGAAGAAGCCAAAGTCAAAGAAGCCAAAGTCAAAGAAGCCAAAGCCGGGGTAGTGCAAGCCGTTGAAGTGAAAGCGCCTGAAGCACCCAAACCGGTTGAAGCAGCGGCTCCCAAAGTTGCCACTGCTCCCGCCCCGGTCGCGCCTGCGGTTGCCGTTGCTGCCGTTTCCCCCGTCCAGGCTGTTGCACCGGCAGCCGCGGCGGTGATGAGCAAAGTGATTTTGGCTGGCGATGCGCTGTTCCAGTCCGGCAAATCCGGCATTCGAGATTTGTCGAAAGAAGGCAGATCGCGCCTGGATGAGGTGATCGGAAAGCTCAAATTGCTGGGCGATATCGAGCAGATCAGAGTCATTGGCCATGCCGATCCGACCGGTAATGCCGCTTCCAACCGCAAGCTGTCGGAAGCCCGCGCCAGATCGGTCAAGTCTTATCTGATCGCCAAGGGCGTCAAGCCGACGGTGATCATCAGCAGCGGCATGGGGGATACCCAACCTATAGTCCAATGTGATAAATCTCTGGTCAAGCAGGCGTTGAAAGACTGCCACGCACCGAATCGTCGCGTCGAAATCGAGATCGCGGCGAAGGCCAAGTAAGCCAATCCCGTTTCATCCGCTGGTAAAAAAGCCGCCCCTTTGGGCGGCTTTTTTTGTCTGGTGTGCCTGTAAGGGCAGACTCAGGCGGGTAACGGCTGACCCGTGGAGAAATCCGTCAACAGTGATTTTGGGGTTGATTTTGGGTTGAGAAAGAACAACCTCCTTTAAGCAGGTGAATAAGGTGCAGTTCAAATTTCACCTGCCCTGCAAAAGGGAGAGTAAAAATGCCAAAAAAATAATATGCAGGCGTCTGTTGAGTCTCGTCTGGTGAGCCACTTGGTGTGGACAATAGTGCTCCAAATCAATAGGGAACGTCATGCAACACTTCTCCAAATTATCCAAGGCTACACACGCTATCTGGGCGAAGAGCGGTGAAACATGTGGCCATGGACTGCTTGCGCACATGTTTGATGTCGCTTCGGTTGCGGAAGCCATCCTACGGCGAGAGTCAGTTCAAACGCTGAATTGGGTTGCCGCTGCATTCGGACTCTCTGGAGAATATCTGCCTCGTTGGCTTTCGCTGTTCTGTGGCCTGCATGATTTCGGCAAAGCCATACCTGGCTTTCAAATCAAATGGCCCGATGGCCAAAAAGCCGACGAGGCGGCTGGTCTGAAATTTCGGTCAGCTTCTTTGAATGCCACTCGGCATGACATGGCAAGCGCTTTTTTGCTGCAACGTGCGCTACTTCAGCACTACCCGAATTCACCTTGGATAGTAGCTGTCACACAGGCTTTGGGCGCGCATCATGGATATTTCCCGCGACCGCAGGAAATACGTGAAGGCAAGCCGCTTCAGGAAGACATTGAGTGGGCCAAAGCAAGGGAACAGTTACTTGCAGCGTATCTGCTCACATTGCAGCCGGGCGAACCGCCATTGCAATCAGAGATTTCTCTTCCCGCCGCAGCGTGGTTGGCAGGATTGACCAGCGTGGCGGATTGGATCGGCTCCAATCAAGCATGGTTTCCGCTAGGCGAGCGCGCAGACTCACTTGCGGAACATCACGCCAAAGCTCAAGAGCTGGCGGAGAAGGCTCTGGATGAAATTGGCTGGACAAGTTTTCGACCCCTGCTCGAAGGCAGTGCCGGAACCGATACTTTGATCCGCCGCATTCTGGGAAGCAGCGATATGGCAATCACTGCGCGTCCCCTGCAACACGCTGCGGATCGTTTGCTGAGCAACGCCAGCGGGCCGTGTCTGATGCTGGTCGAAGCCCCAATGGGCGAGGGCAAGACCGAGTTGGCGTTTCTTGCCCATCTGCGTCTTCAGGCTGCAAATGGTCATCGCGGTTTGTATGTCGCACTGCCGACTCAGGCGACGGGCAATGCCATGTTCGATCGTGCGCTGACATTTCTGAACAGCATCGCGCCCGATATTCGGCTGGATATCCAGCTTGCCCACGGCGGTGCCATGCTGGATGAACGCATTCACCAATTGCGCGGTGTGAACGCATCCAAAAGTGAATCCATTTCTTCTTCGGCGTGGTTCTCCCAGCGCAAGCGCCCGTTGCTTTCCCCCTATGGCGTCGGCACCATCGACCAGGCACTGTTCGCCACGCTGCACGTCAAACACCACTTTGTCCGCCTTTGGGGATTGGCGAGCCGCGTTGTGGTATTAGATGAAGTTCACGCCTACGACACCTACACCAGCGGCCTGATCGAAGCTCTACTGCGTTGGCTCAAGGCCATGGATTGCTCTGTCGTTCTGATGAGTGCCACGCTACCGACGAAACGCCGCGACGCCTTCCTGCATGCCTGGGGCGCGGAAAGTGCGCCGGAAATTGACTATCCGCGCGTGCTGGTGGCGAACGAAGGAAATGTTCAGGGCGAACATGTTCTTTGCCGTCCGCTTGCACCCATCACGGTCACCGGCATTTCCGAAACATTGGATGCTCTCGCTGCCTTTGCACTGGAATCACTTGGACACGGTGGCTGTGGCGCGGTCATCGTCAATACGGTGCAGCGGGCGCAAGATTTGTACAGCCAGTTAAAACCCCGGCTTGTCGAAACATACGGCGATGAAATCGAACTGTTGTTGTTTCATGCCCGCTACCCAGCCGACGAACGTAGTACGCGGGAAAAGCAGGTTCTGAACAAATTCGGGCGAGGTGACAACGTGACGCGTCCCGTCCGTGCCCTGCTGATCGCGACTCAGGTTGTTGAACAAAGCCTGGATATTGACTTCGATTTCATGATCTCCGATCTGGCCCCGGTGGATTTGTTGCTGCAACGCGCTGGGCGATTGCACCGGCATGAACGGCAACGTCCTGCGGCGCATGCCGTACCGCGATTGACTGTGGCGGGATTCCAGCGCGAGAACATGCCGGAACTGAAGGAAACCGCCTGGGGCTTCGTCTATGACCCCTATGTGCTTTACCGCACTTGGGATATTGCAGGCAAGGAGCCGGTCTGGCGTTTGCCCGAGGATATTGATCGGCTGGTGCAAGCCGTCTATGCCAACGACCCGCTCGAAGCCGAGGACCGGGAGGAATACCTGAAAACGCTCGATCAAGCTCTGGGCATACATCTCGCACTGGTTCAGGAGCAACGGAAGCACGCAATGAACGTGGCGTTGGATGCAGAAGCCGAGCTTTCGAATGCCTATCTCTCAACACCCCGAGCCAACGAAGAAGGTGAAGGAGATGGGTTGCAAGTGGTTACCCGACTGGGCGAGAACAGCCTTACAGTCGTGCCCGTCTGGGCGAATGAGGAAGGATGGCGTTTGTTACCGGGAGATGTTCCCTTCGACCCGAATGCCGAATTCAGCCATGCACTGGCGCACCGCATTTACCGCCGCCAGCTTCGCTTATCGCGGAAAGAT
>JBBQQT010000167.1:0-7256 GCA_038215555.1 Burkholderiales bacterium | reverse complement strand
CGCCGCGAAAGAAATCAAAGGATTGATCAGCGACTCCACCGACAAAGTCACCGACGGCTACAAACTGGTCGAACAAGCCGGCAACACGATGGACGAAGTGGTCAACGCGGTGAAACGCGTCACCGACATCATGGGCGAGATCAGCGCCGCCAGCACGGAACAAAGCCAAGGCATCGAACAGGTCAACCGCGCCATCACCCAGATGGACGAAACCACGCAGCAGAATGCCGCGCTGGTGGAACAAGCGGCGGCGGCGGCGGAATCATTGCAGGACCAGGCGGCCAGCTTGAGCCAGGCGGTGGCGGTGTTCAAGATCGGTGCGGGCGAGTCACGCCGGACTTTTGCTGCTGCCCCCGCCCCCGCCCCCGCCGCGCCGCCGCGTCCTGCCACCAATCGTGGCAGCGTGCCAGGCCCGGTGCGCGCAATGCAGCGCATGGCACCGGCATCGAATAGTCATAGCGATGATGAGTGGGAAGAGTTTTGAACCCTGACTGGATAAATCATGGCTGGATAAATCATGGCTGAAGCCAATGTGCCGCAACGCGAGTTCCCTTTCTCGAACCGTGATTTCGAGGAAGTCCGCAAGATGATCTACGATCATGCCGGCATTGCGCTGAATGATGCCAAGGAAGACATGGTCTACAGCCGCTTGGCGCGTCGTTTACGCGCCACCGGCAAGCGCAGTTTTCCGGAATACCTGGCGCTGATTCGTTCCGGCGACAAGGCCGAATGGGAAGCCTTCGTCAATTCGCTGACCACCAACCTGACCGATTTCTTTCGCGAAGCGCATCACTTCCTCATCCTGAAAGAATTCCTGAAAACCCGCAAAGATCGGCCGATCACGATCTGGAGTTCCGCATCCAGCACTGGCGAAGAGCCGTATTCGATCGCGATTACCGCGCTTGAGGCGCTGGGACAGAATGCGCCGGTGCAGGTGCTCGCTTCCGATCTGGACACCAATGTGCTGAAAAAAGCGGTTGAAGGCGTGTATCCGATCGAGCGCTTGAACAAGCTGAGCCCGGAGCGGCAGAAACAGTTTTTCCTTAGGGGTTCTGGCGACAATGCCGGCATGGCGCGGGCAAAGCCGGAACTGCGCGCGATGCTGAAATGTTTCCCGTTGAATCTGCTCGATGCGGTGTGGTCGATCCGGCAGCCGCTGGATGCGATTTTTTGTCGTAACGTGATGATTTACTTCGACAAGCCGACGCAGTACGCAATCCTTAAAAAGATGAAGCCGTTGCTGAAGCCGGATGGTCTGCTGTTCGTCGGACATTCGGAAGCGCTGTATCACGCCACCGATCTGTTCAAGCTGCGCGGGCAAACGGTCTACCAGCACGCAGAAATCAAGGGGGAAAAGTGAGCTTCCACGGTTACGAGGAAGTCCAGGCGCCGAATCATTATTTTGATCGCAATTTTGATATCGAAGCGGCCAAGATACTGCCCGGCGAGTACTACGTCTCGGCGCGCAACATGTTGCTGGTGACGGTGCTCGGTTCTTGCGTGGCGGCCTGCATCCGCGACCCGAAAACCGGCATTGGCGGGATGAATCACTTCATGCTGCCGGAAGGCGGCGGCGATCAGCACAACGTCCTGTCGAGTTCGGCGCGTTATGGCGGCTATGCGATGGAAGTGCTGATCAATCAACTGGTCAAACTCGGCGCCAACCGCAATCGGCTGGAGGCCAAGGTATTCGGCGGCGCGGCGGTGTTGCGCGGCTTTACCACGGTGCAAGTCGGCGCGATGAACAGCGAATTCGTGCTCGACTATCTGCATGCCGAACGGATTCGGGTGGTTGCCGAAGACCTGCTCGATATCTATCCGCGCAAGGTGTATTTCTTCCCCGCGACCGGCCGCGTCATGGTGCGCAAGCTCAAGTCGGTGCACAACAACACCATCGTCGCGCGTGAACGCGATTACAGCCAACGTCTGAAGGGGTCTGAGATCTCCGGCGATGTGGAGCTGTTCTCATGAGCCTGCAACAACCCGTCAAGGTGACCGGCGGCAAGATCAGGGTGTTGGTCATTGATGACTCGGCGCTGATTCGCAGCATCATGAAGCAGATCATCAACAGCCACGCCGACATGGAAGTGGTTGGTCAGGCGCCGGACCCGATCACTGCGCGCGACATGATCAAGCAGCTGAACCCGGATGTGTTGACCCTCGACGTCGAAATGCCGCGCATGAACGGCCTTGAATTCCTGGAAAAATTGATGCGGCTGCGGCCAATGCCGGTGGTGATGGTGTCGTCGCTGACCGAGAAGTCGAACGAAGTCACCTTGAAAGCGCTGGAACTCGGCGCCGTTGATTTCGTCACCAAGCCGCGCATCGGCGTCATCGATGGCATGAACGAGCAGATCGCCGAGATCGGCGAAAAAATCCGCTCCGCCGCCCGCGCCCGTGTCCATCGGCATACGCTCGGCAGCGAGAAAATCGCTACTCCACGGCCATTGGCCGGTACCTATCTGAACACCACGGAAAAGCTGGTATTCGTCGGTTCCTCCACCGGCGGCACCGAGGCGCTGAAGGAGTTGTTGTCACGCATGCCGGCCAGCGCGCCGGGCATGCTGATCACTCAGCATATGCCGGAAACCTTCACCAACGCGTTCGCCCAGCGTCTGAATGGACTCTCCGCGATGATCGTCAAAGAGGCCGAAAACAACGAGCGCATCCTGCCTGGCCATGCCTATGTCGCACCCGGGCATTCGCACTTGCTGGTGAAGAAGAACGGCGCTTACTACTACACCGAATTGAACAAGGCCGACCCGGTCAACCGGCACCGGCCCTCGGTCGATGTGCTGTTCCACAGCGCCGCCGTGGTGGCCGGCCCGAATGCGCTCGGCGTGATCCTGACCGGCATGGGCAAGGATGGCGCGCAGGGCATGTTGGCAATGCGCCAGGCCAAGGCCTACACGATTGCGCAGGATGAGGCGTCGTGCATCGTGTTCGGCATGCCGAAAGCGGCGATCGATATCGGCGCTGCAATGGAAGTAGCCCCCCTGCGTGACATCGCCGCGAGCGTGCTGGGCCGACTCGGCCAGCGGGTGCGTTAGGCGCCGGTCAAACCGCCAAGCCGAAGATCGGTCAACGCCTGATCGATCACCGCTTCGGTCAAGCCCTCGTATTCTTCGCGGCTGCTGATGCTGAACACGCCGGCGACTTCGCTCCAGGCGAAACCCGGACTCCAGGTTTGCAAGGCGATTTCACCCTGCCGCGCACGGGCAACGACATTCAGTCCTTGCCGGTCGTAGACCAGGTTGTATGGCGTGCCGGCGGCATGCAAGGCATCGATATGGAACCAGGCATCGCGTGCGTCGCTGAATCGTTGCAACGCCAGTGGGTAATGATTGGGTTCGAGACTTTGCAACGGCAGCGGCCGGTCGCGGACAAAGGTCTGGAAATGCAGATGATTGACCGAGGCATAAGCGCCATAGCTGTTGTAGGCGAGGCCAAAACCGGGCACTGCCGCGCTGGCATCCTGCGCCACCTGCCACGCCCAGCCATGCGTCTCCGGCGTCAGGAACTGCGGCATTTGCTGCTCGGGTTCCGGCACCAGCAGGCCATGCCAGGGCGCGAAGGGGAATTTGTTGTACAGCAGGCGCGCCGACTCGCCGGCGAGTTGGCCCTGCCAGAGCACTTCCTTGGCCAGGAACGGCTTGTTGAAGTGAAAGCCGGCGGCATCGAAAGGCTGCGAGATGCCGCTGACGCGCGCTTCGCTCATCCGCGCCGGACGTAATCCGCGCAGCGGGTTGAACTGCACTTCCCAGCGGCCAAGCTGGCGCGGCGGGCTGACTTGCAGCAACTCGAACTCTTCCAGCGTGAGGTCGAGCGCCAACAATTTCAGAAACACCAGCAGGTCGTCCGGCGGTACATCCAGCTTGCCGCCTTGCCACAATGCCTGCTTGATCGCGGCGGCGTGCTCGCGCTGGCGCTGCAGCAGCTTGTCGCGCAGCGGCAGCCATAGCGCCGGGTCTTGCGCCGCATTGGCCAGCACCAGGATGTAAACCCCCAGCGCCGGATGCCGCGCCAGCATGGCGTCGAGGCCGGCGACAAACAAATGCCGCAACTTGTCCAGATTGGCGAAAGGAGATTCGGCAGAGAAGGATTCGCTGTGCATCAACGGGTGCTTTCCCCACCCGGGTGCGAGGTGCGTTTCCACAGCGGCTGGCTCCAATCGACCAGATCGAGCACCGCATCGAACACGTCCAGGCGTCTAATCCAGGCGTGCGGCAGCGCCTCGAGACCATGCTGTGCGCCGAATAACTGGCCGGCAAGGCTGGCGGTGGAATCGGAATCGCCGCTGTGATTGGCTGCGATCACGATGACCTCCTGAAAAGACTGACTGAGACTGGCGGCATAGACGGCGATCGCCAGCGCCTGCTCGCCGACCCATCCCAGGCCGAGTTCCGGCGGCAAGCTGCCATTGAACGGCCGCACGCTGAGGTCAAGCGCGGTGCGCAGCAGAGTCAGTGTTTCTTCATGTCCTGGCCAGGCGCGTGCCAGCGCGCTGGCCTGAATCAAGGCGCTATGCAGCGGCACGTCTTCCAGCATGGCGCGCACGCTGGCGGCCATCAACCCAGCCGGCAAATAGCCGCTGGCATGACCGTGGGTGAGCGCGGCAATGCGGGCGCCGATGCGGAATGCCCGCGCCGGCGGCAGGCTCGGCATCAGGCCGACCATGCCGGCGCGCATGACGCCACCGCAGCCTTTGCTGTCGTTGATCGGTTTTTCCGGTGTGCCGCCGCCGCCCTGGCTCATGGCGCTGATGCAGGTTTTTCCTGGCGCGCGTTGGGCATGCAGCGCGGCGTGTTTGAGCAGACGGGACGACTGATTGCTGTCCTTGGCGCGCGGGTCTTGCGTGGTCAGCCAATCGAGGTAGGACTGGCGCACCTGCTCGACCAGACCTTGGTCATTCGGGTCGCCGGCCAGCATGGCGCGGGTCAGCCCTTCCAGCGTGAACAGGCTCATCTGGGTGTCGTCCGAGACGACCAATTCACCCCGGTGAAAATAAGGTTCGCGCAGGCCGCTTCGGCCATGTGTCTTCTGGATTTTGGCCAGGCTGTCGAATTCCACAACATAGCCAAATCCATCGCCCAGCGCGCCGCCGAACAGGCAGGCCAGGCGGCGAGCCAGCGCGTCATCGTGGGCGGCGGAAATGCTGCGCGTCTCGATCACATGACGTTCCTGCTCGCTGGTCTGGATGGCACCCGGCCGCGCCTTGCGCACGCGGCTGATGGCTTCGTTTGGCGACATGCCGAGTTCAACCATCAGCCGCGCGGCGATCATGCCGGAGCGACCAAGGCCGACCCGGCAGTGAATCAGTACCTTTCCGCCGCGCCGCAGCAAACGCCGCAAACGCACGCCGGCATACACCCAGCGCCGTTCGAATTGCCACCCCGGTACGCCCATGTCCGGGATCGGCAGGTGATACCAGTCAAGGCCAGCGGCTTCCGCCACGTCGCCCAGGCGCGGCACATTGAGCAGATCGAATTCATCGTCATCGATCAGGCTCACCATCGCGGTCGCTCCCCAGGTGCGCACGCTGCCAAGATCGATCGCCAGCTCGCGCGAGAACATGCCTTCGCCCAGCATCGGGTCGCTTTTGCCGGGGCAGAAAGTGACCCCTAGAGTGCCCAGACTATCCCGGTGGTCTTTGCCGCTGCCCAGGTGAATCGTGGCGATTGGCAAAGATTGAAGTGATGCGGCGGTGTTCATGAACAGGTTCCCTGACTGGATTTTCAGGTGTTGTACGCCAGATTCGGCGCGAGCCATTTCTCCGCCGTGTTCAAATCCCACCCCTTGCGCCGCGCGTAATCGGCGACCTGGTCGCGGTCGATCTTGGCGACCGCAAAGTAACGCGCATCCGGATGGCTGAAATAGAAGCCGGAAACCGAAGCGGCCGGCCACATCGCGTAGCTTTCGGTGAGCGTGACACCGGTCGCCGCCGTGGCATCCAGCAGGTCGAACAGCGCGCCTTTCTCGCTGTGTTCCGGACAGGCCGGATAGCCCGGCGCCGGGCGGATGCCGCGATATTTTTCTTCGGCGAGTTCGGCGGCGGTGAGCGCCTCCTCCGTGGCGTAGCCCCAGAATTCGCGCCGTACGCGCTGGTGCATGCGCTCAGCGAAGGCTTCCGCCAGACGGTCACACAGCGACTTGAACAGAATGGCGCTGTAATCGTCGTGCGCCGCTTCGAACGCCTTGGCGCGGGCAGCTTCATTGATGCCGGCGGTGACTACGAAGCCGCCGATGGTGTCCTTCGTGCCAGTCACTTTCGGCGCGATGAAGTCGGCCAGACACCAGTTAGGCTGGCCGGCGGGTTTCGCCATCTGCTGACGTAATTGGTGCGCGGTCATCAGCACGTCGCTGCGAGCTTCGTCGGCATAGATTTCGATGTCGTCGTCATTGACGGTATTGGCCGCGAACAGGCCGACCACCGCACGCGCCTCGATCCAGTTTTCCGCAATCATCTGTTGCAGCATGGCTTGCGCATCGGCGTACAGCTTGCGTGCTTCCTCGCCGACGACTTCGTCTTGCAGAATCTTCGGATACCGGCCATGCAGTTCCCAGGACTGGAAGAACGGCGTCCAGTCGATGACTTCGGCGAGATCGGCCAGGTCGTAGGCGGTGAAAACCTGCACGCCGAGTTGCTGCGGCGCCGGCGGCGCGTAGGTGACCCAGTTGGTCTTGAACTTGTTGGCGCGGGCTTCGGCCAGCGTCACCCGCTTGCTTTCGCCGCGCTGCGCCAGATGGCGTTCACGCACGTCGGCGTAATCGATTTTCAGCTTGGCGACGTAGTCGGCGGCAAGGTCGTCGGACAACAGGTTGGAACAGACGCCGACCGCGCGCGAGGCGTCTTTGACATAGACCGTCGTCCCTTCGTAATGCGGTGCGATCTTCACTGCCGTATGCGCCAGCGAGGTGGTCGCGCCGCCAATCAGCAGCGGCTGTTTCATGCCGAGACGCTGCATTTCCTTGGCGAGGTGGCTCATTTCTTCCAGCGACGGCGTGATCAGGCCGGACAGGCCGATGATGTCGACGTTCTGTTCACGCGCGGTGGTCAGTATCTTGTCGGCCGGGCACATCACGCCGAGGTCGATGACGTCGTAGTTGTTGCAGCCGAGCACGACGCCGACGATGTTCTTGCCGATGTCATGCACATCGCCCTTTACCGTCGCCATCAGAATCTTGCCCTTGGCGCGCGAACCCTCGGACTTGGTGGCTTCGATGAACGGCAGCAGATGCGCTACAGCCTGCTTCAT
>JBBQQT010000166.1:0-7285 GCA_038215555.1 Burkholderiales bacterium | reverse complement strand
AGGCGCTCATCTGTTCCATCGAGGCCGAGGTTTCTTCGACGCTGGCCGCCTGTTCGCTGGAACCCTGCGACAACGATTGCGAGGTCGCCGAAACCTGGCCAGAGGCGCTGGTCAGGTTTTCGGCGGCACTGCGCACTTCGGAAATGATTTGCGACAAACGGCTGGTCATCGTCTGCATCGCCAGCAGCAACATGCCGGTTTCATCCTTGCTGTCGACTTCGATACGGACCGTCATATCGCCCTCGGACATGGCTTCGGCCGCTTTCACCGCGACACCGATCGGTTTGGTGATACTCAGCGTGACCAGCCAGGCGCCGCCGACGGCGACAATGACGGCAACCGCCAGCAGAATCATGATCAGCGTGCGCGTGCTGGCGGCCAGTGCCGCGGCTTCCTCGCCGGACTGGTTCATGAGGTCGCTCTGGAATTCGACGAGCCCATTGATGGCCTCGAAATAGGGCGTCTGAACTTTACGGAGCTCGCCAAACAGCAACTGGGCGGCTTCGGCTTTCTGGTCGGCCATGGCCAGGTCCAACGCCTTGTCGCGTGCAGGCACATAGCTGGCGCGTGCATCCAGAACCGTCTTGAGTTTCGCCTTGCCGGCATCGCTAAGGATGGTCTGTTCCAACTTTTCGTAATAATCACTGACTTTTTTGCGGTTGGAGTCGATCCGTCCTTTTTGCTTCTCTATATCGGCTTTATCCGAATTAATGATGATATTGCGCAGGGAGCGGGCGTCTTCGTTGATGGCGTCGATGATGCTGTTGGCGATAACAACCTTGGGATACTTGTCCTTCACCATGTTTTCAATATTGGTATTAAGTTCGCCTACCCGCAGGATGCCGACCACGGCGACAACGATCAGTAAAACCACCACAAGACCAAAACCGATCGCGAGTTTCAGGCCGACTTTCAGATTTTTGAACATGTTTGACTCCTGGTTGATCAATGTAAAGACGGGGCAAACGCCCTGCCAGATTCGGATTCGGTTGCCAAAGCAATTAGAGAAGGAACATCCAGGATCAGCGCGACTTCGCCGCTGCCCAGGATGGTGGAACCGGAAATGCCGCGCAGATGCTCGAAGATCTGGCCCAGCGGTTTGATCACGGTCTGAAATTCGCCCATCAGTTCATCGACCACCAGACCGGCCTTGTCGCCGGCGTACTTGACGACGACAACGTTTTCTCGGCGGCCACCAGGACCCGCGAGCGCGAAATATTCGCGCAGGCGAATCAGCGGCAGCACCTGGCCGCGCAGATTGAGCACGTTGGTGCGCACATCACTTTGTTTCTCGCCTTGCTTCAGCTCGATGCATTCTTCGACCATGTCGAGCGGCACGACATACGCCGACGTGCTGACGCCCATCAGGAATCCGTCGATGATCGCCAGCGTCAGCGGCAATCGGATCGACATGGTGGTGCCGACGCCTTCCTGGCTGTCGATGGTCGCCGTGCCGCGCAGGGCTTCGATGTTGCGTTTCACCACATCCAGGCCAACCCCCCGGCCGGACAGGTTGCTGATCTGATCGGCGGTGGAAAAACCGGGTTCGAACAACAACTTGAACAGATCCGCATCGGAAGGCTCGGCATCGGCGGCAAGCAAGCCTTTGGCAACCGCTTTCTGTTTGATCCGCTCGCGTTTGAGCCCGCCGCCATCGTCGGCCACTTCAATCACGATGCTGCCGGATTCGTGAAAGGCATTGAGGTGAACGCGGCCACGCGCCGGTTTGCCGGCGGCAATGCGGGCGTCGGCCGATTCGATGCCATGATCGATGGCGTTGCGCACCATATGGGTCAGTGGATCGCTGAGTTTTTCCACTACGGTCTTGTCGAGTTCGGCATCGCCACCGGTGATGACCAATTCGATGTCTTTGCCGATATCGCGCGAGACATCGCGCACGACGCGATGGAAGCGGTTGAAGGTTTCGCCGATCTGAACCATGCGCAATCTGAGCGCGCCGTCGCGAATCTCATCGACCAGGCGGGAGATGGTCGAGGTGGCCTCGAACATGCCCTCGTCTTTCGATTTTTGCGCGAGCAGCGATGCGGAAGCGCCGGCGATGACGAGTTCGCCGACCAGATTGATGAGTTGATCGAGCTTATCGGCATGCACCCGGATCAGCTTGGCTTCTTGCGCTTTCTTGTCGCTGACCTGGGCTTGCTTGACCACGGCGGCGTCGACCAGTTCTTTCTGCACCACATGCTGTTCAACCAGGATTTCGCCCAAAGGCGCGGCTTTGTGGTCAACCTCATGGGGTTCAACCGATTCGATGCCTTGCGTTTCCAGACTCTTGTTCAACTCGATCGGAGTGATGACGCCGGCCTGCAGCAGAATTTCGCCCAGTCGCATGGTGTCTTCCGGCAGCGACATGATCAGCGCGACGTACTCCGAGATCCGGCTGTACGGCGGCAATATGTTGAGCAGGCAGGAATCGCGCACGAAATCGAACACCCGCTCGATCTTTTCCTTGCTGGTGTCGGCGCGGAAATCGATTTCGAAGCCCATGTAGCAGGATTCCGGGTCCATCGCCTCGGCGTCCGGCATGGCGTCGAGCAAGGTCGTGAGGTGGGCGATTTCACCAAAACCGGACAGATAGCGCAGGAACGACAACGGATCCATGCCTTCGCGCAGGACGTTGTCGCCGAAACGAATCGAGATATGCCAGCAATCGTGGCCGACCATGCCACCGCCGCTGCTTTCCAGCGGGGCATCCGACGCAGCCGCCAAGTCGCTGGCCGCCTCTTTTGACGACGAATGTTTTGATGACGTATGTTTTGACAACGAATACGCCCGCAGGCCGGTCAGCAATTCCTCGCCCCGTGCCAAGGTGGCGGCATCCGGCCGCGCCGCCGGATCGATGGCGAATTCGAGCAGTCGGGCGATCTGATCTCCGCTGGCCAGCAGCAATTGAATCAGTTCGCCGTCGAGTTTGATGCGTCCGTCGCGCGCCTCATCGAGTGCGTTCTCCACCACATGGGTGAATTCGACGATGTAGTCGCATTCGACGATGCCGGCGCCACCCTTGATGGTGTGCGCGGCGCGAAACACCGCGTTGAGGGCATCGGTGTCGGCCGGGTTCTGCTCCAGACCCAGCAGGTTCTCTTCCAGACTGGCGAGAAGCTCCTGGCTTTCCGCGATGTAGGCTTGTCTCAGCTCATCCATGTCGGGCTCCTATGGGTTGCTAATTGGTTGCTTATCGGTAGCTTATGAGTAGCTTATTGGGGGTTGCCGACCGGGCTTCTGCGCTGGAATCAGCGTCGGGTCGCCGAAATAGGCATTCAGGTTGCTCAGGTCGATGACTTCGCGCACCGCGTCGCTATGCGCGACGATGCGCAGGGCGTGGCCGCTTTTGAGCGCTTCGCGCTTGGCGAGATAGAGTAATTGCAGGCCGGCGGCGTCGAGTTCGGTGACTTGCGACAGATCAAGCCGCAACTCGGCGTTGTCGCGCACACCTGCTAAAAGCTGGGCTTTCAATTCCTGCACGACGTAGATCGTCACGGCGCCTTCCAGCGCGAGAGGGGGAGAAGTGTCTTGCATGGTTGCTTCCTGACTTGCCGTTGGCAAAGGGTTTGCATGCGTGTGATGTGGAGGCGCGGTTAGAACAGCTCCACTTTCGGGCCGCCGCCGCCGCCACGGGTTTCGGATTTGCCACCAAGCGCCCGCGCGTGCTGACCGCGCTGCTGATCCATGACATATCCGTCAAACATTTCATTCAAGTGCTCGGCCAATGGCTTGAATTGCACCTGGCTTTCCGGATCGGTCAATTGCTGGCGCAGCTTGGCAAAGTGGTCATCGAGACGCTGCAGCGCACCCATCACATGTTCGACCTGCTGCCGGGTGACGTCCTGGAACTGAATACTGGCCATGACTTCCATGAACATGCTGGACAACGAGGAACTGGTCTGGTTGATCTGCGCCAGCACTTCGCCGTCACGGTTGACCAGTTCGGCATAGCGAGCGCCCATTTCAGTCAACTGCTTGGCGAACTGCTCCAGCGCTTGGGTTTCCGAATTCAGGCTGGAATTGGCCAGTTTTTCCTTGAATTCGTTCTCGATGCTGTTGGCAACCGTCAGTATGCCGTCGCGGATTTTTGAAACCGCCTCGCTGGTCTGGTCGGACAGCTTGCGCACCTCGTCGGCCACCACCGCGAAACCACGCCCCTGTTCACCCGCACGGGCGGCTTCGATAGCGGCATTGAGCGAGAGCAGATTGGTCTGGCCGGCGATGTGTTTGATCAGATCAACCAATGACTCCAATGACCGCGCTTCATTGACCACGTGGGTGATGCGCGCTTGCTCTTGTTGCGTCGCTTCGATACGCGATCGAATGTGTGCCTGCATCGAGTCGATCAACTGCCGATTGGCATCCAGGCGAGATCCCGAACTGGCCAGCACCTGGCTCGATTCCTGGGAGGTCTTGCCAACGAATTGCTCCAGATCGGTGATCAGGCCATCGACGACTTGCAGACGTTCCATGATCAACAGCGCTGCGGCCTCGGTTTCGGTGGCCACGCTGGCCAACTGGCGATTGACGACTTTGTTGAATTCGGGGAAACCATTCAACTCCGTCGCCACCTTGCTCATCGCAGTGCGATAGATGGTTTCGTATTCGGCTCTGTCATTTGCTTCCACCTTCGCCACGCCAAGCGCGGGGTCGCGGAAGAAGACCATCGAGAACAGGGATTGTGTGGCGAAAGCCAGCAGCAGGATAGCCACCGTACCAATCGCATGGCCGTAAGGCAGTTGGTGGTTAACATAATCCAGCCAGCCATGCACGGTCAGTTCGCCGAGCGCGACCAGACCACCTATCAACAATATCGTGGCGAAGGAAACGCCGAAAACGCGCCGGAAAAAAATCGCTTTGATGCTGCTGAAGTTCACTTGATCACCAGCTTGATCGTGTTGAGCAATTCATCGGCGGTGGCTGGCTTGACCAGCCAGCCGGAAGCACCCGCCGCCTTGGCGTCGGCCCGCTTCGACTGTTGCGATTCGGTGGTCAACAACAGAATCGGCATGAAGCGCAGAGTCGGAATGAGCTTCACCTGCTTGATCAATTCGATGCCGTTCATACCGGGCATGTTGAGATCGGTAATCATCAGGTCCGGTTTCAGGCCGGACTTCAATTTGGTCATGGCTTCTTCGGCAGAAGCCGCCTTTTCAACCTGATAACCCGCTTTTGACAGAATGCTGGAAGTACTGATTAAAACCGTGACGGAATCATCGACCAGAAATATGATTTTCACATCGACCTCTGTTTACGTTGAAATTTGGCGCCTGAACCAGGCAGTAAAGTGCTTGTCCAGCTTTTGTTCACACAGCGCTCATTTTAGGCTGTCTCTGACGAGTCCCTGAAGAGTCCCTGAAGAGTCCGTTTGATGAATAACCGGCATGGGGCGTTAGAGCTACCGGGGACGATGTTCAATGCGCTAAAAAAATTTAATGATTCCTTTTAGCGACCATTCAAGCGAAAACTTTAGTAGATTTTTCATTGCCACCAGAGTGGTGTGTACGCCACGGAGTCAGCCGAGGAGCCCTTGCCGCGCCATGCTGCGCCGCAAATAGGCAATCTGGGTCTGCAATGGCAATTCCTTCGGACAAACATCGTGGCAGCCGAGCAGGCTCAAGCAGCCAAAAACACCGCTGTCGTCGCCGATCAGATCGAAGAACTCGGCATCGCCACGCACATCGCGCGGGTCAAGTCGGAAGCGGGCGATCTTGTTCATGCCGACCGCACCGACAAAATCAGGCCGCATCTGCGCCGTGCCGCAACCGGTGATGCAACAACCGCATTCGATGCAGCGGTCGAGTTCGTAGATCGCCTCGGCCAGTTCCGGCTCCATGCGCGCTTCCAGCGCATCGACATCCGGTTCTTCCTGCATGTGCAGCCAGGCTTGCAGGCGCTCGCTCATGCCGCGCATCCATTTGCCGGTGTTTACCGACAGATCGGCGATGAGTTCAAAGCCAGGCAGCGGAAACAGGCTGATTTGGTTCGGCAGTTGCGCGGTCAAGGTGCGGCAGGCAAGGCCGGGTCGACCGTTGATCACCATCGCGCAAGAACCGCAGACGCCGGCGCGGCAGACGAAATCGAAGCTCAGGCTCGGATCGAGCGTTTCGCGGATGCGCGTCAGCGCGATGAACAAGGTCATGCCCGGCGTTTCTTCCAATGTGTAGGTCACCACCCGCGGCGGGATGGCGCCGTCACGCGGGTTGTGGCGAAAGACGCTGAAAGTGAGGGTTCGCAGCCCCTCGCCCGCAAGCGGGAGAGGGGTTGGGGAGAGGGGCATGGCAGATTGAGATGTTTGTTCAGACATAAAGCGCCCTCTCCCCGGCCCTCTCCCGCTTGCGAGCGAGGGGGAAAAACATTGGAACTGCTGAAGGTCGCACTTGGCTCATGGTGTGTCATCCAGGCGCGTGTTGCGACCGCGATAGCGCACCGGCAGCAACTGTTTGAACGGCATCAGCGCGGATTGGCGGCTGTAACGATCCGGCTTGGCTTCCTGCATTTCATCCACCTCGGCCTGACGCTCGGCACTGGCCGGATGATCGACAATGTTCTTGACGCCGTAACCGCGGAAGCCAGGCGGCAACTCCATTCGCATGACATCGAGCGGCTCGTAATCCAGTCTGGGCATGGCGTCGCCATCGGGCCAAAAGGACAGGGTGCGATTGAGCCAGTTGCGGTCGTTGCGGGCAGGATGGTCCTCCCGGAAATGCGCACCGCGGCTTTCGGTTCTTTGCAAGGCGCCCAGCGCCACCGTCAACGCCACCTTCAACATGCGCGGGAGGCGGTAAGCCAGCACCAGTTCCGGATTGGCGTCGAGATTGGCCGCGCGCACGCCAACCTGGCGGCTGCGCGCCAGCAATTCGGCAAGCTCACCGACCGCGCTTTCGAGATCGGCGCCGTTACGGAACAGGCCAACCTTGTCAGTCATGATCTGTTCCATCCGCGTTCGCAACGCAACCGCGTTCTCGCTACCGGCGTTGGCCGTCAACGCAGTCAGGCTGGCGCGTTCGCGTTCGACGAACTGACGCGCCAGCGCCGGCGACAAATCGCCCTGACCGGCTTTTGAATAGCAGAAATCGGCGACGTATTCGCCGACCAGCATGCCGGCCACCACGGTCTCGGCGACCGAGTTGCCGCCCAGGCGGTTGAAACCGTGCATGTCCCAGCATGCCGCCTCGCCGCAGGAGAACAGGCCATGCATCCAGGGCGATTCACCGCGATGGTCGGTGCGCACGCCGCCCATCGAGTAATGCTGGGTCGGCCGCACCGGGATGCTTGGTGA
>JBBQQT010000165.1:0-7316 GCA_038215555.1 Burkholderiales bacterium | reverse complement strand
TGATCTGCTGCATCAGCGACGCTGTTTCGTTTATCCGGCCGGCTTTGGCAAGGATTTCGATTTCGTTCAAATGTTGCGCCAGGGTCATTCCGCCGACATTGGCGCAACTCGATTTCAAACTATGCGCGGCCTGCTTCATCGATTCGGCATCGCCCAACGCCAGGGCGGAGACCATTCGTTCAACCATGGCATCAGAGCTTTCAAGGAATATCTGGCCAATTTCGGTTGCCAGGCCAAGGCTGCCATCAGGGTCGAGTTCGCGATATTGCTCAAGCACCGATTTGTCCAGCGCTCGTGTTGTTTGCGCTGCGGTTGGTGCGATTAGTGCGTATGGTTCTGCCGCCGCCTCCACCTTTGGCGGCAGCCAGCGGTTCAGCACCTGTTCGAGTTGGGCTCGGGAGTAGGGCTTGGCGAGATAGTCGTCCATGCCGACCGCGATGCATTGTTCGCGGTCGCCCAGCATGGCGTTTGCCGTCAACGCCACCACCGGCATTCGCCGGTCGCCCGTCAACTCGCGTTGCCGCAACGCTGCGGAGGCCTGATAGCCGTCCATGACCGGCATGTGGCAATCCATCAGAACGATATCGAATGTCTGCGTTTGCAACAGGGCAACCGCTTCTTCGCCATTGTTGGCAATTTCGACGCTGAGGCCGAAATTGGCCAGCATGGACTGGGCGACCTGTTGATTGATCATGTTGTCTTCCGCCAGCAAAACACGGCCGCGCTGGGGGCTTTTCACGTTTGCAGTGGGTTCTGCCTGCGCCTCGCTGTTGCCCGAGGAGGAGGGCGTGGAGATCAATGTTGCAGAGACCTGTGACGAAGAGACCAGAGCCGAGGTAAGCACGTCATACAGTTCGGATTGGCGGATGGGTTTGTTGACGCAGCGCAGGATGCCGGCGCGCTGACGTTCGTCCTGTTTGCCGACGGCATAGGTTGAGGTCAGCATGACCAGGCGTACTTTTGCCAGCGACGACCTGCACGCCGGGCGCCAGGCGCAGTGCCTCGGGAATGTTGGTCGCGCCGCTGCGACGAATATCGTCCGCCTGAATTACATACGCCGCCGCCGCCGTCTGTGACATCGGCTGGGCTTTGCGGGAGACGGAAGTCACCACCACCTGCATCAATTCTTCCAGGCTCAGGGCGAGTACGGATTCCATGGGTCTAGATTCACTTTATCGGCCAGAAATAATTTTTAAACAGCCTGAAAACCCAGCCTGAATGCAAAAAAAATCGGCGGCCTGCAGGTATCTATCCGACGCATCTTTCATCAACCGGGACGGACTACGATGTCTGCCGATCAGCGTGCCCAACGGCAATGTTTCAGCAGTTGCTCAAGGCCGGGCAGCGTCGCCGTTGGCGTGCAAGAGCGATCTGGCGGTGACGGTCCACAGCGGCGGTAAAAACGGCATCGGCAGACTGGTCCAACTCGACCGCTGGGGCGGCGAGGACACTCTGCAAGGCAGCGTCCGGCTGGTCGAACCGGCTGGTTTCACCAAGGCATCCGCCCTCGGCGTCGAAGAACAGCAGGTGCGGATCATCGTCGACATCACCAGCCCGCCGGCGCAATGGCGACAACTCGGCGACGGCTGGGCGGTTTTCATCACCGACGCCGAGCGCCCCCGACGCCCGATCGGCATCGGCTAGCGCAACGGCCTCGCGGCTCAGGTGCTCGACGGCCTCAAGCCGGGCGAGCCGGTCAACGCCCAGTCGGACGACAAGATCGCCGACGCAGTCAGGATCAAGCCGCGCGGAAGCTGATGGAATTTCAGAATTCCTGATTCCTTGCTCTTTGGCAGTGGCACCGAAATATTCGATACCGAAAGAACGGATCGTAGGATCAAGACACCGAGCGTGCTGGGCCCGTTGCGCTTGGGATGATGCCAGGTCACATTTTCAAAACCCGAACTGCTCGCCCGCGCCAAGCAGCGTCGCGACACCCAGGATTGCGAAGATTGCCGCCGCAATGGCATGCACCAAACGCACTGGCATTCTGTTTGCGATTCGGTCTCCCAGGAAAACCGCTGGCACATTGGCGATCATCATGCCGAGCGTGGTGCCCGCCACCACCGCAAACAGTGCCTGATACTGGGCAGCCAGCGCGACGGTAGCGACTTGTGTCTTGTCCCCCATCTCGGCCAGAAAGAAAGCGACCAAGGTCGTGCCGAAGACGCCATAACTCGCGAATTTGGCATCGTCCTCTTCGAACTTGTCCGGAATCAGCGTCCACACCGCCATGGCAATGAAAGAGATGCCGAGAATCCAGCGCAAGGTTTGCGGCTCCAGCAGCGAAGTAATCCAGGTGCCGAGGAAGCCAGCCAGGGCGTGATTCGCCACAGTGGCAACCAGGATGCCGAGCACAATCGGCAATGGCTTGCGAAATTTGGCGGCAAGAATGAAGGCCAGCAATTGGGTTTTGTCACCGATTTCCGCCAGCGCGACGATACCGGTAGAGACGAGAAAAGCGTCCACAACAAGGTTCCTTGGTCGATAAGCACGGTCAATTTGTTCTAACCAAAACACCGTCGTTCCGGCGTGCATTTAACGTGAAACACACAGTCCCGTTCGCCCTGAGTCGTGAGCGCGATGGCTAAACTTGGACGAAAAAAAAGGGGAGCGCGGCTCCCCTTTTTGAGATTTTATTCGGCCGAATTGACTGAATTGACTGAATTAGCCGAATTGGCCCGAATCAAGCAGCGTAGTTGGCTTCCGCGAAAGACCAGTTGACCAGGCTGCCGAGGAAGGTTTCGACAAATTTCGGGCGCAGGTTGCGGTAGTCGATGTAGTAGGCGTGTTCCCAGACGTCGACGCAGAGCAAGGGCTGGTCGGCGGTGGTCAGCGGGGTGCCGGCGGCGCCCATATTGACGATGTCGACCGAACCGTCGGCCTTCTTCACCAGCCAAGTCCAGCCGGAACCGAAGTTGCCGACGGCGCTGGTCTGGAAGGCTTTCTTGAATTCTTCCAGGCTGCCCCATTTGGCATTGATTGCGTCAGCCAGCGCGCCAGCGGGAGCGCCGCCGCCATTCGGCTGCAGGCAGGACCAGAAGAAGGTGTGGTTGGAGACCTGGGCGGCGTTGTTGTAGATGCCGCCGGCGGGGGCGGTTTTGACGATTTCTTCCAGCGACTTGTCTTCAAAGGCGGTGCCCTTGATCAGGTTGTTCAGGTTGGTGACGTAGGCCTGATGGTGCTTGCTGTAGTGGTAGTCGAAAGTCTCGGCCGACATGTGCGGGACGAGGGCGTCTTTGGCGTAGGGCAGGGCGGGCAGTTGGTGTTCCATGCGTATTCTCCGGGGTGGGTTGAGCGGGGTGGGTGAAGGGGTGGGTGAAGGGGGAGGGGGGTAGAAATTCAGCGCGCATTTTAAGCGGCGGCATGGGGTCGGGGCAATGGTTGACTGAAATTGTCAGTTATTGCTGACCTGCTCATCCGGTATTGGTTTTCAGCGCACTTCAAACTCGACTTGATCCAGTGTCTGGCCGTTGGCATCAATCAGGCTGAGTTGGTGCTTGCCGCGCGACAGCGGCCAGGCGTCGGTTTCCTGGCGGGATTGATTGATCTGCCAGACCGCGCCGGCAGGTGCGTTGCGGGCGCGGAAATGCAGTAGTTGACGTTGCATCGGGATGTCGGGGTCGAGCGCGAGGATCATGGCATCGCCGGGATGCAGGATTTCGACCACGCCACGCGCAGCTTGCCAGGTGTCGCCGGCGGGTTCGGTGCCGGGGATGAACCACTCCTGGCGCGGCGGTTCATCAGCCGGCTGGATGGTTTTGCGGATCAGACCGGTAGCGGCTTTGGGCGCTTGCAGTGTGCTGTCGGCTTTGTCCCCAACCAGATGTAGATGATCCATGATCGCGGCCCAGGCCGGCGCGGCGCCGCTGATGCCGGAGACGTCGTGCATCGGGCTGCCGTTGAAATTGCCGATCCAGACGCCGGAGGTGAAGCGGCGCGAGAAGCCGATGCACCAGTTGTCGCGCATGTCTTTGCTGGTGCCGGTTTTGACGGCCGTCCAGTATCGCGTCGCGAGCGGGTTTTCCAGGCCGAAGGTGAGCGCACGAGCTTGGCGATCGGACAGAATGTCGGCGACCAGGAAGCTGGCTTGCGGGCTTTGTACCCGCTTGGCTGGCGCCTTCGTTGCCCCTTTCGCTACCCCTTTCGCTACCCCTTTCGGCGCCGCTGGTGTAAAGCGCAGCGGGGTTCGGAGTCCGCCATTGGCGAGGCTGCGATAGGCATTCACCAGTTCTTCCAAGCGCACATCCAGACTGCCCAGCGCGAGCGCGTAGCCATAGTAATCGGCGGCTTCGGTGAGTTCGGCGAAGCCGAGTTCTTGCAGTCGCGCGGCAAATGGATCCAGGCCGGTCAGCTTGAGCGTTTGCACCGCCGGAATATTCAGCGAACTGGCCAGCGCGTAGCGGGCGCTGACCAGGCCGCGGAAGGCATGATCGTAATTCTGCGGCGCGTACTGACCGCCGCTGGTGGCGATTGAAAGCGGCGCATCTTCCAGCGGCGAGGCGGCGGTGAGCAGGCGGTTTTCGAACGCCAGGCCGTAGAGAAACGGCTTCAGCGTCGAGCCGGCTTGACGCAGCGCCTGCACGCCGTCGTTCTGCGCCGCGTTGGAGTCTTTGCTGCTCAGGCTGACATAGGCGAGCACCGCGCCACTGGCGTTATCGACCACCAGCGCGGCGGCATCCTGTACGTTGCTCGCGGCGAGAAAATTCAACTGCTGCGCCAGCAAGGACTGAACCTGGCGTTGCAGGCTGGCATCGAGCGTGGTTCTGATCTCGGTCGAGTTTGCCGGATGGGTTTCGGTCCGCTGTGCCTGCAACAGCCTGCGCGCCAGATGCGGCGCCAAGTCGGCGGCTGGCAGGATGGGATAGCGGCCGCTCAAAGCGTTGAAGGTGCGCGCCTTGATCGCGCTGCAGGCACTTGTGACTTTGGCCAGTGCACAGGCTCGGCGCGCAACGACGGCCGGTTTGGCATTGGGCGAACGGATCAGCGCAGCCAAAATCAGCGCTTCGTTGTCATTCAAGCCGGCTGGACGCTTGTCGAACAGGCCGCGTGCGGCGGCGTCGATACCGGAGAGTTCGCCGCGGAACGGCGCCAGATTGAGATAGGCCTCCAGAATTTCAGCCTTGCCCCAGTGTTTTTCGAGGCTTTCCGCCGCCTGCATCTGCCGCCATTTTTCAGAGACGTTGCGGCGCACAACCTTGGCGCGGTAATGCGCATCCAGCAAGCCGGCGAGCTGCATGGTCAGGGTGGAAGCGCCGCGTGGCTTTTCGTTCAGCCAGTTGGTTAGCGCCGCTTTGCTGGCAGCCAGCCAATCGACTCCGGCATGCTCAAAGAAACGTTTGTCTTCCGCTTTCAATACCGCCGCGATCACGGCTGGAGAGATTTTCGCCAGCGGCGTCCAGTCGGTACGGCGAATGATCGGATCGACGCGGATTTCCTGCAGCAGTTCGCCGTTGCGGTCGAGCAAATGCGCTTCCGACGAGCGCCAGTTGGCGTGAACCTGGGCGAAGTCGGGTAACGCTGCAGGCAATGCAGCCACTGCAAGGGTTTGACTGGCTGACCACAAAACCAGTACGAGGAGCCGTAACAAGTGCATGGGTTGGCTTGGCTAGTGTTGGGTTAGTTTTGTTGCAGCCGGTTTGTTGTCCTGGCCAAACTCTGTCTGCAACCAAGTGCTGCAAGCAAAACAAAGTAAAGCTAACCAGCGCGAGTGACAAGCCAAAATAAAACTAAACCTGCATGTCCGAGCGTCCGGGTGGAGCGTCATGTTGGGTATTTTTAATATCGCAGATAATAGTGTCAGAACTAAAATCTTGTTCATTTGGCCAAACTATACCGTGATGCGCTGGGCGGACTAATGAATAATAATTCTTATTGCAAAGTTCTTTAAATGCGCCGCCATCCAGATAGGGTTTGACATCAAAAACGCCAGATATGCCGCTGCTTGTGACAATGTCAATACAGTAATCATCAAGCGGAACGGCTTTTACAATGGTGTCCATGTCTAAACTCCTACCGTAGCGGATCAATCTTGAAAGAACCTTTAAATTACAAACGTTTAGGGTAAGGGGCGCGAGTGAGACGCCAATTACGAAGTTAAGCGGCATGTTCGAGCGACCCGCTTGACCCGCCGGTTAGGCTGAATGGCTATGAAATAAAACATTTAATTCGACCCTGACCCCTTTAGTTAATTCGAGAATACTTGGTAAAGGGTATCGGTAAGCGTGACATCGCGCGGCTGGTCGAATGCTCCCCCTCAACGTTGTACGGCTGGCTTGACCGGCGTGGGATCAAGACCAAGTCAGCGTAATCGTTCTATCTCTTGATGGCCCGTATGCGTGCGGCTCGGGCGTCCAGAGCTTTTGCTTCTTTCGCGCGTTTAGTACTCCGATATAGCTCAGCAATGTTCTCCAGGCTCGTGGCTACGTTGGAGTGTTCTGGGCCGAGGGCTTTTTCCCTGATCGCGAGGGATCGCTTGTAGAGGGGTTCGGCCTGGGCGTATTGGCCTTGGGTGTCGTATAGCAATGCCAGGTTGTTCAGGCTCGTGGCCACGTCGGGGTGCTTCTGTCCCGCATTCTTATTGGCTACTTCTAGGGCTTTCTTTGCCACGGTTACGGCACGGTCATAGTTTCCGGCACGGTAAAGTGTCATGACTTCATTGTTAAGGATATTCCATTCAATACCGGCACCTGTCGCGGCTACCTGGGTTGTCCAAAGTTGCAGGCAAAGTGCCGCCATGGCGATTTTGTAGGTGTGCTGGGTCATCGGTATTTCATTCTCTTTGGTTGACTGGCCGCCTGCCAGTGAGAAATTGTATTTCTATCATGAATGAAAGGGGCCAGGCTCGGATTGTTTGGCGCATGGTCAATGTTATAAAAAACAATGTGAGCCTGGCCCCTTTGATTTGCGGGAGAGCCGCATGCACGGTTTGATGAGGGAGGGCAGGCGAAAGCCTGTTCTCTACTCTACCCTTTCCTGTTTCTGGCCCCTTTCCTGTTTAGTTCTGCTGGCCCCTTTAGTTCGCGTCTTCGGTTGCGTGTCCGTGCCGAGCAACCTGTTATCCTGCTGCGCCCGAGACCAGCGGGAATGCCGCCGGGTTTCGTATGGACTGAACCGACAAGTCGACGTCCAACCCCGGCCAATAGAGATGGTCAGGGGTAGGCCACTGAACTTCTGATATTTGCTCAATCGTGCCCTTTCGAAACCAGGGAAATTGGTCGAACGGTACGAGCAGTTCTTCGTCGGAAAGCAGAAGCCAAAACCCGTGCTTCGAGATGTGAGTGACTTCAGCCGCCGAAGTGGTGATTCCAAGCATC
>JBBQQT010000164.1:0-7538 GCA_038215555.1 Burkholderiales bacterium | reverse complement strand
ACCGGGGAGGCGGCATGAAACGTGACCCGCAACCCTCGGGCTTGAGCCATGGCCTTGAATTGCGCATCGATGCGAATTGGTCGCCCGAGCAGGCCCTGGCGGTCATCGAGTTGCTGGATGATTTGCGTGACCGGATCGGGTTGCACTACGAAAAGGTCTTGATGGATAAATTCCGTAATGACCGCGTGACCTGGCGGGACGTCGAGACCACCGATCCGCCGTTCTGATCACGCTTCACTTCAAAAACCTTAAAGGGGCCCGTGGTGGCCCCTGTTTCATTTACGCCGCTACCCCGGTTCGCCGCCATTTAATGACGCCAGATTTGCGCGGGTTTGCGCAGCCGGCAACAATTGCTGGTGGTCAGGATTGCACCAAGAGAAGATGCCTTCAAATGAAAGAAATGAAAGCAAGTAACTACATTGCTTCGGCGTGCATACTTGGGCACACGCGACTGAATTTATGTCAATCGCACCAAGGCTGCCGCACCGGAGGACTGATGACCACCCCCACGCCTATTTCACCCGCCGCCCGCTGGTTCATGATCGCCGCGGCGGTCCTCGTCACCAGCGCGGGGGTGTCGCTGTTTTTTTTCAGCGAGAGCACGCCGCGCTACTTTGCCTGGACGATCAAGCCCCCAGCCACCGCCGCCTACCTGGGCGGCGGCTACCTGACCGTGGCCACGGCGATGGTCCTGGGCCTGCGGGCGCACGACTGGGCCCAGGCGCGAATCGGCTTCTGGGTGGTCGCCACCGGACTTGCTTCGATCCTGGTCGCGTCGCTGATTCACTTGGACAAGTTTCACCTGCACAGCGAAATCCTCAGCGCGCGTGCCTGGGCCTGGTCGTGGATGGTCTTGTACGTGGCGCTGATTCCAGCGCTCGTCGCGGTCCGCCGGGCGCAATTGCGTATCCCGCCCGTGCATGAAAGCAACCCCGCACTGCTGCCAGGCGCGTTGCGTCTGGCGATGCGTGCGCTGGGTTTTTTGATGCTATCGCTGGGCGCGGTGCTGTTTGTTGTCCCGGCCAGTGCCGAGTACCTCTGGCCCTGGAAATTAACGCCGCTCACCGCGCGAATGGCCGGCAGTTTTTACCTGGCGATCGCTGTCAGCCTGTTTGCCGCAGCCCGGGAGAAAGACTATCGACGCATCCACGTGGCCGCCTTCGCGTGGATGGCGGGCACGGTGATGCAGGCGGTCAACTCCCTGATTCGCTATCCCGTGGAAAACTGGAATACGCTGGCTGGCGCACAGGTGGCGCTGGTGCATATCGGCCTGCTCGTTGTGGGCGCGCTGGCTGTGCAGGGCTACCTGGCGACGCGGCGTGGGGAAACGACTGGGTTGTACTGATAACAGAGAAAAAGGCCCCGCGTCTGACGCCTGACCTGTACGTAAGCGCGCCAGTGGCGCAACCCTGCCTGCAGCGTCTTGGCTGATGAGGTTTCGCGGGCCGGATGCGACGGCTTGTTCGGCCGTTTTGCAGCAGAAGCAGTCCGTCAAGTTCAGCCCGCCGACCAACCCTGCCGGGCAGGATCGGTCGGATAAACTGATCGCATCGGACTGTTTGGCGACCCACCTCCCGCCTCATACCTCACAAGCCAGTCCATCCGCTTCGAAGGCCTCATCAAATCCTGGAACGACGAACGCGGCTTCGGCTTCATTGAGCCGACTCAAGGAGGGCAGGAAATCTTTGGTCACCCAAGGTGTTCTCATTACGCAGCGGTCGCCTACAGATCAACCAACTCGTGTCCTTCGAGGTTGAGCCTGGCCCACGAGGCAAGAAACGTGCGAAGCACGTTGTACCCAAGCGAGCATTACGAAGCCTGCGAAACGGAGGCGAAACGCGCCTGCGCAATGGGACACAAGCACGCTGTTCGTCTTTCTGGCCTTCCTCGTGTTGTACGTCGTGATCGGCATAGTGTGGAGGCCTCCGCTCATGCTGGCCGCAATCTACGTTGGCGCAAGCGTGATCACGTTCATGGCCTACGCCCTGGATAAATCCGCCACCGGGCGCGGTTCACGGCGCACACCTGAAACCACACTGCATGGACTTGCACTCGAGGGCCTAATCATCTGGGGCCTAATCGGGCCTCGTGGGTGATTAAAACGTGTTGCATGTCTGTTCCTCTTGATCTAACGCCCTGATCTGCGGGCTGCATGTTCAGGGTGCAATCTGCAACTGATCCGCAGCCAACAACAGAAAACGCGCGCAGCGGCCCTCTTTTCTGTTGCCGTCATCGCTGACCAGAACGATGCGCGGCTGGCCTTCAATTACGGCGGCGCTGACCCCTTCGGCGTGCTCAAAGCCGGGCAGGCCGGAAACGCTGACGCGGCGGGCGGATTCGTCAGGGTGGCCGCTCCAGAACCAGAGTTGAAATTGCGACTGCTCGCGGCTGACCGGGCCGGCGATGACCAGGTATCCGTTGAGGGCGGGAATGAACGCCATGCCGCGGATGCCGTTGCCGTCGAGGTTCAATTTGATCAGCGTGGAGGAAACCCGAGGTGATTCGCCCGCTTCGAACATCGCAGCCGGATTCTCGATGCTTGCGATGAGCGCTTGATTGCCCTGTAACGGCCCGCGCAAACCGATCAACAGATGCTGCTGATCCAGGCTGAACTCCAGCGCCTCGATATTGAGCCCGCCGCCGCCCTTGACATCGCGTACTTCCGCCGCCGCCGCGAGCACCGGGTTGGCGGCAGCCAGTGCAAGGTTCAAGTCCGCCTCGAGCCTCGAATCGACGACGCGGTCGTCCTCGATTCTGAAGCGAACCAGTTTGTTGCGTGATTTGCTCTGGCCGCCCTTGCTGTCGCGTGAATGTGAGGCGATGGCGTAGAGATGGCCGGATTGATCGAGTGCCAGCCCTTCCAGATCGTCCAGTTTCCAGAACGCATCAAATGTTTGCCAAAACCCCGGTTTCAACGGAGTGCTGTTGACGACGGCATCGGCGTTGATCGTGACCAGGCTGAACGGACGTTCTTTTTCGTCCTCGACAACCAGAAAGCGCCCATCCGGCAACTGCTGGATAGCGGAAGGCTCATAGAGACCGGTGAGGGGCTGGAACTTGGGGGGAAGGTGAGCTTTCATTGCCGCCGCCCGATCAGCTCGATCGGGTAGCCATCCGGGTCAGCGACAAACGCGATGATCGTGGTGCCGGCATTCATCGGCCCGGCCTCGCGGATCACACGGCCGCCCTGGTTCTTGATCTGATTGCAGGCGGCGTAAATGTCATCCACTTCTATCGCCAGATGGCCAAATCCCGTGCCCATTTCGTAACTGGCAACGCCCCAGTTGTAGGTGAGTTCGATCACGCTGTTGTTCGCTTCATCGCCGTAGCCCACGAAAGCGAGGGTGAATTTGCCATCGGGATAGTCTTTCCGGCGCAATAACGTCATGCCGAGAACCTGGGTATAGAAGGCAATCGAACGATCCAGATCGCCGCTTCGTATCATCGTATGCAGTAGTCGCATTTCGGGTTCCAGTGGGTGGTTGGGTTTGCTTACGGGAGATGGCCCACCTTCACCAATATCAGGCATCCCTCGCGGCTGAAGGGCTGATGCTGGCTAAGATGCGGGCTTCTTATCCAGGTGCCGGCTGGGTAACGTCCATGTTCGTCCTCAAACACGCCGTCCACCACGAGGATTTCCTCACCGCCGTAATGTCGATGTGGTGAGAAGTAAGTCTCCGGTGCCCAGCGCACCATCGCGGTGTGCTGTGTATTGAATTCATGCAGCGGCAAAACGGATAAACCAGCAACCAGACCCGGACGCCAGGTAGCGTTGACCGTATCGACCACGACCCGGCTCTGATCATGTGCATCCAGATGCCCCTTCTTCACAAACAGTGTGCATCCGCCCTCTGAATGTGGGGCATGCGACGAACCATGTGGGTTTTTGATGAAGGTACCTGGGCCGTAGTCGCCCTGCGCATCCGAAAAGTGGCCGTCAAGGACGAATATCTCTTCTCCAAGGCGATGAACCTGCGCTTCAAGGTGGCTGCCAGGCACGAATTTGACGATGCAGGTTGAGTGAACTCCACTTTCGTCTTGCTCAAGCCATCGCCATTGCGCGTGCGCTGAAGCGGCCGCTTGCCAGGGAAGGCTCAAGGATTCCACCACGCTGCGTTCGAAAAAATTCATGAGTAGGACGGCAGTACGTTGGCCTCAGCCAATGAATCCGCTTATTTCTTTTTGCCCTTTAGCCGCCAACGCTGTGCCGGCTTTGAAGCGGGCGACCTTCTTTGCAGCGATCTTCATTTCCTTGCCGGTCTGCGGATTGCGACCCGTGCGGGCGGCGCGATCCGCCACGCTGAAAGTACCGAAGCCAATCAATTGCACGCTCTCACCCTTGACCAAGGATTCGGCAATGGCTTCCAGCGTGGCGTTGAGCAGAACGGCCGTGGCGGCTTTGCTGGCGTTGGCTTTTTCGGCAATGGCGTCAATCAGTTCGGACTTGTTCATGCGGGTCTCCTGTTAGGTGAAGATGCGCCGACAAGATACTGCGAAACGCCTGCGAAGTGGCGCTGTGACTGGCTTGCGGTGAAGATCAAGTCATTTTTGTTTGATTTATCGGTTTTTGCTATCCAATATCGAAAACAAAACAGCTTAATTTTTAATCAGGCTATGTTATTGAATATAAAGGAATCCGCCTTCCTGACTTCGCGACTTGATCGTCCGGAAGAAACAGAGAAGAGAGCGATAAACACGCGAAAAACGGGGGTATACAGGGTGTCGGCGGGCTGCCGAAGTCCGGAAGCGATAAGCGAAAAAACCCCGCCAACACTGGCGTGGGGCGGGGTCGATCGTTATTGCAAGATACTGTTTTTACTACGTTTTCTGGTGTCGGATGGCTGCCGCACAGAAAACCGTCTCGGTCAGAGGATGAGCAATGCTGCTGGCGTTTGTCCCACATCCGAAGCAGTGCCGGATGGCCGGTGTCCACAAAGTCGATGATGCGCACATCGGTCTTGGTCGCGTGCTCGCGGTGCAGTCGGCCCGCGTATTGCTGTAACGTCCCCTTCCATGAAACAGGCATCGCCAGCACCAAGGTGTCGAGCGGTGGATGGCCGAATTCTTCCCCGATCAACTTGCCAGTCGCCAGCAGAACGCGCGGGGCATTGGGTGGAAGCGCGTTGAGTTCTGCGATCAAAGTGGCACGCTGCTTCTTGGATATCCGCCCGTGCAGGACAAACAACGATGGAACCTTGCCGTCCAAGGCTGTTTGGATGGCATCGAGATGTTTGGTGCGCTCGGTCAGCACCAGCACTTTTCGACTCTGACCATAGGCGTTTATGAACTACATAAGTGCGCTAGAACGAGGCGTTTACAACGTCACTGTCATCAAACTGCTTGGCATCGCAACCGCACTAAAGACAACGGCTGCCGAGCTAATTGAGTCAGCAGAAGCGGATTGCCGATAGTAAAAACCTTGCTGAAAAACCGAGTCACACTCTAGATTTTGTCCGTGGTGAGCCTATCCCTCATCCAACCTGACTACACCTATGTTCAAGACGTTGTGCCAACGTGTTGACGGTCGGTAGTCGAAGCTTGCCGTATCTCAGCAACACCGAGGTTCACGGGACCCTGTGGGGACCGCTTCCGGCCACAATAATACCGGTATGCTAGATTTTTACCCTGAGTCGACCGCCAACAAGGCTAAAATACCGACAAATCAAACATATAATTGCGTTTCTCCCTAGCAGTCCATATAATACCGCCATATCAGTATTAAAAGAAGACTATGCGCCGAGTAACTCCCTTTCCCTTTCCTGCCGACGCAATGCTGACCAATGCCAGCGAGGTGGCCGAGTATATCCGGGCAGCCCGTACCCAGAGCGGGCTTACCTTGGAGGAGGCTGCCTTGGCCACGGGCATCGCCCGAAGCACCCTGCAAGTCATCGAGACCGACCCGTCAACCGTTGGATTCGACACGGTACTCCGCGTCGCACGAGAACTGGGGGTGACGTTTTTTGCTTTCCCCTCCGGGCAGCAAGAACAGGTGATTCGGCTAACGGCGCCCCTTTGCGACCGAGGCCCCGGGCACTGCCAACCAAGGTAGCGGGCGATCATGCAGCTGGACGTCTTCATGGGCGAGCGACTGATGGGCAGGCTGAGCTTCGATGCCGAATCGAACCAATACGACTTCGAGTACGACTCGGACTGGTTAGCGGCGGTGGATGTCTTTCCCCTGGCGCCATCCCTTCCCCTGGCGCCAGAGACGCAATGGTCCGCAGAGGTTCGCAGCCGAGCCGCGCGAATTTTCTTTGAGAACCTGTTGCCAGAGGGGCAGGCCCTGGACGATGCAGCGCGGGCCTACAGCGTATCCAAGGCCAGCGTGGCTGGCCTGTTGGCGGTGCTGGGTAGCGAAACCGCCGGCGCCTTGCGTATCTTGCTGCCGCGCCACCAAGTTGAGTCGACGCCATCCGTGGAAACGCTTCGGCCGGTGCCCTGGAACGAGTTGTCGGAGCGCATTCGGTCGCGGGCCCAACTCCCCTTTTCCGTCTGGGACCGCAAGGTCCGCCTGTCCATCGCAGGCTTCCAGGACAAGCTCGCGGTGTACCAGGAAACTCCGGGCAAGTGGTTTTTGGCCAACGGCGCACAGCTTGCCTCTACCCACATCCTGAAGCCTGATCCGGCCAATCCCCTCCTGTCGGGGCTCACCTCGAATGAGTTCTTTTGCATGCGGCTGGCCGAAGCGGCTGGGCTCCCGACCGCGGAGGTACAGCTGTTTCACGTGCCGGAGCCGGTGCTGCTGGTTACACGCTTTGACCGCGTGCCGGAGTCAGGCAAGGTGCACCGGTTGCCTGTCATTGACGGCTGCCAGGCCCTCGGGCTGCCAGTCGGCTCAAAGTACGAGCGCCCGTTTGGTAATAGCAAGGACGTCCGGGATATTCGCACGGGGGCCTCTCTGGCGAGATTCTTCGAACTGCTGCGAGCCACGGCGCGGCCGGCGGCAGAGAGGATTGCACTGTTGCGGTGGGTCATCTTCCAGGTGCTTATCGGAAACACCGACGCTCATGCCAAGAACTTGTCTTTCCTGTGCGGCCCGGGAGGGCTAACACTGGCGCCGGCGTACGACCTTGTTGCGGGCCTCCTTTATGCCGAAAACCAGGTGGAAGACACCTACGCCATGGCCATCGGCGATGCGTTCCGGCCGGGTGATGTTTCCGCGTATGAATGGGCTACGCTGGGGCGGGTGGCCAAGCTGTCACCCACGTTGGTTCACCGCGAATTGACCAACTTGGCGCGGAAAGTTACAGCAGCCCTACCCACGGTGATGGCTAAGGTGCTGAAGGAAGGCGGCCAGGAGAGTGTTGTGCGGTGCATCGAAGCGCTGGTACGCAGGGAATGCGCTAGACAGACCGAACTGGCCGGGAGCATTGCCGCGATGGCCAAACTGGACGACGCCTAGCAGCCTGTCGGACTTGAAATACCCAAACGGCCCAGAATCCCGCCCGGAACGGGGTTTGCACAATAATTAGGCACTTTTTCCCTCTTTATGCCCTGTTTTTGCTGAATTCGAGCGGGTTTTCGTGCATTTCACGCAC
>JBBQQT010000163.1:0-7595 GCA_038215555.1 Burkholderiales bacterium | reverse complement strand
GGGCCGTTTGGGTATTTCAAGTCCGACAGGCTGCTAGCTACCCGTGCGCTGTATCTCCAGCCGTTTCATCTTCTCCCACAACGTTTTGCGGCTGATGCCCAACAATTTCGCCGTGTCCTGCACGCGCCAGTCGTTGGCTTGTAGCGCACGCTGGATATAGCCGCGTTCCTGGTTGGCGATCCAGTCGCCCAGCGCCAGTTCGGGGACGTTGCCTGGTTCCGGCGCGGTTTCGTCGAACAGCAGTTCGGGCGTGATGATCGGTTGCCGCGCCAGCACCCGCGCGCGTTCCATGACATGTTTCAGTTGCCGCACGTTGCCCGGCCAGGGGTGAGTCAGCAACTCACGCTCGGCGGCCGGCGACAGCATGCGCTGCGGTTCATTGCCGGCCTCGCGCGCGAGAAAGCGGCGCGCCAGCCAGAGGATGTCCTCGTGCCGCTCGCGCAGCGGCGGTACGCGCAGTTGGATGACGTGGATGCGGTAATACAGGTCTTCGCGGAACTGGCCTTGTTCCACCTTCAGCCGCAAATCTTGATGCGTGGCCGCCATCAAGCGAAAGTTCACCGGAATATCGACGCCGCCACCCAGACGGCGAATCTGCCGGGTTTGCAACGCGCGCAGCAGTTTGGCTTGCATCGCGGCCGGCATGTCGCCGATTTCATCCAGGAACAGGGTGCCGCCGTCGGCCTGTTCGAGCAGGCCGGGCTTGGCGCTGCCGGCGCCGGTATACGCGCCTTTTTCATGGCCAAACAGTTCCGCCTCCATCAACGCTTCCGGCAGCGCGGCGCAATTGATCGCAACGAAGGACTGTGTCTCGTGATGGCTTAATTTGTGCAGGCGCAGCGCGACGATTTCCTTGCCGACACCAGATTCGCCGGTGATCAGCACGGAGGTGTCGCTGAGGGCCAGGCGATGCAGCAGTTCCTCGATGCCGCGCATCGCCGGCGAAATGCCGAGACCATTGGGATCGGCATCGGTTTCGCCATACGCTTCCAGCGCGCGCAGCTTCGCCAGCAACAAATCCGGCTCGAACGGTTTGCTCAGGTAATCCACCGCGCCCAGTTTGAGCAGACGTACAGCCTGATCGACCGAACCCTGACCGGTCATGAAGATGAACGGCGGCAACTTCGCACCCTCTGCCAACAAGGTGGTGTAGATCGCCTCGCCGCTGGTGTGCGGCAGCAGGATATCGCTCACCACCAGGTCGTAAGTCGTCTTGCGCAGCGCGGCGAGTGCGCCGCGACCGGTTTTGAACCAGTCGCAGGCATAGCCTTCCAGTTCCAGGCGCAGCGCCAGCGGACCGCCCATGATTTCGTCATCTTCGATCAGGCAGAGGCGTTTGGCGGCCATGCGTGGTCTCCTTTCGGCAAGGTGACGCTGAAGCGGGTGCGGCCGTCGCGGCTTTCGACTTCGATGCGTCCCTTCAATTGTTCAACGATCTGGTGAGTGACCCACAAACCGAGTCCATGGCCTTCCTCGTTCAACCCGGTGAACGGTTCGAACAAGTGTTTCATCAGTTCATCCGAAATCGAGGCGCCATCGTTTTGAATATCCAACTCAAGCCCGCGCTCGTTGCCAACGCAACGCACCGCGACATGGCCACCCTCGCCGGCGGCTTGCAGCGCATTCAGTACCAGATTGATCAACACCTGGCGCACCAGCGTGGCGGGCAAATTGCTGGTGTCGCCGGCGCGGTTGTCCCAGGTCCAGTCGGCATCGCGTTTTTTTGCTTCCTGAGCCAGCAGGGTATGCACGTCCTCAATATCCTGGGCGTTCAGCGCGCGGCTTCTGCCTCGGGTTTCCACCAGCAGCGCGGCGACGATATCGCGGATCTGCGCCAGGCCGCGCTCAAGATAAGGCAGGAAGCGATCCAGCACCGGGTCGCGCGCGGCATGCAGTTTGACGGTATCCAGCGAGGTCATCAGCCCGCCCAGCGGGTTGTTGATTTCATGCGCGATGCCGGCCGACAACCGCCCCAACGCGGCGAGGCGGTCCGCCTTCACCATGCGCTGTTCCAGCGTGGCCTTTTCCGCCATTTCCGCGTGCATGCGCTCATACGCCATAAACAAACGGCCGAGTTCATCGCGGTAAGGGTAGTCGTGGCTCAGCGAGGCAGTGGGGGCGTGCTTGCCCAAGGCATCCATGCGTTCCGCCAGACGCCCGACCGGCGCGGCCATGCGCCGCCCCCAGTACCAATTGATCGGCAACAACACGGACAACACCAGGCCGGTAATCAGCAAGGCGCGCCAGGCAAGTTGGCGAAAACGCGGCCAGTAGAAACCGGCCGGATGCACCAGCAGCAGATGGCCGATGCCGACCTCGTCGGCGATCATCGGCAGCGCCAGCAGGATGACATCGTCGGCTTCGACCAGAACGGTGGTGGCTTCCGGCGTGGCGCGCAACCTGGCGTCCAATTGCGCATAGCTCGGACCAAGACCCGCCAGCGCGGTGCGCATCGGCCAGTGATCCGGCTGACTGGAGACGAACACCGCGTGGTTCGCGTCCAGCAGGATCAATCCCTCGGCGCGAAACCCAGTCGTAGAGGCAGCCTCCGAAAACGGCGCCCGGACGATTTCATAGGCGCGCCAGACGTCGTCATGCAGCATCGGTGTGTACAGGGTCTTGACCAGTACACGGCCGAGATTGTCGGAATGCGCCAACATGTCGCGCTTCAGGTTTTCATAGGCCTGGAACATGAAGGACACCGTCATCGTCAGCGCGACGACGGCGATCAGCGCGCTCCCCCAGAGCGGAATCTTGTAGCGAAAACTGAGATCAAAGACACGCATCGTCATCGCGCGCCGCCATCTTCCCGGGCCGCCTCTCGCGCCATACTCTCGACCTCGGCATAGAGGGCGGGGGTGCCGGCGACGAAGCCATCCAGGTGCAGCTTATCCAGAATCTCACGACCCTGGTCATCGAACCGCATATCCAACAGCACCCGGCGCAACACGCGAAAGGTCTTGTCCGGCATCTGTTTCATCGCGACCAAGGGCGGGAAGCCGAATGTCTGGGAACGGTTGACGATGCGGGTGGCCTGGGTAATCGCCGGCTCCTCCCGCGCCAGCGCATCCCAGACATAGCTTTCCACCGCCGCGCCGTCGGCCAGATGCTGGGCCACCGCCTCGATCGCCTTGCGATGCGACCAGGTGAAGAAGGTACGACCGAAGAAGGTCTTCGGCGATTTGCCCAGCGCCGTCAATGCATGGCGCGGAAACAGGTAGCCGGTATGCGAATACGGGTCGGCATAGGCGAATACCTTGCCTTCCAGGTCGGCGATGGAGCGGCTGCGCGTATCGCGCGCGGGCACGATCAGATAGGAGCGGTAATGCGGCTGGCCATCTTTCAGCGGCGTCGCCAACAGGCGTACCCAGGGTTGCATCAACACGTAGGGGTAGTCGGAAAGCCAGGCCGCGTCGAGCCGATGCTGCTTGATCAGATCCATGGTGTCGCTGTAACTGTCGCGCAACACGAAATTCACCGGTACGCCCAGACGTGCCTCCAGGTAGGCCTTCCATTTAGCCAACAGTGTATGGCGCTCGTGCAGCAGCGTCGGCGTCAGGCCGATGCGCAGTGCTTTCGCCGTGGTGTCGGCGCGTGAAAACGGGGAAAACAGCAGCGCGCTCAAGGCAATGAAATCACGTCTCAGCATTCAGCTTCCTCGCTTTTGGCCACAGTGTTACAGGATTGTAACGTTGCGGCCGTGACCGGAGGCAACAGGTTTCAAGTATGTAACGCGACGCGCACGCGACCGGCGTTAGCGCCCACTCAGGTTACGTAAAGGTGACAAGAACCACGTATCGCCTCGTTGTTATCATACTTTATCCTTTAGATACATGGCATTACAGCCATGGCGCAGATTTTGCTAAGCATACGCCAAGCAACCGGAGCGCTGCCATGAACGCCACCCCGCTATCACTCATCCGTATCAGCGAGATCATCAGCCGACTGGATTATTTCAGAGGGCTGGAAGCGGAAACCCAGCGGCGGCTGGCGGCTGCCGCCAGACACATTCTGGTTGATCGCGACCAGCCGGTCTTTCATCGGGGAATGCCTGCCGACACTCTGCATATCGTGGTCAGCGGGCAGATCAAGGTGTTTTTGCCGCAGTCCAATGGTGGTGAAAAAGTGGTGGCTCTGGTAGCGCATGGTGAGAGTTTCGGCGTTGCGCCGCTCTGGCTGGGCGAGGCGCATATGGCCGATGCAGTAGCCAACAAGGATAGCCACCTGCTGACGCTGGATCGTTTTGTGCTGCTGCAAGAGGCTCGCAAGGATTGTGTTCTGGCCGGGCGACTGATGGACGCGGTTTCACGCCGGGTGATGGACTTGATGCGGAATCTGGAAAGCTGTTCGCCGAAATCTGCACAGCAAAGGATTGCTTGTTACCTTTTGCAACGGCGGCCACCAGCTGCAGGCGTCCATTACGAGGTGCTCCTCCCCGCCACCAAGCGAGACGTCGCCACCAAGCTGAACCTGACCCAGGAAACCTTCTCACGCGTGCTGCGCCAGCTGGCTAATGAAGGAATCATCGAGGTGCGTGGACGACTGATCCGCGTGTTGGCCGCAGATCGCCTGACAACCTTGAATCCGGCCTCTCAACGTCTTGGAAAAGTCGAATACTCGACTGATTCACACGGTCTTTATGATCGAAGATAACTTTTAAGTTCAAGGCGATGAAGCAATCAGATCTTCGCAACTACCCTGTCTATCCAATGCGGAATGGATAACGCGCCCATGAACGTTATGGCAGCTGTTCTCACCTGAAAACTCACTGTCAGACTGGTCCGTTGAATAGCTGTCTATCGCAGCGGATATACGTACGTTTTCACCAACAAGAGGAGAAATACATGAGGAAAACGATAGCCGGGGGCCTTCTGGCTCTAAGTGCCGCTGTCCTGATCTACGGCTGTACCCCGCCGGAAGCCAAAAAGACAGCGGAAGTATCGATCAAGGGCGTGGTTGAAGACGCTGACGGCCGGATGGTCGCCAACGCCACAGTCTGGCTGATTCCCTCGGCCGATGTGGCGGCGATGGGCAAGACGCCGATCGAGGTCAAGAAAGACGCCAAGAACGACGAGCCGCTGGAAGACAACCTGGCGGCCAACCGCGAACGCTATGCCAAGGCCAAGAGTGGCACCAACGGCGAATTCAGCGTCGCCAATGTCACCGGCGGCAAATACTTCCTCTATGTCGAACCAGCTGATACCACCTACCTGCCCGGTGGCGACAAATCACGCAAATCTCTTTCCTCCGCCGAACTGGCTGCCGCTCCGGTCAAGATCAAGGTGTCCGGCAACATTCCGGCCGGGGCCACCTTTGTCGGCACCAGCAAGTGTCTGAGCTGCCACGAGGAACATGACTCCTTCCTGTCGACGCTGCACCGTCTCGGTATCCAGGTCGTCGGCAAGCCCAGCAAGCTGCAAAATTTTTCCCGCTTCCCAAATTACAACAATGGGTTGAACAAGCTCATGGCCGGCACCAAGTTCTGGTTCTACGGCTTTGACAAGACGCGCGGTTTCGACAAGTACCAGATCAGCGACAAAGAACCCGCAGATCTCGCCAGCGTCAGCTTCACCGCCACCTTCTTCAAGGATACCGATGGCAAGCTGAAATTCCGCACCGAGAACACCAAGGATGCGACCGACACGGCGCGCGTCTATCCGGTGGATGTCGCCTACGGCGGTGGTCTGTACAAACAGCGCTACCTCTACCGCGTTGGCCCCAACCTGTTCCCGTTCGTGCAGTACAACCAGAATGGCGATCACAGTTATGGTGACCGTGGTCGCAAACAATGGCGCGATTACCACGCCGACTGGCTGTTCAACGAAGAAACCAAGAAGCTGACCAACCCGCCCCAGGGCAAGTCGTTCGACAAGGACTGCGCGTCCTGCCATTACAACGGCTACACGCTGACCAAGACGGCGGCGGGCGACTACATCGCCGGATCGGCGAATGATCCGGATGGCGAAATGGACATCGACGGTGATGGCAAGCCCAACGAAATCAACCAGGGTTGCGAGAACTGCCACGGCGCGGGTTCCGTCCATGTAAAAGCCGCCAAAGGCACCAAGTCGGCGAGCATCGTCAGCCCCAACAAGCTGGCAGCGGAACGCGAGTCGATGATCTGCGGCCAGTGCCACAGTCGCCCCCAGGGCAACCTGAAGAACGACCAGCCGGTCAACGCCGAGAACAAGATGATGCAGCCGGGCACCAGCCGCAACACCTATCTGAACCAGTACACCACACGGGAAGACGCAGCCAAGGGCGACTTCTGGGCGGATGGCCTGCACTCCAAGTCGCACCACCAGCAGTACACCGACTTCATCAAGTCGTCCAAGCACCGCAACGGCAACCAGTTGGTGTCCTGCTCCGACTGCCACGATCCGCACGGCAAGGCCAAGTTCGCGCATCAGATGAAGGCAGATGCCCATTCGCCCGCAGCCTGTACTTCCTGTCACAAAGACCGTGCGGACCTGGGCAAGCATGTGATGGACAAGACCAAGTGCACCGTGGCGCCGGACAAGATCACCTGCTCCAACTGCCACGACACCAAGACCATGCAGACTGGTGCGGGCTTTGGCAAGGGCATGGACGGGAAAGACGGCAAGAACTACTGGATGAACGACATCACGTCGCACCTGTATGACGTACCGCTGAAGTCCAACATCGGTGTCAAGGGCGTGGAACCGGGCAAGGCGATGCCGATTCCCTACACCAACAAGTGTGGCGCAGCTTGTCATAACACCAGCAATCTATAGAAAATTCTGCGTATTGATACGCCGGCTCAGGCCGGCGTTTTTTTGGGTGTGCCAACGCGTTATTGATGCCGCGTTATTAGGTGCTGTCCATGAATAACTTCAGATTTCCTGATCCAGGCCGCGTTTTAGCGGCGTATTCCGGAAACTCGCGTGGCACGAAATAACGGTAGGTTGGGCCAAGCGCAGCGGGCCCATCGTTGCAACGAGCGTGATGGGCTACATCCTGTTCTTTTGGTATCAAGTATTTCTGTGCCATTGCCAATGAGTATTGTGGATCCCGTTTTCAAGACAACAGATTAAGCTGTGTTTTGACATAAGGGATGAAAAGCGATGAGTGAAGCGAAGAAGCGACAGGTGCATGCGCCCGAGTTCAAGGCGAAGGTGGGCTTAGAAGCCTTGCGCGGGGTCAAGACGATCAATGAAATTGGTCAGGAGTACGGTGATCACCCGGTCCAGGTTGGGCAATGGAAGAAAGAAAGAAATCCAGGAGCAAGCCAAGACGCTTTTTGAAGGCAAGCGCGGACCCAAACCGATGGCGGCGCATCAGGAACCGGAACGGCTGTACAGCGAGATCGGCAGGCTGAAGGTGGAACTCGACTGGCTTAAAAAAAAGTCCGGGATCAGCCTGTCATGACGCGGCAAGCCTGGGTTGGCGCTGGCAGCGGGGTGAGTGTGGTCCAGCAATGTGCGCTGGCCGGGGTCTCCCGCGCCACGATCTACGCGCATCAAAAGCCGAGATGGACAAACGAAAGTGACCTGATGCTGACTCGCCTGATCGACGAGGAATACACCCGCCACCCGTTTTACGGCAGTCGCAAGATGGTCATCTTTCTCGGAACG
>JBBQQT010000162.1:0-7637 GCA_038215555.1 Burkholderiales bacterium | reverse complement strand
TCACGCTGACCGGACGAACAGCTATTTGTTTTAGATCGATCCGCATGCAATCTTTTTACGCAGATCGCTACGATTTGTCCAGCTTTAGTTATCAAGCACTTGTTCTACCGATGAATTACTGGAAGGGCAAATTCACCGTGGATGAAACCACTAGCCATTTGACTAAGCGCGATAAAACATGCGCTAAGTCGCTGGTTATACCGCACCGTTCAGACCTATCTGGCGACCTGGCTGGCAACGGCACAGCGATAAGGCAGGCACCGGTCACATCCAGCGCTGACGGATCAGCGCCGCGCCGGTGGCTCCTCCACCGGCGCCGGTGGCCTGGGCGTAGATGGTGGGTCCGATACCGGCGGCTCCTTTGGATGGGGCAACGGGTCACGGATATCTGGCGGCGACGATGGTGGCCGCTTGCGCTGCTTGGGTGCAGGGGGTATTGGCTCAGGTGTCGGTACGGTTGCCATGGGGCATGTTCTCCTCGTGTGCCTGCGCAGCCCGTGCGCGGCGCATCGAATCAATGGGGTCGTGATATCACCGCGCAACATTGAACGGGGCGCCCCCCATTACTTCCCGATCCGGAAAGCAATCCGCCAGCAATTCGCCAAACAGCAGAATAGTCGCGGCGTGAAGAGGTATCTTGGGTACGGACATCAAGACGCATCAGTTGCCCAGATAAGAAGCCAGGGCTGCGATTTCCTGGTCGCTCAGATTTTTGACCATGGGAGCCATGATGGCCGACTTTGGTCCAACAGTTCCACCAGAGCGATAGGTTTCCAAACGACTCTTGATGTCCGCGTGGCTCAACTTGACCAGGCTCGGATTGCCGGCAACGCCTTCAGCAGTCTCGCCGTGGCAACTTGCACAGCTTCTGGCGAACAGCGTGGAAGCATCGACTTCAGCCCCCGCCTCCGCGCCCGCGTAAGCAACGGGCGGCGTGGCAGCTTCGGTAGACGCTTCCGGCGTTGTGGCGGTTGTTTGCTTGGAGCTGTCGCCGCAGGCGCTCAGCAGGGACAAAGTGGCGAACAGCATGATGTATCGAGTGTGTGTCATGTTTTATCCTGATTGGATGGATGAGAACTTACGGTTTGAAACCGACGAATCAAAGGGGACGGACTCTCGAATGGCACTTACATAAGGCCCCAGAACGCCTGTCATCCCGGCGCAGGCCGGGATCCTGAATGGTTGATGGTGGCGGTAACCCTGGATTCCGGCCTGCGCTGGAATGACGAAAATCCAGAAATTCGTCTTAAGTAAGTGCCATTCTGGTCTGTCCCCTATTTCCTCATGGCTTTACCCGGCTTCGCCGGCTTGGGGTAACCAGGACAAATCAAGCACTTGCTCTGCAGACCAGGGGCAATGTTCTGAAAAACTGGAAAGTCCCGTTTCCTGAGCCGCGCTTGCGGTGGCATCTTCCCAAGTTGAATCCCACCAATCTGGATCGCTTAGATCTTTCTGAAGGCTAGGTGTTTTTTCCAGTCGCCGCGCGATTCCCTTGCGCTGATTACGAATGGTGATTTCCCATGACACGCCGCGATGACCTGGCTGAAATTCCCACTTGAGGAGATGCGTAAGCAAGATGGCCATCCGGTTCGCAAGTTCGCGTTGTTCACTCTTGCCCACGTCTTCAATTTCCTCTGCCAAATGATCCAAGTCCAAGAGTTCAAAGCGCTCGCTCCGCAGCAATCTTGCCTGCTCATTGGCCCAGGCCACAATGTCCTTGTCATAGGTTTGCATATCCACTCCTTCTCAATCCTGATCAACACGACCCAATTCTAGCCCTGACCCTTTTGGCTGTCGGCACAATAAAAAGCCCCTCCAAAGCAAGGCGTTCAGCCAACGTGTTGATGGTTGGGCGCCTTGATTTCAACGTGCGCATTGAGCCAATAGCGATTAAGCGACGGGCAAAACCCTATCCTCTTTTGATGAAACCCAGACTCCAGGCACGAGCTGATGTCTGCCGACGTGGTCACCCGAAAAAGCTTCTGTAAGTGCCATTCGGGTCGGACTCGATTGATATTTCAATCAAGTCCGACCCCATTGATATGAATTAAGCGAACGACGGCGCGGGGTCTGTTCGACAACGCACACAACCTGTGAAGGATGGGATGAGGAAGCGCAGCGTGGTTCGAGCGCAAGGCCGAGACCGAGACCGCAGCCAAGGCGGCTTAGCCGGATTGGCTGGAAAACCTGCTCCATTTATACCTGATCTCGGCCAGCGACTCCGTCGCTCACGCCCTTCTCCCTGCCCTGGCCTGTAGCGCGGCCCTGCTTAAGTGAGGGCTGTGGTCAGGCTGGCTGCTGGCGATGTTCTGGCACGGGGGGTTTCGACCGGGAGGCCTGTGGATCACGAAAGCGGACGCTGTTCCCACCTCCGTTACCGTTTGGTTCAAGCGTAAAAGCCACTTCCGCTTGGTATAGGTGACGGTCTTTATCGCAGATTCACATGTGTTCGCCGTACCGACTATTTAGCACTCATCCGGCATGTGGCTGCCAGAAGGATACGCCTCTCACGATTGGTATCCCGCACCTTGCGATGCTTCGTTACATTGTCAGAGCCGCTCTTTATTCAAGCTCCTAAATTCACCTGGTGATACGGGCGGTTCCCTCCTTTATAGTGAGAACAACTACGGTAAGCGACCTCGTGTCGCACTTGAATTTCCTATCCTTCGAGCTTGGCGCGCATTTTCTTGGCATCGGACCGCCAGCGACGCGATCCGAACGCGCAGGATGGCGGCGTTACCGTGACTCTTCTATTCCGTTTCAATGCAGAGGGTCTGATCGATTCGGTATATGCCGAGACGCGCAGGCGAACCGTGGCCGGCACAGTCACACAGTCAGTTTCGCACCATGGGAGCACCGCTTCGGCGACTACGAGATGCGCGATTCGATGCTTATCCCGCTCACCGATGATTGCGTCGACTGGTATTCGCAAAATGAGTTTCTGCCTGCGTTTGTCAGATTGCCCGGAATTGATACGGCGCTGCATGAACCTATATTTTTGCAATGTGTGCAGACATACAGAATTACCATCGATCAGCCGACTAGGCTTAAGGCAATTCTTACTCCCACGATTGGATATGCCATGGACAACGATAAAAGCACGCGCGCCAATGAGGATCGGGCGGTTGAATTTCTTGCTCGAGAATCGCATCTGCCGGTTGGCGATGTGGAACAGCTCTACGTGGACGAAAAGGCCAAGCTGAGCGTTGGGGCTCACATCAAGAGCTTTCTGTCCATTGTCGCCATCAGCAATGTTCGCAAGATGCTGTTCAAGCGCGGCAAAAAAAAGCCGGCACCGGCTTGAGTTGTTGGCTATCTCGAATCGGGCATCCAGCAAAGTCCGGGACGTAAATCTGTCATCTGACAAGCCGATACTGAATATCGTATTCGCATAAGACAATCATGAAAAAATCCCAAGCAGTTGAATCGCTCGGCCAGCGCAGACTGATGTTGCCGGCCTGGGTCAAGGCGGCGCTGGCTGCCAACGACCGCCTCAAGGTTTATCTGACGGTGCTGCAAGCGGCGGCGGAACATGCCGCACACCCGAAGCGCGAACTGCCCGATCTGACCAAGGAGATTGCCACTGCCGGCCTAGTAGCCAGCTTTCTCCACGATGCCGTCGTTGCTGCGACGCAAATCGATGAAAATCTGCTGATTCCGGACCTGGAGCGCCTGGTCAAAGGCCTCGCCGACGATTTGGGGACAATGGCCAGACCCGTGCTGGAAACGACACCGGCTGGTTCAGAAGCGCATGCCCGCGTCGAGCATTGGCTGGCCTTGCTAGGCGAGCTGCCGGCGGACCGGCTGAGCGAGCAGCAGCTCGAAGGGCTGACCCATGGCCGTCGGGGAGGCTCGGACAGCCTGCATCTGCTGGTGATGGACCTGCACAAACAGATCAATCACCTCTCCGGCGAACTGGCGAGCGAAGTGATCGACGGGGCCAATGTCTGGGAAATTCTGCCCGAGGACCGACCAAGGGTCGCTGCCTTCATGCGCGGCCTGAACCGCACGGCGCCGCTGAAGTTCGACCACCCGGGTCTCGAAACTGCGGCAACCCGGGACGGCGAGCGCCTGCTGCTGCAAAACGACATCGGCACCAACGATGCGCACGTCCTCGTGCTCCAGGTCGCGCCGACCTCGATCACGATGACTTATTCCGATCTGCATCGCGTCCGTCTCGAGTTTTTCCAGTCTCTGCTGACGCCACTCGGCGCCCAGTGGTCGGGGCTGGAATCCCGCACCAGCGCCGATCTCAACGAGGGAGAAGCCTATTCTGTGGCGGCTGCACAGTTCGACTGCCCGGACGAGGCGGCCTTGCAGGCGGCATTGGAAGGCATCGGTTCACGCATCGTTTTCCTGATCGACTGGAACCATGCTCGCAAGCGCTTGCAGGCCTTTGTCGAAAAGACCGAAGCGATTGCCGTGCTGGCCGAAGCGGCCCGCCTCGATGTCGGTCACCGGGCATGGGTCCAGGTTGGCGGCGAGCGCCTGATTTTCGCGGCGATGCAGGCTGCCGGTGAAGGCGCCTTTCGCATCGGCGACCGGCTGGACGCGGTGATCGGCGTCGCCGACGCCCGGGCCTTTCTGGTGGCGGTCATGCAACTGGCCTGCGATGCCCTGCGCAGTGGCCTGCCGTCGGCGCTGGTGGCCGACGAAACCCGCATGCTGCTCGCCCAGCACGTGCGTCACCGGACCAGCGAGTTCGACCTGCTGGCCGACCATGCCGCCTATTGTCAGACCCTGGCGCAGGCGGTCAGCGATGGCCTGGCGCATGGCGTCGAAAGCTCGGGCAAGGCCGCCCAGGCGCTCGCCGCACATGCCAAAGCTTGGGAACGCAAGGCCGATCATCTGGTCATGCAAGCCCGTGAGAAGGCCGAGCGTCAGCCGCGTTGGCAGGCGGTCGCCCGGCTGGTGGAACAGTCCGACGACGTGGCCGATGCGCTGGAAGAGGCTGCCTTCCTGATCAGCCTGATTGCCGATCAACACCAGAAGGGCTGGAATGCCGAGGTCCGGAAGGTGCTGGCCCGGCTGGCGGCAACCGTGCTGCAGGCAACCCAGGATCACGTCAAGGCACTGGCCATCGCGCGCACGCTGAGTTCCAGCAGTTCGGCGATCGACAACGAAGCCTTCCTCGCCGCCACTTGGCGGGTACTGCAGGCCGAACGGCAGTGCGATGCCTTGCTGCGCGACGCGCGCCGGGTGATTCTCGGGGAGGTCAAGGATGCGCCGTCGCTGATGCTCGCCAATGACCTGGCCGGAACGCTGGAAGAAGCGTCAGACCGCCTGCTGACGGCTAGCTATACCCTGCGCGACTTGGCCTTCGACAAGACGGACGTCCGCGGATGACATCGCATCGCCACCACCACGGCAAGATCAAGAAGGAGCAGGCTTTGACAGAAGTGCCGGCCATGGCGCCCCAGCCCGCGGTCCTCCCGGTACCGGCCGAAAACTCACTGCTGCCAGAACGACGCCGGCATGCTTCGCTGCCGGTTTCGGCGCAAGCAGTTGGTGAATTGCCGGGCTCAGCGTCAGTGCTGCCGCCCGAGGTCTACCTGATCGGCTGCGGCAGTGCCGCGGCGAATGTCAAGCAAGCGACGCCCGAGCGCATGGGTTCCAAGGCATGGAATCTGCTGCGCATGGAAAAAATGGCGCTCCCGGTGCCGCCCGCCTTTGTGCTCGGCACGCACTACTGCACAGCCTTCTCGGCGCGTCGCGAAGACTTGGATTTCGCACTCTGGCAGGGTGCCTTGCAGGCACTGGAGCGGGCGACTGGCCAAGCTCTTGGCGATGCCCGCCTGCCGCTGCTGCTCTCGGTTCGTTCCGGCGCCCCGGTATCGATGCCGGGGATGATGGAGACCATTCTCAATATCGGGCTCTGCGAAGCGACTGTCGGCGGGCTTTTACGTCAGACCGGCAATCCGCGTCTGGTCTGGGATGCCTATCGCCGGCTGGTGGCCACCTACGGTGAAGTGGTGGCCGGGGTGCCTGCGCATCTTTTTGCCATGGCAAGCAAGGCATTGTTTGGTGAGCGTGATGAAGGCGATCTGGATTTCGCCGAATCGCGGAACCTGGCGAGACGCTTTCTCGAAATCTATGCGGAGGCCGTTGGCCGACCGTTTCCGCAGGATCCAAAGGAGCAACTTAGCGGGGCGATCAAGGCGGTCTTCGCCTCTTGGCAGTCGGCTAAGGCCTGCGAGTATCGCCGCCTGAACCAGATTCCCGACAGCATCGGCACCGCGGTAACAGTCCAGCGCATGGTCTTCGGCAATGCCGGCGGGCGGTCCGGTGCCGGGGTCGGCTTCACGCGCGACCCGGCCTCCGGCGAGCCGGTGCCTTGGGTGGACTTTCTCTTCAACGCCCAAGGCGAGGATGTCGTCTCCGGGCGGCGCAATGCTCACGGTCATGAGGAACTGTCGGCTGTGCTGCCGGCGGTCTGGCAGTCAATGCTTGATGCAGCCAGCCAGCTTGAGCATGCCTTCGCAGATATGCAGGATTTCGAATTTACGGTCGAGGATGACCGCCTGTTCATGTTGCAAACCCGGACCGGCAAGCGCACCCCGTATGCCACCGCTCGCATTGCGCTCGACTTGCTCGATGCCGGCCTGATCGATGCCGATCTTGCGCGCCAGCGTACCGCCGGTCTCGACCGGGCAAGTCTGGCGCGGCCACGCATCGTCGCCCCGGGCGGCGTGGCGCCCGTGCCGCTGGCGCATGCGGCGACGGCCAGCAGCGGCGTGGCGACCGGCGAAGTCGCGCTCGATGAAGCCCGTGCCCACGCGCGTCATGCCGCCGGCGTTTCGGTGGTGCTGGTCCGGCGCGATGCGGAAACCAGCGACATTGCGGCACTGGAATCGGCCAGCGGACTACTGACCGAGCATGGTGCCCGTACTTCCCATGCTGCCGTCGTTGCCCGCCAACTCGGCAAGGTCTGTCTGGTCGGTTGCGCCGAACTGCAAATCGACGAGGAAAATCATAGCATCAAGATCGGCATGACGAGCTTGCAGGAAGGCGATCTGCTGACCCTGGACGGCAACGAGGGCACGGTCTATGCAGGTGCCGCCCAAACCGAGATCGAATACCCCGAACTGCTGCTGGCGCGTCTTGAGTTGCTCCACCAGGCACCCAAGGAGAAGGTGGTATAGCGAGTGCCCTAGCAGCCGTCGGACTTTCCCCTGACCCCTGATAATTCACCCCATGGATGTGACCCTGATGGGCAAACAAGTACAGAATGGCTGCCCACTTCGCCACGAGCCTGGCCCGATTGATTTGGCCCGGTTGATTCTTAGGAAACGGCAAGGGGTGGATTATTGGCGAGGACAAGTGGAAGCGTGGCGACAAAGCGGGCTGAGTCAGATTGCCTACTGTGCGCGGCATGATGTGAACATCAAATCATTCCGTCACTGGCCGATCGAACTGCCGGCGCCAGATTACACATGGCTGACCTACCTGCTGCGGCAACTGCCATGATGCCAAGCGTCAATCAGGTCTGGCTGGTGGTCACGGTGAATTTGCCCTTCCAGTAATTCATCGGTAGAACAAGTGCTTGATAACTAAAGCTGGACAAATCGTAGCGATCTGCGTAAAAAGATTGCATGCGGATCGATCTAAAACAAATAGCTGTTCGTCCGGTCAGCGTG
>JBBQQT010000161.1:0-7660 GCA_038215555.1 Burkholderiales bacterium | reverse complement strand
TGTCAGGCAAAAGAAGATCGACGTGATCATGTTTTTCGGGTTCGATGGCGGCCTGTGTCAGACGCAGGCTGCCGGACATGCCGAGGTGCATGATCAGCCATCCGTGATCCAGTTGCGCCAACAGGTATTTGCCGCGCCGTGTCAGGTGGTGGATGCGCTGTCCGCGCGTCAACGCATCCAGATTCTCCGGCACTGGCCAGCGCAAGCGGGGTTGTCTGACGCGAGCGCCAAGCAGAATCTGATTTTCCAGTGACGGCGCCAAGCCACGGCATACGGTTTCGACTTCGGGGAGTTCAGGCATGATGGTGTTTAGGGGCCGCAAAAGAATAACTAGAACATTCTGGCCGCGTTGGCGGGCGCGCTGCTGCGTTGCCGGTCGCTTGCAGGGAATGACCATGCTGGGCGCCCGGCGCCTTGCAGCGCGTCCCGCCAGCACGCCCATAATCGTCCAAGTTATTCATTTACAGCACCCTTGGTGCGGAAGAAGGGGATTAATTGAGTCCCCAGCCAATGATCGCAACTTCCCAGAGGGTAAGCGGTCTTGCATAATGAATTGAATCTTTCTGGATGCATATCATGTCATTTTCGTGGATAAAGCCTGGTTTCAAGTCTGGTTTCCTGGCGATTCTTAGCGTATCGCTTTCCGCCTGCGCCCAGTCGCCGGTGGTTAAAACTGTCGCGCCGGTCGTTGAATCGGCGCCTTTGTCGCCGGCCAAGTCGGGCCTGACTTCGCAAGTGTTGTATCAGTTTTTGTTGGGCGAGATCGCCGGGCAGCGCGGCGAGCTCAAGTTGTCAGCCGAGGCGTATGCCGATCTCGCCGTCAAAACACGTGATGCACGCATCGCAAAGCGGGCGACGGAAGTTGCACTCTATGCGCGACTTGCGCCATTGGCGTTGAAAAGTGCGCGTATCTGGCAGGAACTCGAGCCGACTTCGCCGAAGGCCTTGCAGACACTGGCTTCGTTGTTGGTCGGCAGCGGCCGTATGGCCGAGGCGAGGCCCTATTTGCAAGCCTGGCTGAAGACCGGCACGGGAGGCGCAGTCTTCCTCCAGTTGCATGGTTTGCTGGCCAAGCAAAAGGACAAGCAGGCCGTGCTCGATCTGGTGGCGGATCTGGCGGCGAATTACCCGGGTACTCCGGAAGCGCATTTTGCAGTTGCCCAGGCGGCTTGGCATGCCGGCAACGGTGCCAAGGCATTGTCCAGCCTGGATGAAGCACTGCGCATGAAGCCAGGTTGGTCCGCCGCGCCATTGTTCAAGGCACAGGTATTGCAACAGATGCAGGGTGAGGCGGCCTCGCTTGAGTATCTGAAAGATTACCTTGCCGCCATGCCGGCCATGCGTGAGGTCCGCCTGACTTACGCCAAGCAACTGGCGCGTGCCGCCCAGTTTGATGAATCGCGCGTCCAGTTTGAATTCCTGGCGCAGGAAATGCCGGACGATCCGGAGAATCATCTGGCGATTGGTTTGATTGCCATGCAGACGAATAACTTCGACAGCGCGGAAGCCAGTCTGACCAAAGCCTTGGAGTTGGGGCATTCTGACACAGGCAGTGTGCGCTTCCATTTGGGCCAGCTTGCGGAGGCGCGGGGACACGCCGAGCAGGCGTTGACCTGGTATCAATCGGTCACCGGTGGCCGTCAACGTCTCGACGCGCAACTGCGTGCCGCCGTGGTGATGGGCAAGCTGGGGAAAATCGATCAAGCACTGGAATGGTTGACCAACCTGACGCCTGGCGACGATGCGGAGCGTGTCCGGGTGGTACAGACCGAGGCGCAAATCATGCGCGAGGCGAAAAACTATCCTGGTGTTGTCGAGCGGTTGACGAAAGCGCTGGAACAGATGCCTGATGCCACCGATCTGCTTTATGACCGCGCCATGGCGGCAGAGAAAATCGATCGGCTTGAGATGCTGGAAGCCGATTTGCGTCGTTTGATCAAGTTGAAGCCGGAGTTTGCTCATGCCTATAACGCGCTGGGTTATACGCTGGCGGATCGGACAAACCGGATCGCGGAGTCGCTCGAACTGCTTGAGAAGGCGCTCAAACTGGAGCCGGATGATCCTTTCATTCAGGACAGCATGGGGTGGGCGTTATTCAAAGCAAAACGCTATTCGGAGGCGGTCGATTTTCTGCGTCGCGCGCATAGCGCTCGGCCCGATCCTGAAATTGCCGCGCATCTCGGCGAGGCGCTCTGGATGAATGGCGATAAAGAAGAAGCGCGACGCATCTGGCAGGGCTCTTTGCAAACGCATCCGGAAAATGAAAGTCTGCGCGAAACGACTTCGCGCCTGATGCCTTGAGGATGCTGCAGTGCAGTTGCAGATGGCTGGCGATCAAGTTTGTGCTGGGTCTGTTGCCGCTGGTGGCGATGTTTGGTTTGTCGGCCTGTTCACATTGGCCCGGATTCAAACCGGAATCGCCCGCTGTCGAACTCAGGCTGCCTGCGGCGGCGCCAGCCGCTTTCCGTCTTGAGGGACGGGTTGCAGTCAAGGCGGGCGAGGCGTCTTTCTCCGGCGGTTTGACCTGGCAGCGTGAATCCGCCCGCGAAGAATTGCTGTTGCGCTCGCCCCTCGGACAGGGAGTGGCCGAGTTGCGCGGCGACGCAGCCGGCATGGAGTTGAAAGATGCGCAAGGCCGGCTTTACTTTGCAACCGATGCCGATGCATTGGTGAAAAAGGTGCTCGGTCTGGAGTTGCCGTTGCGCGGCCTGGCCTGGTGGGTGGTTGGCTTGCCGCGTCCAGGCACCACCTATCGCGCAACGCCCGATGCGGATGGTCATCTGGGTGAGCTTGAGCAGGACGGATGGCAGATATTGTTCACTCGCTATGACCTGCGGCAAGGACGGCCACTCCCGGGAAAACTGGTGGCTCGCCGCGATGAAACACTGGAAGTGCGTGTTGTGGTCGACACTTGGGAATTACCATGAGCAGCATGAGCGTATTGCCATGATTTATCCCGCACCTGCCAAGCTGAACTTGTTCCTGCATGTGGTTGGTCTTCGCGCTGACGGTTATCACTTGCTGCAAACGGCGTTTCGCTTCCTGAATTTTGGCGACAGTTTGCAGATTTCTCCGCGCTCGGATGGTGAAATCAAGTTGCTGACGCCGCTCGCCGGCGTGCCCGAAAGCCGCGACCTGTGCTGGCGCGCGGCGACTCTGTTGCAACGGCACACGGGTTGCCGCCTGGGTGTGGATATCGGTTTGATCAAGCGTTTGCCGATGGGCGGTGGACTTGGTGGCGGCAGTTCCGATGCGGCTACCGTGTTGTTGGCCTTGAACCGCTTGTGGGGGGTGCATTTGCCGCGCGCCGAGTTGCAGGCGTTGGGGCTGGCGCTGGGTGCCGATGTGCCGGTGTTCGTGTTCGGCCGCAGTGCGTTTGCCGAGGGGGTCGGCGAGGTGTTGACTGCGTGGACGCCAGAGCCAGCCAGCTATGTCGTATTGACGCCACCGGTGCATGTTGCAACAGCGGCAATTTTCACCCATCCGGGATTGACACGAAACACGCCGTCAATCAGAATCGCGGCCCTCTTTGATGGCTTTGGGTGGAACGATCTTCAACCTTTTGCCTGCGCGCTTTATCCCGAAGTTGCGGAATATCTGGCTTGGTTGAGTGAACAAGTCAGTGTCGACGGAAATGCGCGCATGACTGGGTCGGGCGCCTGCGTTTTTGCGGGGTTTCCGAGTCGCGATGAAGCTGAAAAAGTTTTCTCCATGCGGCCAGTTCAGATGAGCGGTTTTGTTGCGGATGGTCTCGATCAACATCCCCTTATTGGTTTTGCAGATTGATCGATTGGTAAGTAGTTGGTGTTTGAAGTGGTGTTGCTTGTTCAGGAACCCAAATTTTTGGGGAGTCGCCAAGTGGTAAGGCACCGGATTTTGATTCCGGCATTCGTAGGTTCGATCCCTACCTCCCCAGCCAGATAAACGTCTGCCCTGAAGGGTGGGCAAGATAAGCGTGCAGCTTGGGTTGCACGCTTTTTGTTTTGTATTTTGTTAACTGTTAGCGCGTCTGACCGACACGCGGGGGCTCGAAGTAGCCTGGGGGTCGAAGTGGCATATGACAGCTTGATGGTGTTCACCGGTAATGCCCATCCCAAGCTTGCCGAGGATGTGGTGCGACATCTCAACATGCGTTTGGGGCGCGCGACGGTGGGGCGGTTTTCCGATGGCGAAGTCAACGTCGAAATCATGGAAAACGTGCGTGGCAAGGATGTGTTCGTGCTGCAGTCCACCTGCGAACCGACCAACGACAGCCTGATGGAAATCATGCTGATGGTGGATGCATTGCGACGTGCTTCGGCGGGCCGGATTACCGCCGCTATTCCCTATTTTGGCTATGCCCGGCAGGATCGTCGGGTGCGTTCTGCGCGGGTTCCGATTACCGCGCGCGTGGTCGCCGACATGCTGACCGTGGTCGGCGTCAAGCGGGTGCTGACGATGGATTTACATTCCGACCAGATTCAAGGTTTCTTCGATATCCCGGTCGATAACATCTATTCCACGCCGATTCTGATGGGCGATATCTGGAAGCGGAATTACGACAACTTGATGGTGGTTTCGCCTGACGTCGGCGGTGTTGTGCGCGCGCGCGCTGTGGCCAAGCGCCTGGAGTGCGAGCTTGCCATCATCGACAAGCGGCGACCAAAACCGAACGTTGCCAAGGTGATGAATATCATCGGTGATGTCAAAGACCGCACCTGTTTGATCATGGATGACATGGTTGATACTGCCAATACGCTATGCGAAGCGGCCAATGCACTGAAAATGAATGGCGCCAAGCGGGTGATCGCTTACTGCACCCATGCGGTGTTGTCGGGTAGCGCGGTCGAGCGGGTGAATAATTCCGCGCTTGATGAGTTGGTGGTGACTGACACGATTCCGCTGCGGGATGACGCCCAGGCCTCAGGTCGGATTCGCCAGCTATCGGTGGCGAATTTGATGGCCGAAACCATTCGTCGTATCAGTGATGAAGATTCTGTTAGCTCGTTATTCAGCGAATAACGCGCTTTTAAGTGGGGCCGCCTGGTCGCGGGGGCCCTTTTTCAACCGTAAGGAGCAAGACATGAAAATCGAAATTAATGCAATGAAGCGTGATGCGCAGGGCACCGGAGCGAGCCGCCGCCTGCGTCGCGCCGGCCGGGTTCCCGGCATTGTTTATGGCAGCAGTAGCGTTGCCCAGGCTGTCGATCTGAACCACAAGGAGTTGTACTTCGGTCTGAAGAATGAAGCTTTTCATTCTTCCGTGCTGACACTCAACATCGATGGCGCCAAGGAGCCCGTGCTGATGCGCGATTTTCAGATGCATCCGTACAAGCCGCTGGTGCTGCACATTGACTTCCAGCGCGTCGATGCCAACCAGAAGATTCACATGAAGGTGCCGCTGCATTTCGTTAATTCGGAAATCGCGCCGGGCGTGAAACTCGCTGGCGGCGTCGTCAGCCATCTGATGACCGAAGCCGAAGTGCAGTGTTTGCCGGCTGCGTTGCCTGAGTTCATCGAAGTCGATCTGTCCAAGCTGGAAGCCGGTCAAACCATCCATCTGTCTGATTTGCCACTGCCGGCTGGCGTTGAATTCGCCTCCCTGTCACGCGGTGAAGATCAGGGTGTGGCCAACATCCTGGCGATCCGTGGTGGCGCGGCGGCGGATGAAGGCGCGACCGCAGCCTGATCGTTGTGCTGATTGCCGAGCCATCCTAGTCCGATGCAGGTCAAGCCTCGCCTGATCGTCGGATTGGGCAACCCTGGCGCTGAGTACGCTGAAACCCGGCATAACGCCGGGTTTTGGTTTTGTGAGCGTCTCTCCGCCAAGTTGGGCATCCAGTTTTCAAATGAATCCCGCTTTCATGGCCGGGTCGCGCATGCGCGAGATGCTCGCGTTTGGTTGCTGATGCCGCAGGTTTTCATGAATCGATCAGGTATGGCGGTTGGCGCGCTGTCACGATTTCATCGGATAGAGCCGGCAGAAATTCTGGTCGTTCATGACGAACTGGATATTCCGCCCGGTCAACTCCGCCTGAAATATGGCGGCGGCGTCGGTGGTCATAACGGTTTGAAAGATATCTCGGTACATCTCGGTACCCAGGACTACTGGCGCTTGCGTATCGGAATCGGTCACCCGGGCGATCGGAATGAAGTGGTGAACTTTGTTTTAAAGTCGCCCCGACGGGATGAGCAACTCGAGATTGATCAAGCGATTGACCGCGCACTTGAGCTTTGGCCGATGCTTGAAAAGGCCGAATGGAACGCGGCCATGAAGCAGGCGAATACCAAGCCCGCAGCCAAGCCCGCAGCACTTCCGGCTGCACCCAAAATTAGCAAGGAAACTTCAGCATGAGTCTGAAATGCGGCATTGTCGGATTGCCCAACGTGGGTAAATCCACCCTTTTCAATGCCTTGACCAAGGCGGGCATTGCGGCAGAGAACTATCCCTTCTGCACGATTGAGCCCAATGTCGGCATTGTCGAGGTGCCAGACCCGCGCTTGGCGCAATTGGCTGCTATCGTCAAACCACAGCGGTTGGTGCCCGCAATCGTCGAATTCGTGGATATCGCAGGCCTGGTGGCTGGCGCGAGCAAGGGCGAAGGTCTGGGAAATCAGTTCCTCGCCAATATTCGTGAGACCGACGCCATCGTCAATGTCGTGCGCTGTTTTGAAGATGACAACGTCATCCATGTCGCTGGCCGCATCGATCCGATATCCGATATCGAGGTGATCCTGACTGAACTGGCCCTGGCTGACCTGGGTACGGTCGAGAAGGCGCACCATCGCGATAGCAAAAAGGCGCGCGCTGGAGAAAAGGATGCAATCAAGCTGCTCGCGATTTACGACAAGTTGCTGCCGCACCTGAATGAAGCCAAGCCGGCGCGTAGCCTGGGGCTCAGCCAGGACGAAAGGGAGATGCTCGCACCGCTCTGCCTGATGACCATCAAGCCGGCGATGTATGTGGCGAATGTGGCCGAGGATGGATTCGAGAATAACCCGCACCTGGATCGTTTGAAACAACTTGCCGCAACGGAAGGCGCGCCGGTTGTCGCGGTGTGTGCGGCGATCGAGGCGGAGATATCAAGCCTTGATGAGGCGGATCGCCTGGAGTTTCTGGAGTCGATGGGTTTGCATGAACCGGGTCTGGATCGCCTGATTCGCGCCGGGTATGGCTTGCTTGGGCTGCAGACTTATTTCACTGCAGGCGTGAAGGAAGTGCGCGCTTGGACCATTCATAAAGGCGACACCGCGCCACAGGCGGCAGGGGTGATTCATACTGATTTTGAACGCGGTTTTATTCGCGCCCAGACCATCGCTTTTGAGGATTTCATCGTTTATGGCGGCGAACAGGGCGCGAAAGAGGCCGGGAAAATGAGGTCTGAAGGAAAAGAATATGTTGTAAAAGATGGCGATGTTCTCAATTTCCTGTTCAATGTCTGATTGACAAGTCATTTCGCGGCAATGATAATGCCGCGCTTTCCCGGTGGGGTTCCCGAGCGGTCAAAGGGATCAGACTGTAAATCTGACGGCACTGCCTTCGAAGGTTCGAATCCTTCCCCCACCACCAGATTAAGCCGCGCCAGGTTCGGCAGCGCTGAAAAGTGCGCGGCCTGATGCGGGTGTAGTTCAATGGTAGAACCTCTTCCGCAGCCCGCTGGCCGGCGACATCGAGCGCTAC
>JBBQQT010000160.1:0-7679 GCA_038215555.1 Burkholderiales bacterium | reverse complement strand
AAGATGAACGCCAGTGATTCGATGTTCTCCAGCGCCTTTCTCAGCGCTACATAGGCATAGATCGAGAAGCAGGAGGCGGCGATCTTCAGCTTCGACCCTGGCTTGAGGGTGCCTTTCAGGTCTTCTCCCAGCAGCGTGTTGATGTTGTCGATCAGCAGCATTTGTCATTTTTCTAAACGCCCAATTGCTTTGATTATCTCGGATTTTCCCTGAGCTACGGCAGTCAACGCCGATGCGAGGGAGGTGTCCACGCTTCGCTTTGCCCAACCTACGGGTTATTTCACGTTATCCGGACTTGGTATTTAAGCCACAACCCGTGGCACAAATTCGGACACTCTATTCGTCATCCCCCAGCTCCGGGTTCCAGCCCTTGTCTCGCGCCGTCTTCATGGCGTGGTCGTAGATGTCGGTGTGGCGTTGTTGCAGGTCGGGCGGCAGGCGGCTGGGCAGGTTGTTGTACTTGTCCCATTCCACGCTGATCTTGTCCATCAGCAGTTGCATGCGGCCCAGGTCCCAGCCAGTGCAGTCCTCTGTGTCCGGGATGAAGCCGAACACCCGGCCATCGAGCACGATGCGGCCGAGTTGGGTGATGCCGTGATGGTCCTGATTGAAGCCGATGTAGGTGTTTTGCATGGGGTCCTTAGCGGGTGAGGCCGGCATATAGCATCGGCAGTTTCTCGGGCAGACGTTGTACATGATCGACGACCATGTAGTTGTTCTGGCCGAAGATGCGGGAGACGTAATTATCCGCGCGCGGGTCCAGGCTCATGCAATAAGTGGTGACGCCGATCTTGGCAACTTCCTCCACCGCCTTCTTGGTGTCCATGCGCAGGTATTGCGGATCGCGCACGTCGATGTCGGCGGGTTCGCCGTCGGTGATGACGATGAGCAGCTTCTTGGCGGAGCGCTGCAGTTGCAGGTGATGGCCGGCGTGGCGAATGGCCGTGCCCATGCGGGTGGAGAGCTGGCCGGTCATGCCGGCGAGTTTGGCCTTGGGTTCGTCGTCCCAGTGCTGGTCGAAGTCCTTGAAGCGGGTGTACTCGACGTCATGGCGGCCGTCGGAACAGAAGCCGTGAATGGCGAACGGGTCGCCCACCTTGCTGATGGCATCGGACAGCAGCACACAGGCGCGCCGGGTCAGGTCCAGCACGGAATATTCCTGGCCCTGGACGATTTCGTTGGTGGATTCGGACAGATCCAGCAATACCAGAATCGAGAAGTCGCGGGTTTTTCTGACCGAACGCATCATGATGCGCGGGTCCGGCTGGTTGCCCAGGCGGATGTCGATGAAGCTTTGTATCGCCGCGTTGATGTCGATTTCGTCGCCGTCTTCCAGCTTGCGGATGCGCTGCACGCCTTGCGGTTGCATGGCGTCGAGCAGGAATTTCATGCGGTGGATTTCCCGCTTGTACTCGGCGGTGATGTCGTTGATGAGTTGCACGTCGCCTTGTTTGGCGCGCTTTTCCAGCACCGTAGCCCAAGCCGGACGTTCGAGCTGGATCTGGTAATCCCATTCCGAGTAATGGAACGGGTCGGAGATCGGCTCCTTGCCTTCCAGTTCGTTGAAGCTCTTGCCGTTGCTCTCGTTGCCGATGTTCTCGTAAGGGAACAGTTCGGTGCCCAGCACCCAGATTTCCTCGGCATCGTCACCGGCGGTTTCGACGTCGATCTCGTTGGCCATTTCCATGACGCTGACGTACTTGCGCACCTGCTTGATGGATTCGTAACCGGCGCCGGCGGCCTTGTTGAAGTCGAACTCCTCGAATGCCCAGAAATAGCGGTTGTCGTCGCGGTAGGGCGCGGTGAGCAGATCGGTGCGCGGATTGAAGGCGATCCTCTTCTGCGTGAGGCTATGCGCCAACTGAACGCCGATTTCCCAGGAAGTATGGTTGCTGTTCAGGCGGTCCTGGGCGTTGGCGAACAACACCCGCGCTTCGGCGATCCACGCATCGTTGTCCTGATAGGTCTCGTCGAGCAGGGCGCGGGCGAGGCGGTTGAGGTAGTCGCCCACGCTGTTGCTCATCGCCGACGTGGCGGTGTGCAGCTTGGCCCACATCGCCTTGAGACCGGGGAAACGGCGGATCGAGAGCGCTTCGACCCGGGCGTCTTCGATCACGGAAATCACCGCCATCTGCATCGGGTTGAGCGCCTCGGCGGAGATCGGCTGCTGCGTTTCGACGATGTGCGCGGCGCAGTGGGCGGCGGTGGCGCGGTAGAGTTCCAGGCCGCTCACCCTCTCCCCCTGCTCCTCTCCCATCAAGGGAGAGGGGAGAACGAAGTCATCGAACGCATCCGGCACATGCAGCAGGTAGTCGGCGATGTACGGCCGGTAGCCTTCGCGGCTTTCGAAGTCGCCGGAAGTCGGGCGCATGAAGAAGTCGCGTGCCCAGAGCGCGCGCAGATACATGTTGATGCGCCGTTGCACGTCCACCAGCAGCGTGCCCTTGCGCTCCTTCTGCAGCATGGCCAGGGATTCCTTGGTATCCAGGCTGAAGTATTTGATCTGTTCCTCGTAGTTGGTGCGGTGCGCGTGCGCGCCCCACAGCGCCCAGCGGCGCAGGCCGCCCAGCGTCAATTGCTGGAAGAGTATTTCCAGCTTGTCCAGCATCGGCCGCACGCCGCGCGGCGCCTGGGCGATCAGGGTGCTGATGAATTGCAGGTACTTCAGGAACAGCGCGGCGTCACCCAGCCGGTTGGCGGCGGTGGGGGCGGTGGCGAGCAGCAATTCGATGACCGCGCCGGAAGTTTTCGAGGCCAGCGTCAAGGCGGCCGTGGCCAGGTCGGCGACGACATCCTCGCCGACTTCCTTGGCCACCATGGGCGCTTCCTCGATCCAGGTTTCCACCAGCGAGTCACCGCGTCCAAGGCCGCGAATCGCGGAAACACCCTTTAGATAGTTGTCCAGGCCGCGCGGCGAGAACACCTTGGTGGCATCGTGCCAGTTGGCCTCCAGCGCCTGCCGGGTGTGCGGCGACAGGTCTTCCAGTAGTTCGGCGTAGTCGGAGAGTTGGATGGACATGGCGTAATAACCCGTGAACGGTGAGCAGTAAGCAGCAAGCGGTCGGCGGCGGCGGTTTTCCCGCTTCCTGTTTACCGCTTACCGCTTCCCAATCAAAAGAACGTGGAAACCGCCGCGTCCAGCGCATCGCGCATGTCCGGGTCGTCGGTGATCGGGCGGACCAACGCGACACGGCAGGCGGCCATCGGGTTGACGCCCTTGGCGATCAGGCTGCCGGCGTAGATCAGCATGCGGGTGGACAGGCCTTCATCCAGGCCGTGACCTTTCAGGTTGCGGGAACGCTCGGCGATGGAGACCAGCTTGCCGGCAATACCGGCTTCGACGCCGGATTCATGCGCGACGATCTCGGTTTCGATGGCGTGTTCGGGATAGGTGAAATCGAGGCCGCCGAAACGCTGTTTGGTGGACTGCTTCAAGTCCTTCATCAGGCTCTGGTAACCGGGGTTGTAGCTGATGACGATCTGGAAATCCGGGTGGGCGTGGACCAGTTCGCCTTTCTTTTCCAGCGGCAGCATGCGGCGGTTGTCGGTCAGCGGATGGATCACCACGGTGGTGTCCTGGCGCGCTTCGACAATTTCGTCGAGATACACGATCGCGCCGTGGCGAGCACCAATAGCCAGCGGCCCATCCTGCCATTCAGTGCCTTGCGCGCTGAGCAGGAAGCGGCCGACCAGATCGGAGGCAGTCATGTCCTCGTTGCAGGCCACGGTGATCAGCGGCTTGCCCAGCTTCCAGGCCATGTATTCAACGAAGCGGGTCTTGCCGCAGCCGGTGGGGCCTTTCAGCATCATCGGCATGCGCACCGAGTAGGCGGCTTCGTAAAGCTCGACCTCGTCGGCGACGGGGCGGTAATAGGGTTCGTGGGGGATGCGATATTGATCGACGATGTTGCTCATGCTGAAACCTCAATCAAGTGTGAGTAGGGAGTCGGGAGTGGAGCATTTGATACCGCTTGAAACATGCCCCACTTTCGGCTCCCGGCTCGTAAGCAAAAAGCCCCCGCCACGCGGCATGCGCAGCGGGGGCCGGTTACTGCTGACCGCCGCGCAGGTTAAACCGTCTTGCCGCGGAAGATCACCATCGACGCGCCCTGGCTTTGCGTGAAGTTGTCGTAGCCAATCAGACGGATGTGGTTGTTGGGGTTGGCCTTGTGACAGGCTTCGGCCTCTGCCAGTATGCGACTGACATCGGTTTCGCCGAACATCGGCAGCTTCCACATGTACCAGTACGAGTCCATCAGGTACTCGGGCTCGATATGCTCGATGGCCGGGTTCCAGCCCTTCTTGATCAGATACTCGACCTGCTTCCTGATGTTGTCGGGGGTCATTGCGGGCAGGTAAGAGAAGGTCTCGAATTTGCGGCTGGCGGGATCGCTCAGACGGCTTTTGTAATCCATCACTTCAGACATGTGTTTTCCTTTCAGATATTGATTTGCGCAGCGGGGAAACGGGCGCGAGCGCCGCGCTCACGTTTCACCCTTCACGTTTCACGAATTACTTGTGCGCGACGTCCAGTTTGTCGACGGTGTCGAACTCGAACTTGATCTCTTTCCAGGTTTCCATGGCGATCTTCAGTTCGGGGCTGTGCGAAGCGGCAGCGGTCAGGATGTCCTTGCCTTCCTTCTCGATGGCGCGACCCTGGTTGCGGGCTTCGACACAGGCTTCCAGCGCGACGCGATTGGCGGCGGCGCCGGCAGCGTTGCCCCACGGGTGGCCCAGCGTACCGCCACCGAACTGCAGCACGGAGTCGTCACCAAAGATGGAGACCAGCGCCGGCATGTGCCAGACGTGGATGCCACCAGACGCAACCGGGATCACGCCGGGCATGGAACCCCAGTCCTGATCGAAGAACAGGCCGCGCGAGCGATCTTCCGGAATGAAGCTGTCACGCATGGTGTCGATCCAGCCCAGCGTTGCATCGCGGTCGCCTTCCAGCTTGCCGACGACGGTGCCGGAGTGCAGGTGGTCGCCACCGGACAGGCGCAGCACCTTGGTCAGCACGCGGAAGTGAATACCGTGGTGCGGGTTGCGGTCGAGCACGGCGTGCATGGCGCGGTGGATGTGCAGCAGCATGCCGTTGTCGCGACACCAGTTGGCCAGGCCGGTGTTGGCCGTCAGGCCGCCGGTCAGGTAGTCGTGCATGATGATCGGCGCGCCGATTTCCTTGGCGAACTCGGCCCGCTTGTACATTTCTTCCGGGGTCGGTGCGGTCACGTTCAGGTAGTGGCCCTTGCGCTCGCCGGTCTCGCGTTCGGCCTTCAGGGTGGCTTCCTGCACGAAGGCGAAACGGTCACGCCAACGCATGAACGGCTGGCTGTTGACGTTCTCGTCGTCCTTGGTGAAGTCGAGACCGCCGCGCAGGCATTCGTAAACAGCGCGGCCATAATTCTTGGCCGACAGGCCCAGCTTCGGCTTGATCGTGCAGCCCAGCATCGGACGACCATATTTGTTCATACGGTCACGCTCAACCTGGATACCGGCCGGCGGGCCGCCGCAGGTTTTAACGTAAGCGATCGGGAAGCGGATGTCTTCCAGACGCAGGGCGCGCAGCGCCTTGAAGCCGAATACGTTGCCGACCAGCGAGGTCAGCACGTTGACCACGGAACCTTCTTCGAACAGGTCAATCGGGTAGGCCACGAAAGCGTAGAAACAGGTGTCGTCGCCGGGCACATCCTCGATGCGGTAGGCGCGGCCCTTGTAGTAATCCAGGTCGGTCAGCAGGTCGGTCCACACCGTGGTCCAGGTGCCGGTTGAAGATTCAGCGGCCACGGCAGCAGCGACTTCTTCACGATCAACGCCGGGCTGCGGGGTGATCTTGAAACAAGCCAGGATGTCGGTATCCAGGGGGGCGTAATCCGGGGTCCAATAGGTCTGGCGGTATTCTTTGACGCCAGCGTTGTAGGTCTTCACAGCCATTGATCGCTCCTTGTGGGGAAGTAAGTTGGTTCAACGAATCAAGTTCATATCGATTCGAAGTGAGGCGCATATTGGCGGCGGCACAGCATAAATAACAGTCACGATTTTCTATGCTGATGATAGATAATAGTCTATGACTAGGGGGCAGGGAGCGGGGAGCCGTAAGTAGTGAACCCGCTCCCCGCTCCCCGCTCCCCGCTCCCCGCTTACTGCTTACCCCCATGCGCCACCACACCACCTTCCGTCAACTCGAAATCTTCGAAGCCATTGCCCGCCTGAGCAGTTTCACGCGCGCCTCCGAGGAGCTGTATCTGACCCAGCCGACCGTTTCGATGCAGATGAAAAAGCTTACCGACATCGTCGGCGCGCCGCTGGTCGAGCAGATTGGCAAGAAAGTGTCGTTGACCGAGGACGGGCGAGAACTGGCGCAGGCCAGCCGCGAGATTTTCGCCATCCTCGACCGCTACACCATGTCGGTGGCGCAGCGGCGAGGCCTGGAAAAAGGCAAGCTGAAGCTGATGGCGATCACCACCGCGTCCTACTTCGCGCCGCGCCTGCTCGGCGAGTTCAGCAAGTTGCATCCGGGCATCGACGTGTCCTTGCGCGTCACCAACAAGGAACAGGTACTGGCCAGCATGGCCGACAACCTCGATGACCTGTATCTGCTGGGTACGCCGCCGGAGGAAATCGATGTAGTCGCCAAGCAGATCATGGACAACCCGATCGTCGTGCTGGCTGCGCCCAACCACCCGCTGGCGGCCAAACACAATCTGACTTTGGCGGATCTGGCGCAAGAACGCTGGGTCATGCGTGAAGCCGGCTCTGGCACGCGCAAGGCGATCGAGCGCCTGTTTCATGAACATGGCCTGGAAATCCGCCCGCGCCTGGAACTGGGCAGCAACGAGGCGATCAAGCAGGCGATTCTGGCCGACCTGGGCATTTCCGCGCTGTCCTGTCATGCCCTCACTTTGCATCAACCGGGCCAGTTCGCGGTGCTCGATGTCAAAGGCTTTCCCATCCTGCGTCACTGGTACGCGGTGTATCCGGCCGGCCGCCAGATTTCCCTGGTGGCACGCGCATTCCTGGATTTCCTGCTGACTCAGCAGACGGGTTCTTGCTGCGCACCGATGGATGACTGGGCGTGTTGCGCGGTGGATTGCGGCAAAAAAGACTGAAATGGGGTGGCGGTAAATAAGCGCGGCCATCCCGGGCGATAATCCGCGCCATGCAAAATCATCAACTTGAACTCCTGGCGCCGGCGCGCGATGCGGATATCGGCATTCAAGCGGTCAATCACGGCGCCGATGCGGTGTATATCGGCGGACCCTCGTTCGGCGCGCGCAGCAGCGCGGACAACTCGGTCACCGAGATCGCCCGCTTGGCGAAGCATGCGCATCGCTTCAACGCGCGCATTTTCGCCACCCTCAACACCATCCTGCGCGACGATGAGCTGGAACCGGCGCGCAAGCTGATCTGGGCGTTGTACGACGCCGGCGTCGATGCGCTGATCATTCAGGACATGGGCTTGCTGGAACTCGACTTGCCGCCGATCCAGCTGCATGCCAGTACGCAGACCGATATCCGCACGCCGGAAAAGGCGCGTTTTCTGCAGGATGTCGGCCTGTCGCAACTGGTGCTGGCGCGCGAACTGACGCTGGAACAGATCTCGGCGATCCGGGCCGCGACCGACGCTACGCTGGAATTTTTCATCCACGGCGCTTTGTGCGTCGCCTACAGCGGCCAGT
>JBBQQT010000159.1:0-7803 GCA_038215555.1 Burkholderiales bacterium | reverse complement strand
CTAGTTTCATCGGGCTGTTCCTGCTCAAGGCGATTTTCTGGTTGTTGGTCTGTCTCGCCGTCTGGTATCTGATTACCCCTTACTTGGCCATGCCGGTGGCGATGTTGGCCAACTGGGTGGTTGATCTCTTGTTCCCCTACTGGGCAGATGGGGTCTTGCATGAGGCGAACACGCTGGTTTTGTTGACGCGGTTGGAAATCCCGATGGCAGGCGTCATGCAGGCCGGTCGCATTACGGTGTTGGCGCCGGAAGTTGACTTCCGTATCTATGGATACGGGTTGCCATTTTTGGCTGCCTTATTGCTGGCTTCCAAAGCCAACAAGGTGCTGCCCAAGTTACTGCTCGGCGCACTGCTGCTATTGCCGTTCCAGGTCTGGGGTGTCTGCTTCGACTGGCTTAAGCAGGTGGCGATTACAGGGCCGGATTTGTACTGGTCGATGCAAATAGGCAGCTTCAAGCGGGAACTGATTGCATGGGGATATCAGGTTGGTTTTTTGGTTTTGCCGACGCTGATTCCAGTGTTGTTGTTGGCGTTAATGAATCGCCGGTTTTTGTCGGCATTCCTGCTGGATGCGGCCTTGGACGGGGCAAGCCATTCACAGGATCGCGAAAAATAAGCGCAGAAGTTGTCGGCCAGGAAGATCTGGCCCCGTTTCAAGATTCAACACATGCGAAACGCATGGCCTTGAGCCGATGGCGCAGGAACGCGAGATTCTGCTGACCTTTGGCGTTATCGAGACGTCTCCCGCAATCGTTTGCCACGCATTGGCGGCAAGGTTTCGCGTCGCCAAAGTTGCGGCGCAACTTGCCAGAACTCCGTCAGCGAACTGACTTCATGCTGGATCGCAATGCCGAGGAACACCGTTGCCTGTAACAAAGCCGGTAGCGGGTTTTTGTCGGATAGCGGTGCGGCCAGAGTCTGTTTGCTGAGTTTGCCGCCGTCGGTGTTCAACGCGACCGGTAGATGCAGATAGGCCGGGGTTGGATAGCCCAGCGACTGTTGCAGCACGATCTGGCGCGGCGTCGAGGCGAGCAGGTCAGCGCCGCGAACGATGTGGCTGACGCCGAGTTCTGCGTCATCGACGGTGACCGCGAGCTGGTAGGTGTAGACGCCATCGGCGCGCCGCAGTACGAAGTCGCCGCATTCCGGCGCCACATTGCAACCGACGCGACCGGCAAGGAGGTCGTCGAAGGTGATGCGAGTGTCGGCGACATGGAACCGCAGCGCGGCGTTCAACAGCAAGCCGCGTTCAAGGCAGGTGCCGGGATAAACCGGCCCGTCGACGCCGATGCGGGCATGTTCCTTGAGCATTTTGCGCGTGCAATCGCAGCCATAAGTTTGCTCGGCGTCGATCAGGCGTTCGATTGCCGCTGCATAGGCTTCGCTGCGCTGACTCTGGTAAACCACCGGCCCGTCCCATTCAAAACCGAATGCGTCGAGCGTGCGCAGGATGCTGTCGGCTGAACCCGGCGCTACGCGTGGCGGATCGACATCTTCGATGCGCAGATGCCACTCGCCGGCATGCGCGCGTGCATCCAGATAGCTGCCGAGCGCGGCGATCAGCGAGCCGAAATGCAGCGCGCCGGAAGGCGTGGGGGCGAAACGTCCGCGATAGGGGGATAAGTGCATATCCATGTGCAATCCCGGGGTTACGGTGTGCCGTCGGCCGGCAGTTGATTCATCCTTGATTCCTCTGTTGACGGATTAAATCGTTACGTATCAAAGCATTGCGCGTGACCTGCAGGTGCGAATTTATTCGCACATAACGCATTGATTATGCGAAAAAATCCGCACCTGCATGGGTTCCAACTGAGGTTTCTAGGTTCATCCGCTTCGACAAATCGCCCGGCACCAGAAACACAAAGCGTTTGCCCTGGCTTTGTTGCCGCAACAGGCCAAGTTCCGCCAGTTGCAGCAGATCGGCGCGCGCGGTGGCGTAGGCCACGGCATGCGAGGCGCGATGGCTTTCCACGGTATACAGCGCGTCGGCGTGTTTCAGGGCGTGGCTCAACAGCGCGATCTGTCGGTGGTTGCACAGGCTGCGCAGTTGCGCGCCTTCCAGCAGGCGTTCGGTGGCGCGGGTTTCCCGCGTCTTTTCCTTCAGGTAACCCTGCAGGGCGTCGATGGCCTGACTGATCACATCGAGTTGATGCAGCAGGAAATAGGTGGTGTCGTTGCCGTCGGTTTCCGTGTGCAGATAGGCGCGCGCGTATTGGCCGGGGGTGCGGCGCAACACGTTGGAGATGGACAAATACGCCATCAGCCAATAACCCTGGCGCGCCATTGCCCAGTAGAACAAGGCGCGCGCGGTACGGCCGTTGCCGTCGACGAAGGGATGGTCGTAGCCGAGCATGAAATGCAACAGGATGGCGCGCACGACTGGATGGACGAAGGGTGTGTCGATCTCGCTGCCGTTAGCAAACTCGCATAAGCGTTGCATGCGTTCCGCCAGCGAGCTGGCGGCGGGGGGAATGTGCAGCAGTTTTCCAGCGTGTTTGCCCACACCTCGTGGGTCCACCACATGCACATCGTCGGTCTGGCGCAGACGGCTGGCATCGGCGGGGTTTTCCATGGTGCCGGCGGTCAATCGCTGGTGCAGTTGCAGAATCAACGCGGGGCTGAGCGGTTCCTGGCCGATGGCGCGGATATGCTGCATCGCCTGGTAGTTGTTGAAGATCATCCGCTCGCTCGGGGTCTGCGGCCGGCGGCCGGCGCGCAGCATGTCTTCAGCCACCCGGCGTGTGGTGGAAGCGCCTTCGAGCTGGCTGGAGGTGATGGACTCTTCGATCAATGAGCTGACCAGATAGCGGTCGCGGTCCTGCGGCGAGGCGACCGGCGCATCCATCAGTATCTGGCCGGCGGCATCGCGGTCGATGAAGTGCAGCGCGCGCAACGCCGGTTCCGGCATGGCGAACTGAAACGCCTTGCCGTCTCGATCCGCAAGCGGCAGAACCTGGGACAGCGCGGTGCGCGCCAGCTTGATGTTCAACCACCAGAGCTCGTGCGACAGCCCGGCCGGCGGGGTGCGATGCCGCAGTTCGTCCCAATGCAGATATTGCCCGTCGCAGAGCGGCGAGCGTGGCGTGGACAGCAGGGTTTGCAGCATGCCCGGATCGATCTGGGCCAGTATCCCGTCAAGCGCTGGTGGGGAGAGGGGCATGGCTAATTTGTTCTAACCAAAATATCGTCATTCCGGCGCCAATCCAATCAAACAGTTAACCCCCGGCTTGTTGAACGAACTGGATTCCGGCTTACAACCGCCGGAATGACGGTAAATCAAAGACTTATCGTTAGAACAAATTTGCCGTGGGGAGAGGGGTCACTTCATTTATTTATCAATTAGTAAGTTGTTGATAACTGATTGATAGTTTGATTGATGCACATAAATCTATCAAATTATTTGTCATTGATAGGTTTTGATAGTTGATTGGATATGAAACATCAGCACAACAGCGCTTGCGGCTAAAATCGCGCCCGCTTTCATAAGGTTTCCACATGCTTACCGTCAACAATCTCACCATCCAGTTCGGCGCCAAGCCGCTATTCGAAAACGTCAGCGTCAAATTCGGCGACGGCAACCGCTATGGTCTGATCGGCGCCAACGGCTGCGGCAAATCCACCCTGATGAAGATCATGGCCGGCGTGCTGGAAGCCAGTGCCGGCAATGTCTCCATTGATCCGCATGAGCGCATGGCCTTCCTGCGCCAGGACCAGTTCGGCTTCGAAGACCTGCGCGTGCTCGACGTGGTGATGATGGGCCATGCCGATATGTGGCGCGTGATGCAGGAAAAAGACGCGATCTACATGAACCCGGAGGCGAGCGAGGCGGACTTCCTGCACGCTGCCGATCTGGAAAGCCAGTTTGGTGAAATGGGCGGCTATGACGCCGAAGCGCGCGCCGGTGAACTGCTGCTGGGTCTCGATATTCCCGGCGAGAAGCACAACGGCTTGATGAGTGAAGTCGCCCCCGGCTGGAAGTTGCGCGTGCTGTTGGCGCAAGTGTTGTTCGCCAATCCGGACATCATGTTGCTCGACGAGCCGACCAACAACCTCGACATCAATACCATCCGCTGGCTGGAGTCGGTGCTCAACGGGCGCAACTGCACGATGATCATCATCTCGCACGACCGCCATTTCCTGAACTCGGTCTGTACCCACATCGCCGACCTCGATTTCCAGACCCTCAAGGTCTATCCCGGCACCTACGACGACTACATGGAAGCATCCACCATGGCGCGCGAACGCCTGATGGCGGTGAGCAGCAAGTCGAAGGAAAAGATCGCCGAACTGGAAGAGTTCGTGCGTCGCTTCCGCGCCAACAAATCCAAAGCGCGCCAGGCCACCAGCCGGATGAAGATGATCGACAAGATCAAGGTGGAAGACGTCAAACCGTCATCGCGCCAATACCCGTGGATACGTTTCGATTACGACGACAAGGAAAAGCTGCACCGCCAGGCCTGCGAAGTGGAAAACCTCCACTTCGGCTACGAACCCGGCGTGCCGGTGCTGGACAAGTTCAAGGTCACCATCAATGCCGGCGACCGCGTCGCCATCATCGGCGAGAACGGCGTCGGCAAGACCACGCTGCTGCGCCTGTTGATGGGCGAACTCAAGCCGGACGTCGGCACCGTGAAATGGGCGGAAAAGGCCAAACCCGGTTACTTCGCGCAGGACCATACGGCCGACTTCGCCGAGGACAAGGCATTGACCGACTGGATCAGCGCCTGGGTGCGCGCCGGTGGTTATGAAGGCGGCGACCTGGAAACCCTGGTCCGCGGCACGCTCGGCCGGCTGCTGTTCTCCGGCGACGAAGTGAAGAAATCGGTGCGCGTGATTTCCGGCGGTGAACAAGGCCGCATGCTGTTCGGCAAGCTGATGCTGCTGCACCCCAACGTGCTGGTGATGGACGAACCGACCAACCACCTCGACATGGAATCCATTGAATCGCTCAACACCGGCCTCGACCAGTTCCCCGGCACCCTGATCTTCGTCTCGCACGACCGCCAGTTCGTCGGCTCTCTGGCCAACAAGATCATTGAGTTGAAACTGGATGGCAGCTACGTCGTTTACGAAGGCGATTACGACGAATATCTGCACAGTCAGGGCGTGGAATAAGCAGGTTCGGCGTTCTGATGAAAAGCCGGGGAAACCCGGCTTTTTTATGTGTGTGCGGCAGAAGTTCAAATAAACCTGGCAACCTCAGTTGACCATAGATTCATCTCTGGTAAGCCGCCTGAATACGGGCGAGTGGCCGATTTTTGCATGCCCCCATCGGGTGAGGTAGCCAAGCTGTAGGAGGCACCGCTTGCGGGCCGATCCCACCACGTTCGCGCCGCAAGCGGACGCTCCTACAACCCGGCCAACTGCGGGATTTAGGATAAATTCGCGCCTACATGCAATCAAACTGAGCTTTCCAGGTTCAATGTTCGAGTCGGTGAATACGTAGTTGTAAATGTGATGTTTGCCAGCGCCGACTTTGCCCCAGCAGTCGGCGCTGGCAAACACGCGCCCGGATCGAGGCGATAACTCACCCTGGCAGATTTCGGCTGGCCGGCAAAGCGATCGACCAGCGCATCAACTGCGTGGGTCTGGTAAAGCTGGATTTTGAACTTCAGTTTCGTGGGTGATTTCCGGCCGGTTCAAGCCGTTCTTTTCTGCATTTATTCTGCATTCGTCATCCCTTTCCGCACTCGCTCCAATAGCGCATCAGTCGCTGCGACCAGTTCCGCCAGCAAGGCCTCGTCCACATCCATGTAGCCTTCGTACTCCGCCAGATTGCGGCGGTCATGGCAGAGCGCGAAAAGGCGAACACGCGCCTTGTCCTCGTCGAGGGTATGCACCAGACACTGGAACACCAGATAGCGTTTGTCCGAGCGATAACCTTGCAGGCGCAATGCCGTCAGCGCCAGGGCATGCGCGGCGTTGTAGGCCAGGTCGAAGCGACTGGCAAAAGAAAGCGCCAGGTTGTGAGCGTCCTTCAGGCGATCCACGGCGGAGCGCAGCAAGCCCTCGCACTCCTTGCGATCTGGTGGCTCCACCTTGAGCTTATCTCGGTGGCGGATGCTGACGCATATTTTGCCTCGCACTCCTTGCGATCTGGTGGCTCCACCTTGAGGCCGCCACCGCGCACCAGATTTTCCAGGCTCTCCTTACCGATCATGCATCGGCTCCTTCGGCGGACCGCCGATCAGGTTGATCTTGTCCTGTTCCGCCACCCGCAAGACAAAGCTGTTGCCGGCGGCCTTTCTGGCTTGCCAGTCCGTCACCCTGTACAGCGTGGGATTGATGGCGCGGCCCAGGTGTTCTTCTACCGGCATCAGGTGTTCCATCACTTCGCCATAGTTGAGGTTCTCCCCGATCAACATCAGGTCGATGTCGCTGCCGGCATGGTCGTCCCCCTTGGCAATGGAACCGTAGACGAAGGCCCACACCAGTTGCCCGGCCAGCGGCGCCAGCGCGTTACGCAAAGCCTCGCCAATGCCGAAGGTCTTGCGCACGATGCCCAGCAGTTCCCCGTAGATCGGGCATTCCGGGTTGGCCTGGTAGTGAGTCTGGTTGCCTAGGCGGCTCAGGGTCAGCACGCCGGCTCGTTGCAGGCGATCCAGTTCGCGCATCAGACTGCCCTTGCCGACCTGCGCCCAGCGGGCGATTTCATTGGCGTAGAAGCTCCGATCCGGCTTGCCATAGAGCAGGCCCAGCACCTTTTGCTGGGTGGCGGTAAACAAAGCATCGCTGAGCGGCAGGGTTAGCATGGTGTTTCGATGAGTCCCAATAAGGGAACGATAAGTCCCTTTTTGGGAATTATCAAGGAACGCCAAGCTCACGACGACTTGATCTCGGTAGCCTGCAAAAACGGAATGAACGCCTGCTCGACGTTAAGCGCATCCAGCGCGTGGGTCTGGCCAATACCTGCACAGCCAGAGCGTGAAAAAAATATATGCTTCTTCGAACAGACCGGCTGGGGAAACTCGGCTTTTTTAATTTGTGCGGAAGAAGTTCAAATAAATCAGCGAGGTATGTATGTTGCTCTGTCTTGAGTGGTGGTTTTGCAGGGCAGAAAAAGATACCAAAATCGACAAGAAAAAGCCTGAATTCCGCGCCAGCCCTCGCCAACGGCGGGATCAGCGCAGTCGCATCTGGTGAGCCAGTAGCCATGGCAAGATAGGTGCAAATTAATTACGCACTTCACCTGGATCGTCTACAAACCCGACCAAGCCGCCAGAGAAGCGACGCAGATCAACCTGAGGGAGAAGCAATATGGGCATGTTCGACACGTTCCACATTCAGCATCAAGGCCGCCACTTGGCGATCCAGAGCAAGCAGTTCGCCAACATGCTCGCAGACTACCGACTGGGCGATTTCGTCGAATTCGAGATCACCGCCGCAAGAGGTGTTCAGACCTACATTGAGGATCACAAGCAGAACTGGAGCGATCCCGCCTGCCCGACCGATTGGATCGTCCTGCTATTGGTGGATGGCTGCTTTCTCGACGCCTTCGTCGCGCCAGACAAGGCTGCGGCCGAAAACGCCGGCCAACTGATGACCCGGCTTTGGCAATCGCCAGTTCGCCAGGCAGAAGCCTTCCAACGCCACGCCCGCGCGCATTTTCAAGCGATGACTACTCAGCAACGCGCTCTGGATCGCGTCAGCAGCTTGCTGCGCAACTACGCCGAATGGCAGGAACGCGAAGCCAAGGGCGAGGTGGACACAAGCTTCTTCGGATTCATGCGCCACGACTTCAGCAAGGAAACCTGGGACTGGGCCATCGCGCGGTTGTTGCTGGAACTGCCGGAATATCGCGA
>JBBQQT010000158.1:0-7907 GCA_038215555.1 Burkholderiales bacterium | reverse complement strand
GCGCGCATTTCTTTGCCCCGGGTGCGCCGACTTTCGCCATTCTCGGCGATGGCGGTTTCCAGATGTGCTGCATGGAAATCATGACTGCGGTGAACTACCAAATCCCGCTCAACGTGGTGGTGATCAACAACGCCAGCATGGGTCTGATCCGCAAGAACCAGTTCCAGTTGTACGGCGAGCGCTACATCGACTGCGACTTCGTGAATCCGGATTTCGCGCTGTTGGCGCAGTCGTTCGGCATTCAGCATCACCGCATCGAAACCGAAGCCGAGCTGGACGCCCTGTTTGCCAACGCCGACCTGACCGGATCGATCAACCTGATCGAAATTCTGCTCGACAAGAATGCCTTCCCTTCCTACCTGTCGGCTCGCTGATCCGGCCGAACAGATCGCCGCGCAACATGCGGTCATTACGCGTTTCGAGGCGGCGTTGTGGGACGGCGGTTTCAATCAAAACCTGTTGGCGTCATATCAATCGGCCTGGCGCAGGCTGGAAGCACTACTTGAACAACAAGCCACGGAAAGACACCACTTCGTCATCATCATCCCGGTCGCCGACAGCCCGATTCATCTGCGCGACTGCCTCGCCAGCCTGCTCGAACTCTGTCGCGCTTATGGCTATGGCGGCCAGGATGAACACGGCCGCTGGCGCAAGGTTTGCGTGCTGCTGGCGGATGATTCCAGCGATGCCGGCGCGATCGAACAACAGCGCGTGATTGCCGCCGAATTCGATGCCGCCGGCCTGAGTACGCAATATTTTGGGCTGAGCGAACAACTGGCGCTGATGGATTCGCTTTCCGGCATCGATCTGACCGGCATCGTCGGCGAACATGAGCGCAGCGCCTACGGCCACAAAGGTCAGGCGATGATGCGCAACATCGCGTATCTGAAATGTGCCGAGGTGAAAGAAAAACAGTTGAGTGAAGAGCACTTGCTGTTCTACACCCTCGACGCGGATCAAGAATTCAAGGTCAAGGTGGCCACCCCCGAAGGTGGGCGCGAGGTCTGCGCGGTCAATTTTTTGTATCACCTGGACGCCATTTTCAGCCACGCCGAAGTCGATGTGTTGACCGGCAAGGTGGTCGGCGATCCGCCGGTTTCGCCCGCCGTGATGGCCGGCAATTTCCTCGAGGATGTGATCGGCTTTCTGCATGAAATGGCCACCGCCGAACCGGAGCAGCCCTATCGCCAGCCAGGAAAAACCAGTGGCGGCGATGCGGCGTATCACGACATGGCCGACTTGTTCGGCTTCAAACAGGCGGATAGCGCCTACCGTTACCGCTGCGCTTTGCCCGGAATGCCCAGCAACGCCGATTGCTTCGCCGACTTTTCGACTCGCCTGAACCGCTTCTTCCATGGCGAACATCCCACCCGGATCACCTGGTTTGAATATGCCGAAGCGGTCGCCAGCGTGCAGCCGGCGCGCACTGTTTATACCGGCAATTATGTCTTCCGCCCCGAGGCGCTAGGCTGGTTCATTCCCTACGCGCCGCTGCGTCTGCGCATGTCCGGCCCGACCATGGGGCGATTGCTGCAAGCCGAACTCGGCGCGCGATTTGTTTCCGCCAATCTGCCGATGCTGCACAAGCGGACGCTGGAAGCCACCGGCCAATCCGAATTCCGTCCTGGCGTGCTGGCAGCCTGTCGGACTTTGGAATCGTCGGCTGCAAATCGACCGCAGCGGCCCATTTTTCACCGGATTCTTGCCCCATGGAACAACCATGCGGCAGCGAATCCGGCGAAAAATGGCCTCGCTGGGGCCGATTTTCGCTATCGACGACCAAGTCCCGACAGGCTGCAGGATGCCGTCGAGCGCCCGGTGATCGATCTGTGCGGCGAATTCGAGCGTCAGTTTCACGGCGATGTGATGCTGTTCTCGATGCAGCGGCTGACCGCGCTGGGCTACCCGGCTGCGACGCTGGCAGTCGGCACGGTGGAGGCAACGCTGGGCGCGATGCAGCAGGAAATGCGCGAGACCTATCGCGCCAAGCAAAGCGCGATCCTGGATCGGTTGGCGCGGCTGAAAAGCCTGTTGCATGACCCGGCATGCGGGTGGAATCAGGGGGCTGATTTAGCGCCAGCGTGCGCCAGATTTGCCGATTTTGCCGCCAATATCGAACACAACTTCGGCACGGCTTCGCCTTGCTACGCCCGCATCGACGACTTGGCGCGGTGCGAGGATTGGCGTACTCGGCAAGCCGCCGCGATCCTCGACCTGCATGCCAATCGACTGCGTTGGGCGCAGGCGCTGGCGGTGTTGCAGGCGACGCCGGCATGACGGTTTGACCAATCCCGGGCGCTGGCGGCGATGAGTTGGCGTAACTGGGCGTGGACGCCGTGGTGGCGGAATCTTCGAACCTCAACCACGCGTCGGGTTGCCGATTGGGAAGCCGCATTCCTTCAACGCGTCGGCGAGCTGATCCGTGTGCTGCGACAGCCGGATTTCTGGTTCAGCCTGATCTGGGTGGTGCTGGCGAGCAGCATGCTGTTGGGACTGGCATGGTTCGCGGTCAGCCAGCACGACACGTTTCTGCGCTTGCAACCCAGGCTCTGCACGAAAACACTGAACAATGCGCGCTTGCTGGTGATCGTCATGGTTGCCCCGCTCAGCCTGGTGTTTACCCTGGTCGCCAGTAGCGAGTTTCTTGCGTTGCGCAAACGGCGGGCCGAGAGGAAACACAATGAAACAAGCCGCAATGAAAAAAGGCCTTCTCCCTCCGCTTGGGCGGAAACCGGCTACTTCTGGCTCTATACGAGCTTGATGCTGCTGTCCTGGGCCGCATTGTTTTGGGCGATGCGTTGCTGAGTGCGATGCATGTGGCGGTACGAATGCGCCACGGGCGGGGGAAGTGCGGCGCTACACTGCAACAGCGATGCTGTCACTTGTTCTCCAGCGCCCTACCCCGGTTCTCTCCTGCCCTACCCCGTTGCGTCGGCGTTGTGTGCCGCTTTGTCCATCGCACGCAGGCCTTCCTCGACACCGGCGGCATGGGTCAGGCGGGCGACGTTGCCTTTGGTGAAGAACCCCTGGAAGTCACCGAAGCGCTGCACGTATTCGATGATCAGGCTGGAGTACTCCGAGGCGCTGGAGAAAATCTGTTTGAGGCCTTCTTCTTCGCTGCCGATGACGTCGAGCAGGAAATCCTGGCCGCAGTCGCGCAGCGCTTTAACGACGTAGTCGATGTTGGCCTTGATGTTGTCACCCTCGCCGGTATGGCCGTCGTTCACGGCGACCGCGATGTGGTGCAGGCGCGGGCCGTAGTTGCGCACGAAGGCTTCGGTGGGTGAGGGTAATTGCAGCAGGTGATTGACGAAATACGGGTGGTTGGCGGCAGTAAATACCTTGGCCGGGCTTTCCAGTTCGTTGCTGTGATGCACGCTCTTGGTGACGTTGGTCGACGAGTTCTGGTCGGCGATGTCGTATGAGCCCCAGTAGTAATAACTGGTCAGGGTCAGGTATTCGAGGATCGCGGCTTCGCGGTTCTGGCTGTAGACGCGGGTGGCGAGGTGGTCGATCGGCAGCAGCATCTGGTCGAGGCCGAGTTTTTCCTGCGCTTCCTTGGCGGCTTCGTAGGCGGCCTGCACATCTGGCCGGATGCTGGTCATGCCGAGGGCGTAGACGCGGATGTTGTGTTCCGGCCGTTCCCAGTAGCCGACGATGTTGTGGGTGTACGGGCTGGGTTTCACCACCGCCATGTTGCCGGGCAGTTCCAGTTTGCGGATTTGGTCCTGGTTGAAGAAGCGGATGTCGCGCGATTTCTGCAGTTCGACGACGTCGTGCAGGCTGGTGACGCGGAAGATTTCGCCCATGTAGCGCGAGTTGGGTTTCTGAGCGCCAATCGGGTAGACCTCGTTCAGGCTGCGGAAGATGCCGCGCGTGTTGGGGTCTTTCACTTCGCGCACCAGCACGTCGGGCGCGCTCATGTCGATGCGCAGGATGTGGGTGAAATGCGTTTCCGATTCCAGCGTCACCAGGTAGTGATACGGCGTCATCAGGCACAGCTCGCCGACGTAGGCGATGGAGTGGCCGGGTTCGACCGTGATCATCAGCGCGTCGATCTGCCGGATCATGTTGGTGAGGCCGCTGCGGTCGCGCTCTTCCAGCAGTTGGACGAGGAATTCCTCGAAAAAATCGGAGTTCAGTTTGTCGCCGTAGCGGGGGAGGTCGAGAGAATGGGGAATCATGGTTCGGGTCCGGGTGAGTCGTCATTGCCACGAAGGCGGGAGTCCTGTTGATGCGGTTGTTGTGTCATGCCAGCTTTTGCCGGCATGACGCCGGCTGAACGGCATGGGCGCGTGGTTGTCAGGTCATGCGCTGTTCCTGAAACTGCGTCTGCTGATGCAGGGAGAAATATTTGCGCGAGATGGCATCGTGCAGATGGGCCAGGTCCGCCTGAATCTGGTCCATGTGTTCATGCAGCTTGAAGGGTGAGACGTCGTCGAAATTCATTGCCTCCAGCCGTCGCCAGGCGACGCGGGCGGCTTGCAACGGGGCCTGGTAGTCGGTCAGTACCGACAGCGAGCTTTCGATTTCGCTCAGGCAGAAGGTCACCGTGCGCGGGAAGTGCGGATCGGTCAGCAGGTATTTGGCGACCGCCGGGCCGTTGACGTGGACGCCGACGTGCTGGCGATACATCTGGAACGCAGACAATGCGTTCAACGTGCTCATCCACAGGCGTTCGCGCGCCATGTCGGCGGTGGCGTCGACCGGCAGGTTGACCGCCGAGTTGACGTCGATGATGCGGGTGGTCATGTCGGCGCGTTCCAGGTTGCGGCCGAGCTGGAGGAATTGATAGGCCAGGTCATGGCTCATCGAACCGACCAGCAGACCGATCACCGATTGCCGGCGCTCGATGATGCCGTTCAGTACCTCATAGCGCTGGCTGCGGCCGTGCGTCGCGTGGGCGGCGTTTTCTCGCGTGTACAGATAGAGGCCGTTGATCCGCTCCCAGATTTCCATCGGCAGCACCTCGCGGAAGGTGCGGGTGTTCTCGCGCGCGCTATGGATGCTGGCGAAGATCGAGCCGGGGTTGCGTTCGTCGAGGATGAGGAACCGCATGATGTCGGCCTCATTCGCGGTGACGTAATGCTTGTTGTAGAGCGCGTCGAGTCCCGCCACCTTGAGCAGGGTGTCCCAGCCGAACGAGGCGCCGCGCGGCAGATCGAGCAGCACCTGGGTGGTGCTGTTGATGAAGCGGGCAGTGTTTTCGGCGCGTTCAAGGTAACGCGCCATCCAGTACAGACTTTCAGCGACTCGGGACAGCATGATTCAACTCCGCTTGGGTAAGGTGCGCCATGCGCACCGTTCAGTGGTGCGCATGGCGCACCCTACGATTTCATTCCTCGACATCAATGATCCAGGTGTCTTTGGCGCCGCCGCCTTGCGACGAATTGACGATCAGCGATCCGGCTTGCATCGCGACCCGGGTGAGGCCGCCGGTGGTGCAGTAAAGTTTGTTGGATTGCAGGATGAACGGGCGCAAATCGAGGTGACGCGGTTCCAGATGATCGTCAATCAAGGTCGGCGCGGTGGATAGCGCCAGCGTTGGCTGCGCCATGTAGTTGCGCGGGTTGGCCTTGATCAGTTCGGCAAACTGGTCGCGTTCTTCTTGCGTCGCGCGCGGGCCGATCAACATGCCGTAACCGCCGGATTCATTGGCCGGCTTCACCACCAGCTTGTCCAGATTGGCCAGCACATACGCTCTTTCATCCTCGTACATGCACAAATAGCTGGGCACGTTGGGGATGATCGGCTCCTGATCTAGATAGTACTTGATCACCTTCGGGATGAAGGCGTAGACCACCTTGTCGTCCGCCACGCCGGCGCCGGGCGCGTTGGCGATGCCGACATTACCCGCGCGCCAGGCCCGCATCAGACCGGGCACGCCGAGCGCGGAGTCTTCGCGGAAGGCTTCCGGATCAAGAAAATCATCGTCGATGCGACGATAGATCACATCGACCCGGCGCAGGCCGGAAATGGTCTTCATGTAGACGCAGTTGTCTTTCTGCACCACCAGGTCACTGCCTTCGACCAGAACAGCACCCATTTTTTGCGCCAGGTAACTGTGCTCAAAATAGGCCGAATTGAATATGCCGGGGGTCAGCACCACCACTACCGGGCGCGTACCTTCTCGCGGCGACAGGGCGGCCAGGGTGTCGTAAAGCCGCGCCGGGTAGTCGTCCACCGGCATGATGTGGGAGGCCTGGAACAATTCCGGGAACAGGCGTTTCATCAGTTGGCGGTTTTCCAGCATGTAGGAAACGCCGGACGGCACGCGCAAATTATCTTCCAGCACATAGACCGTCCCATCGCCACCGCGCACCAAGTCAGTGCCGCAGACATGTGCCCAGACCCCAAAACGGGGCGTCATGCCCTTGCATTGCGCACGGAAATTCTTTGAGCCATCGAGTACTTCAAGCGGAAAAACGCCGTCCTTGACGATGCGCTGCTCGTTGTAAAGATCGTTGATGAACAGATTGAGCGCGGTCAGGCGTTGCTTCAGGCCTTCCTCGATGCGCGTCCATTCCTTCTTCGCCATCACGCGCGGGATGATGTCGAACGGCCAGGCGCGGTCGATGTTGCCCGCCTCGCTGTAGACGGTGAAGGTGATGCCCATGGTCATGATCGCCGCGTTCACCGCCTGGCGGCGCTCTTCCAGATCTGCGGCATCGAGCGTGTCGAGGTGTTCGAACAGGGTGCGGGCGGCGGTGCGGGGTTCGCAATCGGGCGCGATGAGTTCATCGAAGAATTCATCAAAGAATTCGCCTGCTGCGTAGTCCTTGGTCAGGGTGTTCATGGCAAAGCTCCTTTAATGGAGCTGATCTTCGCAAGGACCGTGCCAGGCGTAGGCGACCGCCACGATTGATCGCTCGCCTGCTATGCTCAACACGTTTTTCGATTAGGGAATTGATCGTGACTTATTGCGTAGGAATGTTGATGGAAGCCGGCATGGTGTTCCTTTCCGATACTCGAACCAATGCTGGAGTTGACCAGATCAACACCTTCCGCAAGATGAGCGTTTTCGAACAGCCGGGCGAACGCGTGCTGGTGCTGCTCTCGGCCGGCAACTTGGCGATCACGCAGGCGGTGGTGAGCCTGCTGTTCGAACGTCAGGGCAGGGAGGGCGAAAGCCTGCTGACCGCACCCAATCTGTTCGAGGCGGCGCGCCACGTTGGCGATTGCCTGCGCGAGGTGCATGACCGCGATGCCGCTGCGTTGGCTGGCTTCAATATTGATTTCAACGTCGCTTTCTTGCTTGGCGGCCAGATCAAGGGCGGGGCGCCACGCTTGTTCAGCATTTATGCCGCCGGAAATTTTGTCGAAGCGTCGGTGGATACGCCGTATTTCCAGATTGGCGAATCAAAGTACGGCAAACCGATTCTGGATCGCATCTTCAATTCGCAAAGCAGCATCGAAGAGGCCGCCAAGTGCGCCTTGATCTCGATGGATTCGACGCTGAAATCGAACCTGTCGGTGGGCATGCCGCTGGATATGCTGTGCTACACGCGGGACAGTCTGAACGTGGACCACCGTGCTCGCATTGCGGCGGATCATCCCTATTTCAAGAGTTTGCGCGAGGCCTGGGGTGAGCGGATCAAGCAGGCGTTCAGTGAATTGCCCGCGCTGGATTGGAAAACCTGTGCTAAATCATAATCATTGATCTTGTTTTCAGGAGTGGCTTGAGATGGAAATTGCCGACAACACCGCGATCATCAACGTGATTTACGGCGGTGCTTCGAATCGCTCGGCGCAATTGGACAATCTTGCCTTGCGCGAGTTGGATCAGGGCCTGAGCCAGTTCACCGGCAAAAACTACGAGTTGGCGATCGACTATTTCGACAAGGCAATCCGCCTCTCTCCCGGCACCAACACGGCCATCAATGCGTATGACTTCAAGGCGCGGACGT
>JBBQQT010000157.1:0-7975 GCA_038215555.1 Burkholderiales bacterium | reverse complement strand
CTTGGCAATCGCGCGGCGCAACCTTCCTCACAGCTTTATCGGGTGGGGCTGGGCGTCGACGTTCCGGAGCGGCTGGGCCTGACACCCCCCCGACAGGCTGCTTCCTGGCTCGAGTTCTTACTCACACTATCGGCCAGTTGCAGTCATTGACGGAAAAGAATTCGACGCCTCGAAGCTGCCGTTCAACTGTTACTTATTGGACAAATGTCCAGTATCACCCGCTAAAGCCAGCTTACCGGACACTTGTCCCGTAAACCCCGAAATAACGCTGCCTGGCCGAAGATTCGGCAAATCACGCCGCCGCCACGGCTCGCGCCCAGGCAATGCGCCGCGTCAATCCCTGGCTGATTCCGCGTAACCACCAGGTGGAAGCGGCCCTGACAGCCGCCTCGGACGAGGGGGATCTGGCACCGTTTGAGGTACTACTGAACGCGCTGCATCAGCCATTTGACGAACAACCCGCATTGAGTCGCTTCGCCGAACCGGCGTCGGGAGAGTTCATGGCGAAGTTCCGTACCTTTTGTGGTACCTGATTCATGAAACAAGACGCCGAGCGTTAGCTTCGAACACTCGCGAGCGCAGCCAACATCAGCATCCCGAACAACCAATCAGGAAAACAGCATGGGTTTATTTGATCGCGTGGTCGGCATGGAACTGGCGCGCCCAGTAGCGACGACGACGAACTCTATGCCAAAGCGACGTTGGACAAACTGCAGCAGCGGCTCGAGTTCACGGAATAAAATCCCTACTGAAACACAACAGACATTTTCGCTTACCCAATCTTTTGATCCTGGATGATCCCCTCCTCGCCTCGCCGAACCTGGCTCTTTCTTGGCATCACCGCACTGCTTTATTTTGTACCCGACCTGCTGGCGCCTGAGGCCTGGCGGCAGGCAGGGCTTTATTCAGCGCTGTCCGCCAGTTACCAAGGTCTGTTGATTGTGCTTGGCTTCGCTTTGGGCCCAACAATCTGCCGAGCACTGGTCATCGAGGAAATCCATGCTGGCCCGCTGCGATCAAGCGTGGACCACGCCTTGTCGAAATTATCCCTGCCGCTGCGGGTCGTAATCGCCGGGCACGCCCTTCCTTTCGTATTGACTGCGGGTTTGCTGCCGCAGCGCTGCCAGGTGTTTATTTCATCCGCGCTGGTCGCGAGACTCTCACCGAACGGACTGCACTTTCTGCTCGCCCGTGCCAATGCGCACACGGTCGGGAGTCAACGCCTGGCCACGCTTCTCCCCATCCTGGCGTTCACCGTGTTGATCCCGGACGACCCCAAAGGGCTCGCGACCTGGCTGGAAATCGGCACTTTCCTGCTGTTCTGGCTGTTGTTGCACTGGCTGTTCGAACTGGATGCCGATCGGCAAGCCGCCCGCCTGCTGGGTGCGGATGCAAGTGAAGGCTTGCGCGAAGTTCAGGTGGCCACCGCCTCTCCACTGGGCTGGCTGACGCCACAACCGCCATTGAATTGGCGCTTTCGGATGGTCAAGCGACATGCTGAGTAGGGTGTGCCGTGCGAACCATCGAACGGGAATCGGCGCGCGCGGCGCACCCTACTGCATTGTTGGAAGTCACTGGACTGACTGGCATGGGGCATATCCTCCATCAACATGGAATGCGGCGGGATAGCCGCACCCGGAAGCCTAAGGCTGGTAAAAACCTGCGTCCCTTACCATTTGGTAAAAATATCGAATGCACACAAAAAACCGGTTAAATCAGGTCTTCACTCACCACGCGTAGCTCCCGATGGGAAACCCCATGCGCATTCTGGTGATCGAGGACGACGAAAAAATCGCCTCCTTCATCGTCAAAGGCCTGAAACAGGCCGGTCACCAGACCGATCTGGCCTGCGATGGTGAGATCGGTCTGGCCCAGCTGCGGACAGCAAACCATGATGTCGCCGTTGTGGACATCATGTTGCCCTATCTGGACGGCCTCACGCTGGTGCAGCGCGCCCGCCAGGCTGGCGTCACCCTCCCCATCATCTTCCTGTCCGCTCGCCGCGAGCTGGATGATCGTATTCGCGGGCTCGGCGTCGGTGGCGATGATTACCTGGTCAAGCCATTCGCCTTTTCCGAATTGCTGGCTCGCCTGCAGGCGCTGGTGCGGCGAGCAACCGGTGTGCTGGAACCGCTGCGCCTCAGTGCCGGCGACCTGGAAATCGACCTGGTAAAGCGACAGGTGCTCTGGCGTGGCCAGGAAATCACCCTGCAACCACGCGAGTTCATGCTGCTGGAGTACCTGCTGCGCAACAAGGGCCGCGTGGTTTCCAAGGTCATGATCATGGAACACGTCTGGGACTACAGCTTCGACCCGGAAACCACGCTGGTCGAAACCACGGTCAGCCGTTTGCGGGGAAAACTGCTCGAAGGCGCCGAGTTGATCGAAACGGTGCGCGGAGTGGGCTATGCCCTTGGGCGCTGAACGCGGTTACTCCGTCGCCCTGCGCCTGACCCTGTTTTATGCACTGTTTTTCGGCATTGTCACTGCTGGCGGCGGCCTGTTGCTCTATCACCTGGTACGGATACATCTTCTGGAAGAACTCGATCAGGATCTGCTGCGCCAACAGCATGAAATCGTCGGTATCCTCGCCTCCAGAGACCACCATGCCTTACAGACCGAACTGGCGTCCAGCTCCGCCGACGGCGGCCGCGAGGATTATTTCGCGCGCATCCTGAATGCTGACGGCCAGGTGGAACTGAGCTCCGATCTACGCGCCTGGCAGGTTCCACTGCCCGCTATGCCACCGGGTGGACTGACTGTCGGACAACACATTTATCTCACCATCGATATACCGGATGCGCGCCACCAGGCACGCGTGTTGACCAGCGCCGTTGAACCCGGTCGTTATCTTCAAATTGGCCTTTCCCTGGCCGACAGCGTGGCCTTCCTGCGCCATTTCCAGCATTACGGCATGATCATTCTGGGTTCCATGCTCAGCCTGGGCACACTGGCCGGCTGGGCGCTGGCGCGCAAGGCCATGGCCGGTATCGAATCGGTCACCCACGCGGCCGAACGGATTGCCGATGGCCATTTCTCCGATCGGGTCGAAATCGCCGGCCGTGGCAGCGAAATCGAACATCTGGTGCGGACCTTCAATCGCATGGCGGAACATGTGCAAGCCGTGATGGCAGAAATGCGCCAGGTCAACAACCATATCGCACATGATCTACGCAGCCCGCTCACGCGTATTCGCGGCCTTGCCGAAAGCGCGGCCATCCAGGCTGCACCCGGAAGCGAGCATGCGGAACTGGCCGGCAGTATCGTCGAAGAATGCGACCGTCTCAGCCAGATCATCAACACCATGCTGGAAATCGCCGAAGCCGAAGCCGGTGTACAGCGCCTGGCACTGGCGCCGCTGAGTGCAGAAGACCTGGTGGCAGGCGCGGTGGAACTGTTCGAAGGCGTTGCCGAAGAACGAAGCATCACCCTCTCCAGCTCCATGGTCTCGGTCGCCCCCTTGCTCGGCGACCGCCGCCGGCTGCAACGAGCCTTGGCCAATCTGATCGACAACGCGCTCAAGTACACCCCCGCCAAGGGTCATGTCGAGGTCGAGCTGAGCCGTATTGCCGACCGGGTGGATATCACGGTAAGGGATAGTGGCGCGGGCATCCCGCCGGAAGACCTGCCGCATCTGTTTGAGCGCTTCTATCGCGGTGACCGCAGCCGCCACCTGCCCGGAAATGGCCTCGGCCTCAGCCTGGCACAGGCAGTAGCACACGCCCACGGCGGCGAAATCCGGGTCGAGTCCAGCCCCGGCACAGGCAGTACATTCACCCTGAGTCTGCCCATCGTCGGAGCTTGACCCTGTGCACTGCTCGCAACTTACCAATCTGTAATCGAACAACGCTGTTACAGCGGAATACTGCCCGAGCACATGCCATACACCCGCTGGCCACACCTTACATAACGGTAAAGGTCGCCGCCTGGCATGCCGGCCTATGCTTTCGTCACCCTGAATTTTCTTTCGACAAGAGTACACGCCAATGCCTACCCGCCCACTTCGCTCCACCAGACTTCATCGCCCCGCCCTCCTCGGGCTGGCCAGTCTGCTGGCTGCAGCCAGCCTGCCCGCCCATGCGCTGCCCAGTTACGCCCGTCAGACCGGCGAAGAATGCGCGGCCTGTCACGTCGGTGCCTTCGGCCCGCAACTCACTGCGCACGGCATCAAATTCAAGCTCGGCGGTTACACCGATTCCGACGGCAAGGCCGGCCATGTACCCCTGTCCAGCATGCTGCTCGCCAACTGGACCCACACCAGCACGGATAACGCTGCGCCGCCGGCGCACTTCAACGCCAATAACAACCTGGCGCTGCAGGAAGCCTCGCTGTTCCTGGCTGGCAAACTGACCGACCACATCGGCAGCTTCGTACAGACCACTTACAACGGCATCGACCGGGTGTATGGCCTGGATCAGATGGACCTGCGCTATGCGCGAACTTTCGAGCGCGGCGGCAAGGATCTGTTGTTCGGAGCCAGCTTCAACAACAACCCGACAGTGCAGGATCCGTTCAACTCCTCGGCGACCTGGCGCTTTCCGTTCACTTCGGCTGACCTGGCACCGGCGCCAGCAGTGTCCCCGTTGATCGACGGCGGCCTGGCACAAGGCGTTCTGGGCGCCACCGCCTATGCCTTGTGGGACGGTTCGTTCTACGGCGAACTCGGCGGCTACCGTTCGATGTCTGCTTCCATGATCAACAAGTTGGGCGACAGCGATGTGGGCAAACTCAAGGGCACGGCCCCTTATGTCCGCGTCGGTTACATGAAAGACATGCGCAAGGAGATGTTTGCCGTCGGCCTGTTCGCCCTCTCCGCCGACCTGGATCCAAACCGTACGCCTGGCGCCGGTTATGACAAATATCGTGACATTGGCGTTGACGCCACTTACCAGTTCCTCGGCGACCGCAAGAACATCTACACCCTGCATGGCAGTTACACCCGAGAAAAAAATACGCTGGACGTCAGCGCGCCAGGCGACGGCACAGGCCGACTCTCCAGCCTCAACCTGAACGCCTCGTATTTCTACGACCAGACCTATGGCCTCAGCCTCGGCCTGTTCGATACCCGGGGCAACAACAACGCGCCCCTGTGGAATACCGTGATGGGCAACAACACGCCGGATTCACGCGGCTACACCGCCCAGTTCGACTGGACGCCGTGGGGCAAGGAAAGCTCATGGAACGCCCCTTGGGCCAACCTGCGTCTGGGCGTGCAATACACCGGCTACAGCAAATTCGATGGCGCCAGCAACGGTGCTGGCGACAACAATTCCTTGTCCGTGTTCGCCTGGACATCCTTCTGAGGCCACCCATCATGAGCCTTTCTAAACGACTCCCCAAGCGAATTGCCGCCATGCTGGCCTCGACCCTGCCGCTACTGGTCTCGCTTCCCACCGCTCACGCTGACGAGTTTTCCAACAGCGCAAAACATGGCGCAAAAGTGTTCGAAGAAGAATGCGCCGAGTGCCATAGCGTCAAGCCGGGCAAGAACAAGAAGGGGCCGACCCTGTTCGGTGTCGCCGGTCGCGTGGCGGCCAGCGTGCCCGACTTCGTTTATTCCGACGCCATGAAAAGCAGCGGCGTGACCTGGACGGCCGACAAACTGAATGCCTACATCGTCGCCCCGCGCAAGCTGATTCCAGGCTGCAAGATGAAGTACGACGGTCTAGGCGGCGGCGCCGCGCGCGCCGACCTGATCGAATTCCTGAACCTCACACGGTAACCATATGCAGTTCAAATATTTTCTATTCGCCACCGCCAGCCTGATTTCTCTGTCCACCCACGCCGCCGACCCGGACGACATGGTCAAGTACCGCAAGAATGTAATGAACGCCAACGGCGGCCTGATGGGTGCCAGCAATGCGTTGCTCCAGAACAAGGTTGAATTCAAAGGCCAACTGATCAGCTACGCCAAGGCGCTGGAAGCCATCAACAAGGACTTGCCTGCCTTGTTCCCGAAAGGCAGCAACACCGGCGATAGCGATGCCCAACCGGACGTGTGGAACAAGCGCGCCGAATTCGAGCGCCGCGCCAAAGACGCCCAAACCAAAGCGGTGATCTTCGCCAAGGCCACCGCCGGCAACGATCCAAAGCAGGCGGGAAAATTCAAGGATCTGTCGGATTCCTGCAAGAGCTGCCACAAGGACTTCCGCAAGTGAAACTTCCCCACTTCGCGGTTCCCGGTTTGGCCTCCCTCTGTCTGGTTACCGCGCTCGTCGGAACTGCCCAGGCCGCCGCGCCGAGGCAGCGGGGCGAAGCTATTTACAAGCTGTCCGGCTGCGAAAACTGCCATACCGACCGCGAACACGACGGTGCCCGTCTGGCCGGCGGGCGCAAGCTGGTCACGCCGTTGGGCTCGTTCTTGACACCCAACATCACACCCGACGTGCAAACCGGCATCGGCAAGTGGAGTGAAACCGACTTCAAGCGCGCCCTCAGGGAGGGCATGAGTCCAAGCGGTTATCACTACTACCCGAGCTTTCCCTATACCTCCTACACTCGCCTGACCGACGCCGACATCAGCGCCTTATGGGGCTACCTGCGCAGCGTTCCGGCGGTACGTCAAGCCAACGAAGCGCACGAACTGCCCTGGTTCCTGCGCTTCCGCCCGCTGCTGATGTTCTGGAAATGGCTGTATTTCGATGCCGGTGCCTACCAACCGGTCGCGGCCAAACCGGCCGAATGGAATCGCGGCGCGTACCTGGTCCAGGGTGCCGCCCATTGCGCCGAATGCCATACCCCGCGCAACTTGCTTGGCGGCTATCGCACCGGGTACTTGCTCGCCGGCACGATGACCGGCCCGGAAGGCAGCGTCGTGCCCAACATCACGCCGGACAAGCAGTTCGGCATTGGCAAATGGAAGCGCGCGGAACTGGTGCAATACCTGGAATCCGGCATCCGCACCGACGGTGATTGTGCCGGCAGCCTGATGGCCGAGATCATCGACAACGGCCTGAAATACCTGCCGCCTGGGGACCTTCAGGCTATCGCCACTTATGTCACCGACCTGCCTGCTGTAGCGAATCCAGTTCAAAAAACGAAATCCAAAACCAGCAAAGCGAAAAGCAAGGTGCAGGATTACTGAGGAAGTGCTGAAAAAAATAGCGCAATTCCCTCTTACCCAACCACCTTTTTGCACAATTTGACGGATACAACTGGTGGCGAGCAAGCAGGGGGCCAGAAGCGGAACTGTCACAGGAGTTGGATATCGGTCTTCAACGACTTGGCCTGCCCTGGACTCGATACGGGGACAGCGATTTTTAATTTCCGCTGACCCTATCAATAAATGCGCAGACCACGTTTCTGTTCGATGGGAATCGCCCAGAATGTGAGGGACTTCGCAGCTAGACAGGGGTTTTCCGAACAGGATGCACCGACGAACGGCATGGAAGTCAAATCCGTGGAATTCGTCAAACGGGGCACGGGGTGTATCACCAAGTGTGATCGCCGTTCCGTCCCGCATGTCACTCAACCCAATCTGGAGAAAATCATGGGGCTTTTGGATAGCGTTATTGGCAGCGTAATGAACAACATGGGTGACAAAGCAGGATCACAGGCCGGTGGCGGCGACATCATGCAGATGATAATGGGCCTGCTGCAACAGAACGGCGGCCTCAGCGGTCTGGTCCAGACGCTCGGCAAGAGCGGGCTCGCCGATCAAGTTGCCTCCTGGGTCGGCACTGGCGCCAACCAACCGGTGTCGCCGGACCAGATCGGTCAGAAGGATAGGAATTTCAACGCCACATTCTGAAGCATCCTGTCCATTTTCGTTGAATTTTGCGCCGAGAGTTCCTGATAGCCCCTGAAAACATCCCTCCGGCACTCCCGTTGTCTGTGCCTGTGGCCACCTGGGCGGCGGAAGTTTGCAGCGCAGATGGCCACAGGCGCGAGTCGCCCCCGACGAGCGAGTCTGTTCGTCTTGTGGCCTACCACGCGATGCGCTGATCGAACTCGTAGTCGGGTGCAGGTTGCGCTT
>JBBQQT010000156.1:0-8104 GCA_038215555.1 Burkholderiales bacterium | reverse complement strand
GGATGAGGCGATCCAGTCGCCCTCCGGGCTCCTTCCAACGCCTCATCCAGCGCAACTGCGGGCTCAACTACCTTGCTCAACGTAAATAGAAACTTTCTTCTTGGTTGTCATGATTTTGGGCTGCCTTGTACTCTAATTTCTGAAGGGCAGGTGTCTCAGGGAATGTTGGCACAGGGGGCCTGCATTCAACTTGTACTGAACCGCTTCATCGGCTGCACTCTTCAGTTCGGGCGCCAGCGCCAGCAACTGCTTGCGCTCGTCTTTGGACAACCGACCAAAACCAAATGGTAGATCTGCGAACATCCACTTCGTGACGTGAAAGTCATCACCAACCGCCACCCAGAAACAAAACTCCAACTTCCCGTTGAGAGTGTGAAAAGCGATATCTCTTTGCTCCGCACTAGCGAAGAAAACTGCGCCAAACTGTGTTTGAGGTATCCGCTGTCCGGTAGCGTCGAAGCACGGTGCTTGCAATGGACCTTGGCGACGAAAATCTTGCGGGGATAGTTGTGGGGAAAACGAAAAAAATGGTCGATGGCCTCGTAAACACTGGGCATCTGGCGGAGAGAAAGGGATTCGAACCCTTGGTACGGAAGAACCGTACGCCGGATTTCGAATCCGGTGCTTTCGACCACTCAGCCATCTCTCCACTTCAATTACGGAAAATTTCAGTGCTTGCCTGTTCCGTATTTCCTGTCAAGACTGGTCATATCCAGGAAAGGGCGGCATTCTAACTGCATTCCCAATACGCCGGCACTAGAAAAGATGACTCGGGTGATGTGGATTTTGCGGTCTTGGTGGGCTTTAACCGGCCTTGCTGGGCTGTTTTTGTTGGCCGGCTGTGCGCCGTCGCCGTTGCCGCCGCCGGAACAATCCGGTGAGTTGGTGGTGGTGACGCGGAATAGCCCGACCACCTATTTTCTCGATATCGAGGGCAATCCTTCCGGTTTTGAATTTGATCTGGCGAGTCGTTTCGCCGCCTCGCAGGGCTGGAAAATCCGCTTTATGGTGGCGGATTCGCTGGATGAATTGCTGCAAATCGTCGCTGATGGCCAGGCGCATATTGCGGCGGCGGGCCTTACCGCGAGCGAGGCACGCCGGCGAACGCTGCAATTTGGTCCGACCTATGGCCAGGTCAAGGAGTTGTTGGTGTGCGGACCGAACGTCAAGTTGCCGCGTGATGTGAATGATCTGGTGGGGTTGCGCGTCGAAGTGGTGGCCGGTAGCAGCCATGCCGAGCATCTCAAGCTTTATCAGCGAAGGATCACCGCCTTGCAGTGGGTGGCGCTGAATGTGGCCAGTTCGGAGGAGTTGCTGGAACGGGTGGAAATGGGCCTGGCGGACTGTACGGTGAGCGATTCAGATAGCCTGGATGTGGCGCGCAACTTCCATCCCCTGTTGCGTCAGGCGTTTGTTTTGTCGAGTGCTCAACCCCAGGCCTGGCTGGTTGAGAACGATATGTCGACGCGGTTTTCCCGCCAGTTGGCGGCGTTTTTCAAAGAGAGGGAGAAGGACCGCGCTTTGGTGAAGCTGCGTGAGCGTTACTTCGGCCATGTCACGCGTCTGAAGGAGGCGGATGTGCGCGGCATTCTGGAAAAACGCGGCTCGCTGCTGCATGAGTTCAAGCCGCATCTGCAGGCGGCTCAGGTTGAAACCGGACTCGATTGGCGCTTGCTGGCGGCGGTGGCGTATCAGGAGTCGCAGTGGGATGAACATGCGGTGTCGTTTACCGGTGTGCGCGGTTTGATGATGCTGACCGAGCAAACCGCCGACCATCTGGGCGTCAAAGATCGGCTTGATCCGCGTGAAAGCATCATGGGGGGCGCGCGCTACATCATTAGTTTGCGGGATGGCTTGCCGCCAGAGGTTCCCGAACCTGACCGGACCTGGATGGCACTGGCGGCTTACAACATCGGCAGCGGCCATTTGCATGATGCGCGTCGATTGACCAGGTCATTGGGCAAGAACCCGGATAGCTGGGCCGATCTGAAGTCGGTTTTGCCATTGCTTGCCCGGCGAGAGTATGCCGGCAAGTTGAAATATGGCTTTGCGCGTGGCGGCGAGGCGCGGGCGATGACCGAGAACGTGCGGATTTACTTCGACATTCTGGCCCGCTACGAAAAGCCGTATCGCGAGTTTCTTGCGCTTGATTGAGCCGCGAGCTCAGTCTGTCTCGGTCACGTCCTCATCGTTGGCAACAAATCGCGCCATGAAGGCGCCTGCATAGCCCGGCGGCAACGGGATGCGGACGAAATGTCCGTTGCCCGGCGCGACTTCGATGCTGGCGCCATGCTTGTTGCGCATGGCGGCGATCGCGAGCGTTTGGTTGCCGTGCGGGTGAATCAGTTCGATGCGGTCACCGACCGAAAATTTGTTCTTCACTTCGATCTCGGCCATGCCGTCGGCGTGGTAGGTGAGGACATCGCCGACATACCGGCTGCGATCCGATTCGGAATGGCCGCGCAGATAGTTTTGGTACTCGCGATCCGGGTGGCGCTCGAAGAAGCCGCCGGTGTAGCCGCGATTGGCGAGGCCGTCGAGTTCGCGCAGCAGAGACGGGTCGAGCGGGCGACCGGCGACGGCGTCGGCGATCGCCTGGGCGTAGGCTTGTGCGGTGCGTGCGACGTAGTAGGGCGATTTGGTGCGGCCTTCGATCTTCAATGAATCGACGCCGATTTCGGTTAGCCGCTGTACATGTTCAATGGCGCGCAGGTCTTTCGAGTTGAGGATGTAGGTGCCGTGCTCATCTTCTTCGATCGGCATGTAGCTGCCGGCGCGCTTTTCCGGTTCTTCGAGCAGAAATACATCGCCATCGGGACCGACCTTGGCGGGCTTGGTGTTGAACTCCCAGCGGCATGAGTTGGTGCAAGTGCCCTGGTTCGGGTCGCGGTGATTGAAGTAGCCGGAGAGCAGGCAGCGGCCGGAGTAGGCGATGCACAGCGCGCCGTGGACGAAGACTTCGAGCTCCATGTCAGGGCATTCCTGGCGAATTTCGGCGACCTGGTCGAGCGAGAGTTCGCGCGACAGGATCACGCGCGAAATGCCCAGTTTTTGCCAGAATCGGACGGCGGCGTAATTCACCGTATTGGCCTGCACGGAGAGGTGCACCGTCATCTCCGGCCAGGTTTCTCGAACCATGTCGATCAGGCCGGGGTCGGCCATGATCAGCGCATCCGGTTTCAATGCGACCACCGGCGCCATGTCGGCCAGATAGGTTTTCAGCTTGGCGTTGTGCGGGAAGATGTTGCTGACCACGTAGAACTGTTTGCCGCGGCTGTGTGCGTAGTCGATGCCGATGCCGAGCGCGACTTCATCGCGAAAGCTGTTGTTGCGGGCGCGCAGGCTGTAGCGCGGCTGGCCGGCATAAACCGCGTCGGCGCCGAAGGCGAGGGCGGTCTCCAGCATGACTTGCGAGCCTGCCGGTGCGAGTAGCTCGGGGCGCTTGATGGACATGTTCAGCGGGGTTTGTGGAAGATGTTGCCGACGTGTAAGGAGTACATGCCGCTGCGGCGATCTTCGTAATACAGCTTCAGGGTTCGTTCGATGGTGCGGAAGGCAAGTTTGTCCCAGGGGATTTCGGATTCGGCGAACAGCCCGGCTTCCAGGCTTTCCTCGCCAGGCGCGAAATCGAGGTGCAGGAGTTTTGCGCGGAACACCAGATAGACCTGATTGATGTCCGGCAGGCTGATCATGCTGTACAGATTCAGCACATCCACGCGCGCGCCGGCTTCCTCCAGGGTTTCGCGGGCGGCGCCCTCGGCGGTGGTTTCGCCGTTTTCCATGAAGCCGGCGGGCAGGGTCCAGAGGCCGTGTTTGGGTTCGATGGCTCGGCGGCAGAGGAGAATCTTGTTTTCCCACTCCGGAATGCAGCCGACCACCATTTTCGGGTTGTGATAATGGATTGCGCCGCAACCTTGGCAGACGTGACGCGGGCGGTTATCGCCGGCGGGAACTTCGACGCGGACCGGGGTGCCGCAGTGGGAGCAGTAATTCATGGGTGACACGCTCGGCGTAATTGACGTGGGGAGGAATCTGGGCGAAGTTTGCAGCAACTACATGACGAGGCAAAGCATGGCAGATGACAAATGGTTGGCCGACTTGAGCGATGAGCTTCGACGGTCGCGCAATCCGGCGCAGGTGCGCGACATCATCGAGCGTATCGAAGACCAGTACGATGCGTTTTCCGGTCCGGGCGAAGAGTGGGTCGATCAGTTGCTCCAGTCCGCCCGGCGGCGTCTGGCCGAGATGTTGGCCGAACTCGCCAGCTGACCGCGCCATGTACCCAAGTTATTACGCACTGCGTCGCGTCAATCCCTATCGCGGGGTGGTGCACTACGTCGATATCGGCGATGCCAGCGCGCATACCTTCGATGGCGTCACCTGGCATTTGCGCGCCGACGATGGTTACGGATGGGTGCGGCCGGTGGGCGTTTGGGAAGAGGGCGTCGGCCTCAAACTGGGGCAGTCGGCCGGCCTGGGCGACATCATCGCGGCGCTGGAGACTCGCCCGGCACTGCCATTTCCGATTTTCGATACCTTCGAACTCTGGTCGCTGGATCGAGAAAGTGGTTTGCCGCTGGCGTTGTTGGCGACCCGGCGCGGCGGCATCGAAGGTGTCGAAAAGACGGAGAGTGCGTGGCATCCGTTTGCGCTCAGCTACACCGGCTTTCATTCGCCGATTTTGGCTCGGCGGGATGCGCTGACTCGCGACGCCAGCGATGCGCACCGCGATTTCCTCGCCAGCATGGTGAATCAGGCGGCTCGGCCGCATCCAATGACGCAATGGTTTCAGCGTGGCCAGGATGGCCTCGGCCAAGGCATGGCCGGTCTGCGCTTGCCCTATGAATGGCGGTCGCGGCAACTTGGTGCGGTCAATTTCCCGGAATTGCTGGTGCGAGAAGATTGGGGAAGGCGGGAAAATAGTCGACTGGAGCAGTCGGTTATTAACGATTATCATCGCTGGCTGGCGCCACTGCTGCTGCTCTGGCCGCGTTTGAGCAACGCCACGCGCGCCCGACTGGAACTGGAAGCCTGTGAAAAGCCGCAATGGTTGGCGCGCGTACATCGCCTGTTGCCGACCATGCTGAACCCGGTGCAAATTCAGGCCTGCCTGGTGGCGGCGCGGATTGAAATGGCGCAATCCGGCAGCATTCAAGATGACTTTACGAAACTTGGTTAAAAGCTTTTAAGGCATAAGACAAATCATGCGCCCCTCCCATATCGAAACCATCCTCGACTGCGAATTCACCAGTTGCAACGCCGGCCAGCACACACCGGTGATGTTGTGGGGCCCACCCGGCGTCGGCAAATCGCAGATCATCGCCGGCATCGCCAAACTGCATAACGTGCCGCTGATCGACTTGCGTTTGTCGCAGATGGAACCGACCGATCTGCGCGGCATTCCGTTTCGCAACAATGACAACGTCGAATGGTCGATTCCGTCGATGCTGCCGGATGCACGCCGGCATGGCCCGGCGGGTATTCTGTTTCTGGATGAGATCAACGCCGCGCCGCCGACGGTTTCCGCCGCTGCCTATCAACTGATTCTGGATCGCCGCTTGGGCGAATATGTCATTCCGGATGGCTGGGCAATCTTCGCTGCGGGCAATCGCCAGGGCGACCGCGGCGTCACCTACGCCATGCCGGCGCCGCTGGCGAACCGCTTCACGCATTACGAGGTCGAGGCCAATCTCGACGACTGGATCAACTGGGCGCTGAATACCGGCATTGATGCGCGCATTCTCGGCTTCTTGCGCTTCCGGCCGGACCTGCTGTTTCACTACGACGCCGCGCACAACCCGATGTCGTTCCCGAGCCCGCGTTCGTGGGAATACGCGCATCGCGCGCTGCAGAAATTCGGCGAACGGCCCGATTTGCTGTCTGCGGTTTTGCAGGCTTGCGTCGGTCAGTCGTGCGGCGTCGAACTGAAAGCGTTTATCGACAACCTGGAAAACCTGCCGGATATCGACGGCATTCTGGATGGCAGCGTGATGGATGTGCCGAAGGGCATCGATCTGCAATACGGCGTCGCCGCCGCGCTGGTCAGACGCGCCAAGGAAAGCGCCGGCGAGGGTGAAAAGGGCGTGAAGAAGCTGTCCAACATCCTCAAATATGCACGTAACTATCCGCAGCGCGAGATGGGCGTCATGCTGGTGACCGATTTGCATCGCGCCGTTGGACAGCCGCTGTTCAAGGTGCCGGAGTTCGTCGAATGGGCGAACAGCGTCGCCGAACTGATGTTGTACGACTTCAAACCGGTGAAGGGTGAAGGGTGAAGGGTGGGCATGTCTGATTCCCCCGCGTTGGAAACCAAACTCGCCGCTGCGCGCACGCGGCTGATCCTGGAGAAGCCGTTTCTCGGCGCACTGGTGATGCATCTGCCGCTGAAGGCGGCGGACCCGAAGTGGTGCAAGACCACCGCCACCGATGCGCGCAATTTCTATTTCAACCCGGATTACATCAGCCGTCTGACGCTGGAACAGACGCAGTTCGTGCTGGCGCATGAGGCGATGCATTGCGCGCTGTCGCATTTCAATCGCCGCAATCATCGCCAAAAGCATCGCTGGGATGTCGCCTGCGATTACGCGGTCAACATGATCCTTGACGAGGAGCGGATGCGCGGGCCGGACAACGCGTTGATGAACGCGGCTTATCGCGGGCTGACGGCGGAAGAAATCTACCCGGTGCTGCACGAAGACCCGCCGGAAGAAACGCAGGACATGCACTTGTTCGACAACGAACCGAGCGAAGGCGGTAGCGAGGGCGAACAGCAGGAACAGAACGAAGCCAAGCAGGGCAAGGGACAGGGCGAGAAGTCGGAACCGTCGCAGGGCGAAAGTGGTGGCAAGCCGGACCCGCAGCAGGATAGCCAGGGCCAGAGGGACGAGTCGGAGCAGACCAGCGAGGCGCAGCCGGCGAGTGAAGGCGAAACCCCGCCGCCGCCGGCTGATCCCGATCAGCTCGATGAACAATGGAAAAGCCGGCTTGCCGCCGCCGCGCAGGCTGCGCGCCAGGCCGGCAAGCTGAGCCAGTCGATGATGCGTTTGGTGGATAACCTGCTGTCGCCGCAACTGCCTTGGCGGGCGCTGTTGGCGCGCTACATGATGAATGCCGCACGCGATGATTACAGCTTTCAGCGCACGTCACGCCGCGATGTTGGCAACAGCAGCGAGGCGCTGATGCCGCGTCTTTACAGCCAGAGCGTCAAGGTGATTGTTGCGCTGGATACCAGCGGCTCGGTGACCAAGGACGAGTTGCAGGAGTTTCTGAGCGAAATTGATGCACTCAAGGCGCAGGTGCGCGCCGATGTCACGCTGCATGCTTGTGACGACAAGTTGGATCAGGCCGGACCTTGGCATTACGCGATGTGGGAGGCAATACAACTGCCTGCGGAAATCAGTGGCGGCGGCGGTACTGATTTCCGGCCGCTGTTCGACTGGATTGAACACGAACATTCGAGCCCGGATTTGCTGGTTTATTTCACCGATGCCGAAGGCCGGTTTCCCGCCCGCGAGCCGTCATTTCCGGTGGCTTGGTTGGTCAAGGGCAAGGCGCCAACGCCGTTTGGTATCCGTATCCAGTTGAATTGATTCGGTTGAACTTAATCAGCACTGATTTTTTCGTCAGGCAGGACGTTTTTGCAGAAATCCGGAATGATGAATTTGTATCGATCAGGCACTTATATAAGTATTTCCTTAAGTAAATAACTGTATTTTTCGTGCTTTTGACAGAGAAAGTCCGGTGACAAATACACGCTTTTCATGCAATGTTCGATTTGCCCAATCGTCCATTTGTCATGGGGCCCACTAGGCCGAAAATATCAGGCCGAGATGTGCACCGTGATGGATTGAACAGCGTTTTTATAAGCGCTCGTTGTGATGTCATCGTATCGGTGGATCGTCGCAAGATGATGCATCCGGAGCGGGCATAAACTGAATCGTTTTTATATATTGGAGACAACTGCATGAACATTTTGCGCAGAAACGTACTGAAGGGTGCTGGCGCCGCCGGCGCGGTGAGCGTAGCGATTGCTGCCGGCCTGCTGAAGCCGGGCATGGCCTTTGCTGCCGACTGGAACAAGGGGCTGTTCGAGAACAAGGATCTG
>JBBQQT010000155.1:0-8208 GCA_038215555.1 Burkholderiales bacterium | reverse complement strand
TGGGAAGCGACTGCCGCGCAGCAGGGGCTCGTAATAGCCGGTGACCAGGCCTTCGATACCGTTCTCGGCCTGGTGGATTTGCCAAGGTGAAAAATGCTGTTCGAAAAACGCTCGGATACTCGCGGCATCCGGTGTTGCGGGGAGCTGTATTGCGGCTTGGCAAACGCCAGTCCAGGCCGGATTGCTTCTCAAGCCGCGACAGGATTGATGTAATGCCGGCCATGCTGGCGTCATGTCGTCGTCACGCCAGCCGGGCAAATGTGTCCATTCCGCCGGCTTCAACCAGGGCATGGCGATGGGGACCGATTTGCCTGGCTCCGGCAAAACCGGGGCCGGCAGTTTGATCGGCTCGATCACGGCAGGCAGATGCGGCGCGGTTTCGGGTGGTGGAGCGGGGCGGACTTCCGGCGCAGCGACCGCAGGTGGTGCGGTCTCGACAGGTACTGGTTTGACCGGCTTGACAGGTTCCAGCGGCGCGCCCGGCTTCGTTTCAAACAGGCTGCAACCGGTGCCCAACATGGCGATCAAGCCAATCAAAAAATAAACGCGCATGGAGACTCTGTTGACAAAAAAGCAGAAAAAAACAGAAAAAAGGACTGAGTTAATCAGTCAAAAAGACCACAACCAGGCCGGCATGCAGGCAAGGCGGAACAAGCTCAATGCAGAACGCGGGGTACCGAGAGAATGAACTCCGGAATCTCCGCTTCAAACGGATTGCCATCTTCAGCGACCATCTGGTAGCTGCCTTTCATCGCGCCGACCGGGGTCGATACTGCGGTGCCGCTGGTGTATTCGAAGCTGTCGCCGGGTTTCAGCAGGGGTTGCTCGCCGACCACGCCCAGGCCACGGACTTCCTGCACTTTCTGGTGCGCATCAATGATTTGCCAGTGGCGAGAAATCAATTGCGCGGCTATCTGGCCGGTGTTGGAAATGGTGATCGTGTAGGAAAAAACATAGCGCTCGGCGGCCTCATCTGATTGCTCAGGGATGAAGAGAGTCCTGGCGGTGACGGTGATATGGTATTTCCTGGTTTCGGCCATGGTGTGCGGCGAGGTGCGGGGAGAGGTGGCGATTGCACACGAATCGCTTCGGACTGTCCAGACTGCCCTATATTCCAGGCGGCCTTCGGCGGGTAATATCACGGTTTTAACTAGCCGGGAAATTGTCATGGCCGATTATCAGATTGCTCCTTCCATCCTTTCCGCCAACTTCGCCAAGTTGGGTGAGGAAGTCGATAAAGTCCTCGCCGCAGGCGCCGACATCGTTCACTTCGACGTAATGGATAACCACTATGTCCCCAATCTGACCATTGGCCCCTTGGTCTGCGAGGCCCTGCGCAAGCATGGTGTCACCGCACCGATCGACGTGCATCTGATGGTCAAGCCGGTGGACCGCATCATTCCCGACTTCGCCAAGGCCGGCGCTACCTACATCACCTTCCACCCGGAAGCATCCGAGCATGTCGATCGCACCATCGGCCTGATCAAGGAAAGCGGCTGCAAGGCCGGCCTGGTATTCAACCCGGCGACGCCGCTGGATATCCTGGAATACATGCTTCCCAAGCTCGACATGGTGTTGCTGATGTCGGTCAACCCCGGTTTCGGCGGCCAGAAGTTCATCCCCTACGTGCTCGACAAGGCGCGCAAGGTGCGCGCGATGATCGACGCCGGCGGCTATAACTGCCGTCTCGAAATCGACGGCGGTGTCGGCCCGGCCAACATCTGCGAAGTCGCCAAGGCCGGTGTCGATACCTTTGTCGCGGGTTCCGCCATTTTCGGCGCTGCCAAGGACACCGACCCGAATCGTTACGACAGCGTGGTCGCTGCGCTGCGCGCGGAATTGGCCAAGGCCTGAAACCCGTGAGCGGGAAGTGGTGAGCAGTTAGCGGAAACCCCGCGTTCTCACCGCTCACCGCTCACCGCTTACTGTTCACCGCTCACCAACATGAACTTCCCTCTCCCTGTAAAAGCCGTGGTCATCGACCTCGACGGCACCTTGCTCGATACCGCTGAAGATCTGGCGGATGCCGCTGAAGCGATGCTGGTCGATCTCGGCATGCCAGCCGTCTCGCTGGCTGAAATCAAAACCTATATTGGCAATGGCGTTTCGCGTCTGGTGAAACGTTCCCTGACCCGCGACATGCAAGCCGAGCCGGACCCGGCGCTGTTCGATCAGGCGCTAGCCAGTTACGAAAAACACTACGGCGCGCACGTTTCGCGCAAGAGTCGCGTCTTTCCCGGCGTCATCGAAGGACTGCAAGCCATGCGCGCAGGGGGTTACCGGCTCGCCTGCATCACCAACAAGGCGGCGCGCTTCACGCATCCGTTGCTGAAAGATACCGGGCTGTTCGAATACTTCGAACTCATCCTGTCCGGCGACACGTTGCCGAAGAAGAAACCCGACCCGATGCCCTTGCTACACGCCTGCCAGGTGTTTGCCATTCAACCGGATGAACTGTTGCTGATCGGCGATTCGCTGAACGATACCCAGGCCGCGCGCGCCGCTGGCTGCGCTGTGTTCTGCGTCCCCTACGGCTACAACCGTGGCCGTCCGGTGAGTGAACTTGATCTCGATTCCGTGGTGTCCACCCTGGCTGACGCCGCCAAGTTGATCGTCAAAAAATGAACCTGGAACGTCCGGCAAGCACCCAGGTAAAACGTCGATTCAGTCGATGGCGGGCGGAATCTCGCTGAATCTCGCTGAATCTCGTTTTCCCCGCCGTGTTTGACCGTCACGAATTCCAGAAAGACCCGCATGTTCAACGAAGACAAATTCAACAGCCTGGCGCGCCAAGGTTACAACCGAATCCCGGTCATCAAGCCGTTGCCGGCGGATCTCGATACGCCACTGTCGATCTACCTGAAACTCGCCAACGAGCCTTACTCCTATCTGCTTGAATCGGTGGTCGGTGGCGAACGTTTCGGGCGCTATTCCTTCATTGGCCTGCCAGCCAAGACCGTGCTGCGCGTGCATGGCCACTTCGCCAGCGTCGAAACCAACGGCCTGCCGGTGGAACAATGCAATTGCGATGATCCGCTGGAATTTGTCGAGCGTTTCCTGGCGCGTTTCAAAGCCGCACCGGTGCCTGGCATGCCGCGTTTTCCCGGCGGTTTGTGCGGCTATTTCGGTTATGACACGGTGCGCTACATCGAATCGCGTCTCGCCGCGGCACGCAAACCCGACCACATCAACACACCGGACATTCTGTTGATGCTGACCGATGAACTGGTGGTGGTGGATAACCTGTCCGGCAAACTGACCTTGATCGTCTATGCCGACCCGCTGGAAGATCAGTCCTACCTGAAAGCGCATCGGCGCCTGGCCGAACTGACCCGATTGTTGCAGCGTCCGGCGATTCCTCCGCGCGATGTCAAAGGCAATGGTGACGAAGCCGTTTCCGAATTCGGCGAGACCGAATTCAAGGCGGCGGTAGCGCGCGCCAAGCAGTACATCCTTGATGGCGACATCATGCAGGTTGTCCTGTCGCAGCGGATGAGTCAGTCGTTTTACGCGCATCCGCTGTCGCTATATCGCGCCTTGCGCGGCCTCAATCCGTCGCCCTACATGTTTTATTACGACATGGGTGGGTTCCAGGTTGTTGGTTCTTCGCCAGAAATTCTGGTGCGGCTGGAAAGCGCCGGCGATGACCAGCATCCGAATGAAAAGCGAGTCACTGTGCGCCCGATCGCCGGCACCCGCCCACGCGGCGTGACACGGCAAGAAGATCTGCGCCTGGAAGCAGAATTGCTGGCCGACCCGAAAGAGCGCGCCGAGCATGTGCAACTGATGGACCTCGGTCGCAACGACGCCGGCCGAGTCTCACAAATCGGCAGCGTCAAGGTCACCGAAAACATGAGCATCGAGCGCTACTCGCATGTCATGCACATCGTCTCCAACGTCGAAGGAAAACTGAAGCCGGGACTGAATGCGATGGATGTCTTGCGCGCCACCTTTCCGGCTGGAACGGTTTCCGGCGCGCCCAAGGTGCGGGCGATGGAAATCATCGACGAACTCGAACCCAGCAAGCGCGGCGTCTATGCCGGCGCTGTCGGCTATGTCGGATTCAACGGCGACATGGATGTGGCGATCGCCATCCGCACCGCAGTGGTAAAGGACAAGATGCTCTATGTCCAGGCCGGCGCCGGCATCGTCGCCGACTCGGTGCCGGAAAATGAATGGCAGGAGACGCGCAACAAAGCGCGTGCCGTGTTGCGCGCCGCCGAGCTGGCGCAAGCCGGGTTCGAGACGGAAGCGGATTGAAAACGTCCCTTTCGAGACCGCTTTCGCGAAAAACTTCCATCCGCCTGTCACCCTTGCTTCGGTGATACCCTTGCACAGACCTGATTCAAGGCTCCACTAATCCATGTTTGTTTTTCTAGGCCGGCTGACCGGTCGTCATCCCCGCTTGATCGTATTGTTGGGATTTCTGCTGGTTTTGTTGGGGGCTTTCTACAGCAAGGATGTCATGCAGCGTCTGACGCTGGCGCCGGGCTGGGACGTGCCGGGCAGCGGTTCCGCCGAGTCGGTGCGCATGCTGAGAGAACATCTTGGTCGCGATGAAACACAGGTGATCATGCTGTTCCGGCCTCGCTCGGATGCCCTTGGCGATGTTGACAGCGTGGCGTATCGCAGCGCTGTCGAGGCGGTCACCGCCAACATTTCGCGCAATCCCGAGGTCAAGAGCGTAATCAGTTACCACAGCGGCGGCGACGTCCGTTTTCGCTCGAAAGACGGCCGTTTGAGTTATGCCGTGGTGCAACTTGAACGCGCCGCCGACGAGGGCATCGCCGCCTTCGAGCGGCTGCGCCAGCAGGTTCAGATCGATCAGATCGAAGTCATGCTGGGCGGCGAACTGGCCACTTACGTCGACATCCGTCAGCAATTGGCGCGTGACATCTGGCATGCCGAGATTGCCAGCTTCATCGCACTCTCACTGCTGCTGGTCTGGGTTTTCGGCTCGGTCGCGGCGGCGACGCTGCCGCTGGTCGTCGGCGTTGTTACCATCGTGCTGTCGGTGGCGATGTTGAAGACATTCACCCTGTTCATCGACATCAGCGTCTATGCCGCCAATGTCGTTTCCATGCTGGGCCTGGGTCTGGCGATCGATTACGCCTTGTTCATCGTGTCTCGGTTTCGCGAAGAACTGGCGGCCGGCCATGACGTGAACAAGAGTTTGATGACCACCATGCGCACCGCCGGCAGAACCGTGGTGTTCAGCGGACTTACCGTCGCGTCGAGCTTGTTCTGCCTGCATTTGCTGCCGCAGCGGTTTTTTCAGAACATGGGGCTGGCCGGCAGTATCTCGGTGGCTGCCGCCATGATTACCGCGGTGGTGCTGTTGCCCGCCTTGCTCGCCTTGTTCGGGCGTCACGTCAATCGCTTTGCTTTCCCTGGCCTTTCCGGCCGCGCCGCGCAGCAAGACGAAGGCGGCCGCTGGTATCGTTACAGTTATTTCGTCATGCGCCGTGCCTGGCTGGTGTTGATCGTCACTCTCGGGTTGTTGCTGGCGATGGGCTTGCCGGTGCTGCACATGGAAATTGGTCCCGCCGACAGCAAATCACTGCCGGTGACGGCAGAGAGCCGGCAAGTGCAGGAAATCCTCAAGCAGCGCTTCTCGCATTCCGACATGGGGCCGCTGGTTCTGGCCGTCCAGACCGAAGGCGAAGCGCATTCGCCGACCTCGCTGGCGGCTCTGGATGCCTACACGCAACAACTGCGCGCGCTGCCCGGCATCATCAAAATCTCCGGCCTGACCAGCGTCGATCCGAACCTGAAACTCGAGGACTATCAGCTTCTGTACGAATTCCCGGATCAATTCCCTCTCGCCACGGAAACCCTGGCCGCCTATGCCAAGGGCGACACCACGGTGATTTATGTGGAGTATTCCGCGCCGCCAAGTTCCGAAGCAGCGCGCGAACTGGTCAAGCAGATTCGCGCACTGCCAGTGCCGGCGAGCATCAAACAGGTTCAAGTTGGTGGTTTCCCGGCTTTCCATCTCGACTACCTGCATTCCTTGCGGGTCTGGGTGCCGTGGACCATCGCCGCCATTGTTTGCGTGATTTTTGTGCTGCTGTTCTTCATGCTGGGCAGCGTGTTGATTCCACTGAAAGCGGTGATCACCAATCTACTATCGCTGTCCGCCACTTTCGGCGCCCTGGTCTGGGTGTTCCAGGACGGCAATTTCGCGCAGTGGCTCAACTTCACGCCACAAGGCAGCATGGATGGCACGATCCTGGTGCTGATCTTCGCCGCCGCCTTCGGCCTGTCGATCGACTATGAAGTCTTCCTGCTTTCCCGGATCAAGGAAATGTGTCAACAAACCGGCGACAATATGCGCTCGGTCGCAGTCGGCATCCAGCGCAGCGGTCCCATCATCACCAGCGCAGCATTGCTGATCGGCATTGTGTTGGGCGCCTTCGCGATGGGCGAAGTGGTATTCATGAAAGCCATGGGCCTAGGACTTTTACTCTCTGTTCTGGTCGATGCCACGCTGGTGCGCATGCTGCTGGTACCCGCCAGCCTGCGCCTGCTTGGTCGCCTCAACTGGTGGGCGCCGAAGCCATTGTTGCTGCTTTACCAGCGGTTCAACCTGAACGAATTAGAAGCCCATCGACGTGAGGAAAAACCATGAAATTATCCGCTCTTGTGCTGGCCCTGGTCAGCAGCATTGCCCCCTTTTCGGCGACCGCCGATCTCTCATTGACCGGCCGCAGCACCGTGGTGGCGATGGGCATGCAGGGCAACGGTCAGGAAGGCATCTGGCTGCGCGGCCAGCAGATTCGGCGTGATCTGATCGACCGCGGCAAAGCCTATTCGCATCTGTACGATTTGAAAAAGAACGAAATCGCGGTGATCGACCATTCGCAGCGATTGGCAACGATTTACATGATGGCCGCACTGAATGAGCAGACCGATGCCAAAGTCAGCAGTAAAGATTTGAAGCTGGATGTGAAAGCGACCGGCCGCAGCCACCCGTTGCAGAAGTGGAAGTGCGCTGAATACAGCATTGATGCCGCGATGCCAGCGGAAGTGGGCGGAGAAAAAGTCAACTTCACGCTGACCGGCAATGTTTGGCTGGCGCGCGATACCGAGGAACAGAAGGAAGTTGCGGCGTTCATCGCAGCAGCGCAGACACCGGAATTCTTCATGGGCATCCCGGCGCTGGCGAAAAGTTCGCCGACGCAAGCGCGCGGCATGAGTGAAATCGTACGTCGCATGGCGCCGATGGGCCTGCTCTGCGCGGTCGACGTGAAGACCAAATATGAAGGCACCGGCCGCATGGCCGCGCTGTCCAACAAGCTGGATAGCCGCATCAGCCTGACCTACCAGCAATACGGCAGCGCGCCATTAAAGCCGGAGGTGTTCGATATTCCCAAGGGTTACCGGGTGGAACGCAAGTAAGCCAGGATATTTCCAACGTAGAAGTAACCGGCGCTGCGCAGCTTTATCGCGCAGCGTCCGGTTGACCGCCGGGTTGGGCAACCTTTCGCCGCTTGGGGCTAGCGGGTACAAGTTCGATCTTGAGCGTGCAGCCAACAGCGGCCGCATATCGCTTTAGCGAAGCCACAGAGGGGGCCTGCTTTCCGGCGGACTCCAGGCGAGAGATGGCGCTCTTGGTGGTGCCCATGCGGCCAGCAACAGCCTCCTGGGTAAGACCGGCGCGAGCGCGAGCGGCCAGCATTTCATGAGTGAGCGCGTACTCGACTTCAAGAGCTTCATATGCTTCGCTAAAGCCACGACGCTTGGATGCCTTTTCGAGGAAATCCTTGTGGTCATGGCGCACAGGTTTGAATTTCAGATCATCCATTTTGAATCTCCTTCAATCGCTTTCGAGCGAGCTTGATTTCGTGGTCGGGCGTTTGTTGAGACTTCTTGATAAAGGCGTGGAGTACGACTACACGCCTCCCGACGAGGAAACAGTAAAACGCCCGACCAATACCAGATCGGCCACGAGGCCGTAACTCAAACAAAGCCATCGCCGAAAGTTCGCGAATAGGGAGTTTCAGGTTGGGGCCGTGCTCGATCAGCAATTCCACAATTCGAGCGTAGTCCGCGAGAACGTCGACAGGCCAGGCGTCAATCTCGGACTGCACTCGCGCATGGAAATACTCAATCGAAAACGCCATAAATACAGGTTAGCAATAATGAGAACCTCCGACAATGTGAAAATCGGTCACTGTGGGTGCCCATCGTAGATGTCACCGGCGC
>JBBQQT010000154.1:0-8359 GCA_038215555.1 Burkholderiales bacterium | reverse complement strand
GTCCCGGCAGTTTTATCGGCCTTGCCGAGGAAAGCGGTCTGATCGTGCCGATTGGCGATTGGGTGCTGGCTGAAGCTTGTCGCCAGCATCGCGCCTGGCAGCAGCAAGGCTTGCCGCCCCTGCGCATGGCGGTAAATATCTCGCCGCTGCAGTTCCGTCAGCCGGATTTCATCCAGCGTGTGACCCACCTGGTGCGCGAAAACAGCATTGATCCTTCCTTCCTGGAGTTTGAGTTGACCGAAAGCATCGTCATGCATGAAGCGACTTTGGTGCTCGATATGCTGGGTGAACTGCGCGCATTGGGCGTACACCTCTCGCTCGACGATTTTGGCACCGGCTTTTCCAGCCTGGGCTACCTGAACCGCTATCCGATCGAACGCCTGAAGATCGACCAATCCTTCATTCGCGATCTGGATCGGATGCCGATCAACCAATCCATCGTCCGTTCTATCGTTGCGTTGGCAAAAAGCCTGTCATTGCAAGTCGTCGCGGAAGGCGTGGAGACGGCGGCGGAAATGGCGCATGTGCGCGCATGCTGCTGCGACGAAGTACAGGGCTATTTCATCGCCCGGCCGATGAGTGCAGCGATGTTGGCCGACTGGCGGCCTGCCGGCATGGAATCGGTCCACGACATGGCGTGATGAAACTCCACCTGCCGGAACTGTTTGAACTGCAAGAAATCCTTGCAGACGCACCCGCCGGCGTCTCGGTTCGGGTGGCGCATACGGTGGAGATGGCGGGCACGGCGTTGCCGATACATGTGGTGACGCTGGGCAACCCTGATCCCAGCCTGCCGGCGATCGGCTATTTCGGCGGTGTGCATGGGCTGGAGCGGATCGGTACGCGCGTGTTGCTGGTCTATCTGCGCGGGCTGTTGCAGCGACTGAAATGGGACCCGCTGCTGCACCGGCAATTGGAAACGCTGCGCATGGTGTTTGTGCCCTTGGTGAACCCGGGTGGCATGTGGCGCAACACACGCTGTAATCCAGATGGTATCGACCTGATGCGCAATGCGCCGCTGGATGCGCTGGAGCGGGTGCCATTCATGCTCGGCGGCCAGCGCGCCAGCGCCCGACTGCCCTGGTATCGCGGTGCGGTTGGAGCGGACATGGCGCCGGAAAGCCAGGTGTTGCAAAAGGTGGTGGACACGGAATTGGGCGGACGCCGCTTCAGCCTGGCGTTGGATTGCCATTCCGGTTTTGGCGTGCGCGATCGCATCTGGTTTCCCTACGCCCACACGGCGCTGCCATTTCCGCACCTTGCGGAAGTGCATGCCTTGAAAACCCTGTTCGAGCAAAGCTTCCCGGTGCACGACTACGTGATCGAGCCGCAAAGCCGGCAATATCTGGCGCATGGCGACCTGTGGGACCATTTTTATCTGCGTTCCCGCGCCGATGGCGGCGGCGGGCGGGTGTTTCTGCCGCTGACCCTGGAGATGGGCTCCTGGTTGTGGGTGAAGAAAAATCCGCGGCAACTTTTTTCCCGCCAGGGCTTGTTCAATCCGCGGCCAGGACATCGCCTGCACCGCATTCTGCGGCGGCATCTGTTGTGGCTGGATTTCCTGGCGCGCGCAGCCTGCGGTTGGGAAAACTGGTTGCCGCATGGCCGTGATCGACTTGAGCACAAGAAGCAGGGTATGGCCGAGTGGTATGGCTGGAAGCTACATTCATGACGACCTGGGTCTTGTTGCGCGGGCTGGCTCGCGAAGCGCGGCACTGGGGTGAATTCAAGGCGCAGTTCGGCGCTGAGTTGGGGCTGAACGCCGACGACATCCTCACTCCCGACCTGCCCGGCAACGGCCGCCGTTACGCAGAAACCAGCCCGACCTGGGTGGAAGCCATCGTGGATGCAGTGCGTACGGAATTGCTGGCGCTGGGAAAAGCGCCACCTTATTACCTGCTGGCGCTGTCGCTGGGTGGCATGGTGGCGGTTGCCTGGGCGCGGCGCTATCCGGAGGAATGCGAGCTGGCGGTGTTGGTCAACTCCAGCCTGCGCCCCTACAGCCCGTTTTATCGACGCCTGCGACCGAGTGCTTATGCGACTATGTTCAACTTGCTGTTCGCTAACCATGCAGCGCGGGAAAGCGCCATCCTGAAACTGACCAGTGCGCGGGCGGCGGTGTTGCAGGACATCGTGCCGAGCTGGGTGGCTTTTCAGCGCGAATGCCCGGTATCTGCCAGCAACAGCCTACGCCAATTGCTCGCCGCCGCCCGTTTCAGCGCCCCGGATAAACCGGAGCTTCCGTTGCTGATCCTTGCCGCCGCCAGCGATCGGCTGGTGGATCCAAGTTGTTCGCAGCGGCTGGCGCAAGCCTGGCACGCCGACTTCGTTCTGCATCCGAGTGCGGGACATGATCTGCCGCTGGATGACGGCGCTTGGCTGGCGAGGCAGGTGCAGGAGTGGTTGGGTAAAAAAATGCGGCCCGAAGGCCGCAAAAGTTTAACTGACTAGTTGTTGCTATGAGGATCAGCGCATCGCAGGTAGGCCGCCTAGGTAACCGACTTCCGCCTTGTCGGGGTTGATCAGCGGCAGGATGCGGCTATAGGTCGGGTCGAGCGTGCCGTTCTTGTCGCCAGCATGCTGGTAGTTGCTCATGATGTAGGCATGGCCATTCATGTTGTCCACAACCTGAAGGCCAGTGGATTCTGCGCCCATCGGCAGAGACAGGATGCGAACCAGCTTGCCGCTGTCGACATGGTAAGCCCACAAGTAGTTGTTGACGTGGTTGCCGCTGTCCTCGCCAATGAACAGCACACGCATGCGCTCAGAGAAGGAGACATTGTCCGGACTGGCAATCTTGTTCAGATCGGACTTGTTGCCATCTGTATCCTGAGCCATGTCCGCACCAACCACCAGCGCTTCCATCACCACCGGCACGAAGCTGCTGTTGATGGCGGTGCCGGTCGAGTCATACCAGCCTGATTGCAGGGACAGCTGGTAAACCGCGCCGGAACTGTTCTTCATCAGACGGATGTCGTTGGCCGGATCGGCGGATTTGTCTTCCATGCCGTTGCTCATTCGGGTCATGGCGACATAAGCCTTGCTGTCGCGCGCGTTATAGGCGACGCCCTCCATCTTCTCGAATTCGGAGGAGGCGCCCATCAGCACCCCGTAACGGCGGGTTTCCAGGAATGCGGCAAGAGTGGCGATATCGACGCCCGCGAAGATGCCGGTTTTCAGCTTCAGATATTCCGTGGTCGCCACTTCATGGCCATGCTTGACCATCGTGAAACCGGCAGCTGCCGTGGCGCTGGTTTCGAACAGATCGCTGAACTTCACGCCGGCATCCACGGCGGCCTTGATGGCAGCATGGGTGGTGTGGCCGAGCTTGATCCAGTTAAGGTTGGCCTTGCCGCCATCGCTGCCGGAAGCGGTGAGCTGATTCCACTTGGCCGCGTAGAGCGTGCCGGCGGACAGGTCCTTGGCCGTGTCGGCGACGAATAGGGTCAGCATGGTGTAGGTGCCATCGTCGCCTTGAATGGCGGTACGGGAGTCACCGAAGAACTGCACCTTCTCTCGCGAGATGCGGCCCAGTGTGTACCATTTCTGCACCGTGCTGCCGCCATCCATGGCGATGGTGACTTCGGGCACGCGGCCATAGTTGTAGGGTGAGGCGGTGGTGTCGCCATAGAGGACGCGGAAGGCGTCCATGCGGGCCGTGTACTCCATACCGGTGCAGGAACTGCTGGCCGCGTAGGTGGCGTCACCGACGCTGGCATCGCAGCGCGCGTCCGGTTCGTACTCTTCCGAGCCCAGATGGGTGTTCCAGGGCGAGCGGCTGCCGGCGCAGGGAATCCAGAGGCCGTTGACGCCGGAGAAATCCACTTGCGAAATGCCCTTGCCATCGACCGCCAACTTGCCGTCAGTGGCGCTCTGGCTGAGCTTGGCCAGGGTCATGGTCATCGGCACCTTGCCATACTGGTTGGCGCCGGTGCTGTCATTGTTCTCGTACTCGAAGTGGGTCACCAGATAGGGTGTGCCACCGATGTTCATCAGCGAGTTGGCGTCCGGGGTCTGGGGCACAAAGGGCTTGCCGCCCGCATCCTTGATGACGGCGCCGTTCTTGTCGTGGATCGTCGCGGCGGCGGAACCGTCGGCGGTCTTGTCGGTATCGGTGTTGTTGAACAGGTTAACGTAGGACAACGGGAAGGTCTTGCTGCTGCCGTCGGCGTAGGTCACTTTCACCGTGGAAGTGGTGTAGGCGATGGCGCGGTTGGCGTCGGACAGGCCGGTGATATCCGTGGGTGTGAATTCCACCGACTTCACGTTGGCAGGCGCGTTGAGCAGGTGCTCGGTGACCTTGTCCAGGGGTACGGGCGTCACGCCGGCTGCCGTAGTCAGCGTGGCGACCTTGGCCAGGCTGTCGACAGTGTCAGCAGTTGTGAACTTGGCAACATTGGCGCTGACATCAATGTGAGTATCGTTGGGTAGTGCGCCAGCAGCGGTTTGCAGCAACTGAGCGATGGCAAGGGCTTTTTCATCAGTTTCATCGGTTACGCCAGCGAGATCCTTGGGGCGCACCAGCAGGTTGCTGCCATCGACGCCAAGCGCCTTGCTGGACATGACGACTGCGCCCAGCGTTACACTGCCAAGCTTGAAAGTGACCGTGTCGCCGGCGGCATAGCTGAACTCGCCGTTGGCACTGGTGGCGCCGGTTTTGCCACTTGGCAGGGCGGTGTATGTCACGCCTTTGACGTAGGAATCGGAAAGCGTGCCAGTCAGCGTTGTCACTGCGGGTGTTGAATCCGAGTTGCAGGCTGTGAGGACAAACGTTGAGAGTATGGCGGCAGTAAGCAAGCTGGGGCGCATGTTCAAGGACTCCTGGGGTGGATGAATTGGGGAAAGAACATCCTAGTCAGGGTTTGTTACAAAAATTAGACTGGGCTCAGGGAGTGGAGCAGGTTATTTACCATCCCATGTCATCATCAATGACGAATTGACCGCAGCCACATTCCCCCTTAAGATTCACGGCCTTTTTGAGAGGGAATATCCAATGCGTCGCAAACTAGTCGCCGGCAACTGGAAAATGCACGGCAGCCTGGCCGATAATGAAGCTTTGCTGTCCGGCTTGCTTGCCGGTATGGGCAGCGTCAAGGCCGGCGTGGCGGTTTGCGTGCCGTTTCCCTATCTCGCACAAGCACAGGCCAAGCTGACCGGTAGTGCAATTGCCTGGGGTGCGCAGAACCTGAGCCAGCAGGTAAAGGGTGCGTTCACCGGCGAAGTATCAGCCAGTATGTTGAACGACTTCGCCTGCACTTATGTCATCGTCGGCCATTCCGAGCGGCGCGCGATATATGGTGAGAGTGATGATTTGGTAGCGGAAAAATTCGCTGCCGCCCAGGCGGCTGGATTGACGCCGATTCTGTGTGTTGGCGAGTCGCTTGCAGAGCGCGAGGGCGGCGTCACAGAAACTGTCGTTGCTCGCCAGATGGATGCGGTCATCGCCAAGAGCGGCATAGCGGCTTTGGCAAAAGCTGTCGTGGCATATGAGCCGGTTTGGGCAATTGGCACCGGTAAAACGGCGAGTCCTGATCAGGCGCAAGCGGTGCATGCGTTTATCCGCGCCAAGGTACGTGCCCTGGATGCATCTGTAGCAGAGAATTTGATTATTCAGTATGGCGGCAGCATGAAAGCGAATAACGCCGTTGAATTGCTCGGTCAGCCTGATATCGATGGTGGTCTGATTGGCGGCGCCGCACTCATTGCGGAAGAATTTCTGGCAATTTGCCGGGCAGGTTGAAGTTAAGGGCTTAAGGTTAAAGATGGAATTTCTGGTCTGGATCGTACATATACTCGTTGCCCTGGGCGTAGTCGGGTTGGTGTTGCTGCAACATGGCAAAGGCGCCGACATGGGCGCGGCATTTGGCAGCGGCTCGTCCGGCAGTCTGTTTGGCGCCAGCGGTTCGGCCAATTTCATGTCGCGCAGCACGGCGGTATTGGCGACGCTGTTTTTTATTACCAGCTTGGGCCTGACTTATTTTTCCGGCCAGAAGCATGGGGTTCAAATCAAGCCAGTCGTGCAGCAACCCGCTGTGCCGCAGCCCATGACTCCGGCTGCTCCCCTGGGAGGCGCAGACAAATCGGGTGCAATTCCCAAGTAGTAAAGTGTTTTGGCATGCCGTCATGGCCTGCCAGATAATGCCGACGTGGTGAAATTGGTAGACACGCTGTCTTGAGGGGGCAGTGACGAAAGTCGTGCGAGTTCGAGTCTCGCCGTCGGCACCAATTCTAGTATCAATCAGTATCAATCAGCGCTGAACCAGTGCCGAGGACTGACGATAATCAAAGAGTTAGCACGAATCGACTGCCGAGAACTACCGAGAACTACCGACAGCAGCCGAACTCCAGCCGTGGTAACAGACCGTGTAAAAATAGTTACCACGGTCACATGCCCCTCACCGATATACAGTGCCGAACCGCCAGCTCTGGCGGCAAGAAAATCCACAAGCTCGCAGATACCGGGGGCATCTACCTCTGGGTGTTCGAGGACGGCAAAAAATACTGGCGCCTGCGCTACTACAAAGACAACAAAGAGAAATCCATTAGCCTCGGCGTGTATCCGGCCATCTCCCTCAAAGATGCTCGCGCCAAACGGGACGAGCTACGCAAACAGCTAGACCAAGGCTCCGACCCCCTGCTCAACAGGAAGCTAGACAAGCTCAGGAGCAAAGTCTCAGCAGAAAATACATTCGAAGCAGTCGCGCGGGAATGGCTGAAGCAACAAGCTCACACTTGGACCCCAGAACACGCAAACAGGACGCTACGCCGGCTAGAGCTCAACATTTTCCCGAAAATCGGCACTGTCCCTCTCTCTGAAATCGATGCCGCTGCCCTCTTAGGCACAATACGTATCATCGAAAAACGGGGTGCAACAGACCTCAGTCATCGCGTACTGCAGGTATGCGGAAATATTTGGCGGTTCGGCATAGCTACCGGACGTTGCAAAACCGACGTGACGTACAAGCTGTCGGAAGCCCTCAAGGCCCACAAAGCCGAACACCAGCCAGCAATACACCCCGATGACCTTCCGCGCCTCATGCGGGATATCTCCGAATACAACACGCTAGCCCTGCCTTGTACCCCATAAACAGCTGAACAGCTGAAACCATTTCGCCCATCCTATGGGAATGCACGCACAAAACCAGATCAAACGAACACTCGCCCAGCCCGAGTCCATCGAAGTCGTACGCAGCCTGCTTCAGGACAATGCCTGTCCGAATCGGACATCATTGTCCAACGCAGTATGCCAGCACTTCAACTTTCACGACGCGCGCGGACGCGCGCAAGTCGACGGCTGCACCAAGGCACTGCGTGAGTTGGAACGCGCAGGACACTTCATCTTGCCAGCCGCCAAGCCATCCAGCTTTACCTGGCAACCTCGCCGCCTTGAATGCGCCGTACCCGACCCCGTCAACGTGCCGCCCCAGGTCGGCGATGTGCAAGCGCTTGCGCTGATCAAGGTCGACAAGCCTGATCTGATGCGCACTTGGAACGAGATGATGATCCGTGAACATCCCCAGGGCGCAGGCCCCTTGGTGGGCTGCCAACTGCGCTATCTGATCACCAGCGCTCACGGCTGGCTCGGTGGTTTTGCCTTCAGCGCCGCAGCGCTGACACTGGGCGACAGGGATCAGTGGATCGGCTGGAATTCAGAACAACGCCGTCAGCATCTGCACCGCGTACTGGGCATGAGCCGTTTTCTGCTGCGCACCAGCGTGCACTGCCAAAATCTGGCCTCCACCATGCTGGGCAAGGTGTTGCGGCAAGTGGGGGCCGACTTCGAAGCCGAGTACGGCTATCGGCCCTGGCTGGTCGAAAGCTTTGTCGATAACGAACAGTTCCTGGGTACCTGCTACAAGGCTGCCAACTGGATCGGCATCGGCCACACCAAGGGGCGCGGTCGCCAAGACCGGAAGCACGAAAACGCCAAGTCGATCAAAACCGTCTATGTCTACCCGATCGAGCATGACTGGCGCGCCAAGATGGGGGTCGGCGAGGCGCCTGATTTAAAGCCACTCGGGTTGCAGCCGCTGGAAATCGGCCAGGGGCTGGATGCGGAACAGTGGGCGGAACAAGAATTTGGCGGCGCCAAGCTGGGCAATAGCCGACTGACTGAGCGGCTCGTTTCAAGCGCCCTGGAACGCAACCGCTTCAGCGGGACAAAGCGCCAATCAAGCTGAAGGTGGTGCATGTTCTGGAGACCAGCGTGCCCGAGGAGGATGATCCCGTGGAGTGGTTCTTGTTGACCACGTGCGACGTTTCAAGTCCTGAGCAGGCGCAGCAGATGCTGAGCTGGTACTGTTTGCGCTGGCGAATCGAGGATTGGCATCGGGTGCTCAAGAGCGGCTGCAACATTGAG
>JBBQQT010000153.1:0-8407 GCA_038215555.1 Burkholderiales bacterium | reverse complement strand
CGCGCCAAAATCGGCGCTGATCAGCCGCTGAATACGGTGTATTCAGGCCGCCGCCCGACCGGTGAAATCTATGCACCAGAACTCGGCAAAACCCAGCCCGAACGAGACTGGATTCTGAGCCGCATTCTCTGGCTGTCCGGTACCGAACCCGGCTTCAACCGTCTCGGCCAGTGCGACACGATGCGCCGTTATATCTATATCCATGGCACACCGGACGAGGCCTTCGAACAGGCGCCGCGTTCGCATGGCTGCATCCGCATGCGCAATGCCGACCTGATCGAGCTATTCGACGCCGTCCCGCCATATACACAGGTTGAAATTGCCTAAGGAATCGGAGCGCCTTCATCCGCACTTATCGCCTCCTCTACTTGTTGGCCTTATCCGGCATGGCTATGCTCTGTGTTTTCCCCGATATTTGAGCCGCCCGGCGGCCTATTGGGCCAGCGCAAAACACGGGAACACCGATGAAAAATCACTGGATACGCGAAAATTTCAAGACAGGCGAAGCCATTTTTCATGAAGGCGACATTGGCGAAGACGCCTACCTTGTCGAACATGGAAAAGTCAGCATTACCACTCGACGGGGTGACGAGGAACTGGTATTGGCGACCCTCAATGCCGGTGAAATGTTTGGCGAAATCGCGCTTATCGACAAGATGACGCGCACCGCTTCCGCCATCGCCGCCGAAGACGCCTCCTTGATTCGAATCTCGCGCGATCTGGTCGTCAGCAAGCTGAAAAACGCAGACCCTCTGCTATCGCATATCTTGCAGATCAGTATCGATCGCTATCGCCAGTCGATGGGCGCACCAAAGCGAACGGGCGAGGCATCGCAAGAGGATGGCCTGCACAAATTGCGCGAATACGCCGTCAATCAACTCAAGATCGCGCAAAACCTGAGCGATGCCCTGAAAAACGGCGAATTCGAGGTGTATTACCAACCTGTCGTGTTTCTGGATGACGGCCGGCTGGGCGGCTTTGAAGCCCTTATCCGATGGAATCAACCCAATGTCGGATTCATATCCCCGCTCGGCTTTATTGGCGTGGCCGAGGATACCGGGTTGATCGTGCCGATAGGCCGCTGGGTGCTGCAGTCCGCGCTGGCCGCGCTAGCGGAATTTCAGAGCGCGATGGATCGCGCCCACCCGGCGCATGAAAAGTTGTTCATGAGCATCAATGTCTCGGCGCGGCAACTGCAGGAATTCGGCGAAGTCGACGTACTCGCCGACCTGGTGCGCGCATCCGGCATCGACCCAAACCGGATCAAACTTGAAGTCACCGAAAGCGCGTTGATCGAGCACCCTGAAACTGCCGTACTGGCGTTGCGCCAGCTCAAGGAATTGGGCGTGCTGTTGGCCATCGACGATTTCGGCACCGGCTATTCATCGCTCAGTTATCTCAGCATGTTCCCGCTCGACACATTGAAGATCGACCAATCCTTCGTCGGCACCATGCTGGAAAACGAAGGCAGCCTGCGCATCACCCGAGCCATTGCCGGGCTGGCCCGCGACTTGGGCATGAACTGCATCGCGGAAGGCATCGAAGAAGCCGCCCACAGCCCGGTGCTGCGTGAAATGGGCTGCGAATTCGGCCAGGGCTACCACTATTCCAAGCCGCGCAGCCACACCCAACTGCTTGAATACATCGAGGCGCGCGGGGCAGGCTGAGCAGGGTTGATGCGGTTCGTGCCTCACCGCATCCTACAGGCACTGGCGATGTTTCACTTTGTTGCATGTTCCGGGATGGCTCAATCCAAGCCTAATCCAAGCCAGTTGACGCAGCTCGCCAGGGGCCGATTCAGCGCCCCTGGACTTTCTCCAAGCTCATAGGCTCAAGCTCTCGACCCAATACTCAAAACCGGCTTCCTCGCCACTGCGCTGTCCGCTGCTGAATGTCAGGTTGGCAAGAATATCTTCACCAAGCAGATCGGGGTCGATGCCGTACTCGCCGGTCAGCAGATCCCGATCACCCACCCACATCGACAGGTCGCTTTCGCTTGCCGCGCCCATGCTGAAACTCGCTTTGCTGGCCAGGGAACCCGCCGTCGCCGGGCTGGCCGAGTCCTGCATCTGGAACATCGACGCGCTGGCGGTACTGGGCACTGGCGAACTGGGCGCTGACAGACTGAAGGCCGAGCACGGAACCCACCTGCTGATCGAAAGACTCTCGTAGATCGGCAAAAGATTACCACGGCCTGCTTATGGGCCTGATGCCACCTCCACCAAGGCTGCATCCGCATACGCAACGTCGACCTGCTCGAACTGTTCGACACGGTGCATCCCTAAACGCCGGCGGATATCGTCTCCGCCTGAAGCGGCGGCATCACGAAGGCGCACGTTTACGCCTTTTTTTACAGGCCGCCGCCCGATGGGTGAAATGGACACACCAGAACTCGGCGAAACGCAGCCCGAGCGCGACTGGATACTCACCCGCATCCTCTGGCTTTCCGGCACAGAACCCGGCTTCAACCGCTTGGGCCAGTGCGACACGTTGCGCCGCTACATCTACATCCCTACATCCCTACATCCACAGCACACCGGACGAGGCCTTCGAACAGGCCCGGCATGCGCTTGACAGTCAGCCGCAGCTACGCGCATTTGTATCGGCAGATGTAGCTCACCTGGCATCCGCCCGTGCCGCATCCTTCAGCAGTGACTCCAACGCCAGCCAATTCGTCACCGGACCGACATGCGCGAACAGCACGATGCCATTGCGGTCGAGGATGTAGGTGGTGGGAAACACCATGGCCAGCTCGCGGTCACGAATCTTGCTGCCGTTACTCAACGGAAAAAAACCCTCTTTTTCTGCCTGCGCGCCAGCATCGGCAATCGGCAACGCAATGCCGCGAGTTCCAAGCCAGGTGCGTGACTTGGCTGCGGGCTCGCGCACCGGCAGAAAGACAAAGTGCATGTTCGACGCGGCTTTGAGCCGGGCATGCAGTTTTTGCAGATCGGGCATTTCGCGTTGGCACGGCGGACACCAGGAACCCCAAAAATGCAGAAGAACGATGTGACCACGCTCGCTACCGCGTTGATCCGACAACTTCCGCTCGCGGCCGCCGGCATCGCGATAAGCCAGGTCGGGGAAGCGCTGGCCCGGTTTCACACCAATCGGCGCCTGTTGCGCCTGGGCTGCGCTCAAATAAGGTCGCCAAGCCTGCGCCCAGGCTTGTGGTTTGAACACGACCTTGTCGTCCAGCGCATAAGCCAGACACGACCGCCGGGCCTGGCTTCGGCAATCTTCCAGCGCCGCCTGCATTGCCAGTTCCGGACTCTCCATGTCGCCGCGCCAGACCCAAGCGCCGCCGGGGGCGATGGCGAACGCGCGATGCTTCGTGGCTTGCAGGAATTCGGCATAGCCGGCGCGACCGCGTTCATCGAGTTGCGGCGGCGATGCATGGGCAAGACCGGCGAGCAGCAGCAAGGCGAAGGCCAGCACGTAGGGTGCGCCGTGCGCACCAAGCAACTTCGAGCCGGCACTTCGGGTATCACGCACGCTCGTTTTCATCATTCCGCCCTCCTTTGCGCAAGGTGCGCATGGCGCAACCTACGTCTTGCGCTGATTTCGCCCTGACATCGGTCAAGGCCCATCTGACAAATTTGCTCAAGCATTCACCCCCCGTCACTTTGATCGACAACCACCATGCAAATCAACATTCCGATTCATGACCACACCACGTCCGAAGCCATTTACGCGTTCGACGCGCGCGGCATCGCCAAACGCTTCCGCCATGCCGCCATCTTCGGCGCACTGGACGCACTCAACCCAGGCGAACGTATGCGCTTCGTCAACGACCACAACCCGATTCCGCTGTTGCAACAGATGCAGGCCCGCTATGGCGAGCGCGTGGAAATTCAGTATCTGGATCAGGGCGCACAAGGCGTAGTGATCGATTTCATCGTGAAGGCGGCCTGAATCAGGAACATCTAAACTCCCGCCCATGCTGATCGCCCTCATCGCCGCCACGCTGCTCGCCTTTCTGGCCGGCCAGGCCTTACCCAAAGCCATCACCGTTGCGCCCGCATTCTGGGCGCATCTGGTATTGGCGATCGGGGTGATGACGCTGATCACCGCCGCGATGCAGCATTTCGTGCCGGTGCTGACGCGCAGCCGCGGCCCCAGCCGCTGGACAGCACGTTTGCCCTTCCTGATGTTGGCCGCCGGCGGCCTGGCGTTGGCGGTGTTTTCCGGCTGGCTCGATTTCATTTACGTCTCGGCGGCGGCGGCGCTGGCGCTGATCGGCGTCATCGCCATGCTGGTCTGGATGCAGGACAAGGCGCGCCGTACGCTGGGCAAACCGCATCCCGGACTGGCCTGGTATGTCGCGGCGATGGCCTGCCTCGGTTTCGGCCTCATTGCGGCGGCGGCGATCCCGTGGCTGCCGGCCTGGCACACCGAACTGCGCGCCTTTCATATTCATATCAATCTGTACGGCTTCATCGGCCTCACCGCCATCGGCACCTTGCAGGTATTGATGCCGACCGCTGCGAACAAGCCCGACCCGAACGTCGGTGCACGTCTGCGAGTCGACCTGAAATGGGCTTTGGCCGGCAGTCTTTTACTGGCGCTTGGGCAAGCCTTCGTTACGCCACTGGCCTGGCTCGGCGGCGCATTGTGGTTCTGGGTCATTGGTCGTATGGGCTGGGCCTGGTGGCGATTGCATCGAGCGCGCATCCTGGCTTGGCACGGTGCCGAACCCGTGTTGGCGGCAGCGCTGATCGGCTTCGCCTGCGCCCTGGCCGGGGTGTTGTTCGCCCTCGACAACCTGCTGCCGCTGACGATTTTCCTGCCCGGCTTTCTGATGCCGCTGGTCGTCGGTGCAGCCAGCCAACTCGGCCCGGTGTGGATCGAAGCCGGCCGCACGGCGGCGCGACACGCCGCCGATCGCGCCAAAATTACTCATTGGAACAGCGCCCGCGCCCTGCTGTTTCTGACCGCTGCCGTACTGCCACTGCTCGGCTACAAGTGTTCCGGCATGTCTGCCTTGACCGCGCTGGTCTGGTTCGGCATCGTGTTCGCGATCTGGCTTTATCGTGACACCAACACCCAACCCCATGCTGTCTGAACGCGTCCACACCTTCGGTCAATATCTCCTTAAAAAGCACGGCGAACGCGTCCACAAGATCGCCATCGATGCCGGTTTCACCTGCCCGAATCGCGATGGCGCAAAAGGTATCGGCGGCTGCACCTTCTGCAACAACGCCTCGTTCAGTCCCAATTCACGCAACGCGCCATCGCTGGATACGCAGCTCGCTTCCGGCCGGCGCGGCATTGACCGCTGCACCAAGGCGCGCAAATACCTGGCCTATTTCCAGGCCTACACCAACACCTATGCCGACGTCGCGCAACTGAAAGTGCAGTACGACACGGCACTGTCGATGGACGGCATGATCGGCCTGTCGGTCGGCACGCGGCCGGATTGCGTGCCGCCGGAAGTGCTCGACCTGCTCGCCGGCTACCGTGATCTGGGCATGGAAGTCTGGTTGGAACTCGGCCTGCAATCCGCCTTCGATCACAGCCTGGAACGGGTCAATCGCGGCCACGGCCTGCGCGAGTACATCGACACCACGCAAGCCGCTCGGCACCTGGGCATCCCGGTCTGCACCCACCTGATCGTCGGCCTGCCCGGCGAGGATGCGTGGCACAGCCGAGAATCGCTCGACATCGTGCTCGACATCGGCACCGACGGCCTCAAGCTGCATCCGCTGCACGTCGTCAAGGGCACGCAACTGGCCAACGAATGGCGGCGCGGCGAATACACGCCGCTGACCCAGGCCGAATACATTGATATCGCTGCCGATTTGATCGAGCGCACGCCGTGGGAGGTTGTCTATCACCGCGTCACCGGCACCTCCCCCGCCAATCTGCTGCTGGCGCCGGAATGGTGCAGCCACAAATGGACGGTGCTGAACGACATCACCAGCGAGTTGCAGCGGCGCGATAGCCGACAGGGGAAGTCTTCGTAGGATGCGCCGTGCGCACCAATTCACTTGCTCGGCGCGCACGGCGCACCCTACGGAATTTCTCCACGCTTCACCCTTCGCGCTTTCCCCGATAAGCTCCCACCCCGCGCAGGCACCCTCGCCTGCGCTTTTATCTTTTCGCCATGTCCTCCATTCGCCTCCTTCCCGACCTGCTGGTCTCGCAAATCGCCGCCGGCGAGGTAGTCGAACGGCCGGCTTCGGCGTTGAAGGAAGTGCTGGAAAACAGCCTGGATGCGGGTTCCATGGAGATTCGCGTCGATCTGGAAGAAGGCGGTATCAAGCTGATTCGGGTCGCCGATGACGGCAGTGGCATCGCACCGGAGGAATTGCCGTTGGCACTGACGCGGCATGCCACCAGCAAGATTTTCAGCCTGGATGAACTGGAACGCGTTGCCAGCCTGGGTTTTCGCGGCGAGGCGCTGGCCAGCATCGCGTCGATTGCGCGGGTTGAGCTGACCAGCCGCTTTAGTGGCCCACCCGCTCAACAGCACGCCTGGAAGATCGGCGCGCTGGACGGCGTCATGGGTCAGGCGGAACCGGCGGCGCTGAGTCGCGGCACGGTGATCGAGGCACGCGATCTGTTCTTCAATACGCCGGCGCGGCGCAAATTCCTGAAAACCGCCACCACCGAATATGGCCATTGCGACGAAACCCTGCGCCGTCTGGCGCTGGCGCATCCCGGTTGCGCCTTCACGCTGGCGCACAACGGCCGCGTCGCGCGGCGCTATGCTGTGTCCGACTGGCAGGCGCGGGCGCTGGAAGTACTTGGCGATGATTTCGCAGAAGCCGCCCGCACGCTGGACGAAGCAGCCGGTCCGCTGCGCCTGTTCGGCCTCGCCGGTCTGCCGGCCTATTCCCGCGCCGGCCGCGATGCGCAATACCTGTTCGTCAACGGCCGCTTCGTGCGCGACAAACTGCTCAACCATGCCATCCGCGAGGCGTATCGCGATGTGCTGCACCACGACCGCCATCCGGCCTATGTACTATTTCTTGAGCTGCCGCCGGAAGGGGTCGACGTCAACGTGCATCCGGCCAAGACCGAAGTGCGCTTCCGCGATGGACGCGGCGTTCATCAGTTTGTGCGGCATGTGCTGGAACGGGCGTTGGGGAAGGATGCGGCGCGGATGCCGTCAGCCGACGTGGAAGTCGAGCCCATTCAGCCGTCATTCCCGCGCATGCGCGGGAATGACGAACAGGGTCATGCTGGCGTTGTGCATCAGGCATCAACAAGCAAACGGCCTGTCACGGGTTCCTGGTCGCAAGCGCCGATGCCCTTGCATACCAACGAGCCCGCCGCTTACTACCAGATGGTTGGCGAAGCGCTTGGCCGGGCCCCGGATGCCGTTCGCCCTGAGCCTGTCGAAGGGCCGCCCGAGATCGCCGCCCCGCCGCTTGGCTACGCCCTCGCGCAACTTTCCGGCATCTATGTGCTGGCGCAGAACGACCGCGGTTTGATCGTCGTCGATATGCACGCCGCGCATGAACGTATCCTTTACGAGCGTCTGAAAACCGCATGCGACAGCCAGCGGATCGCCAGCCAACCGCTGCTGATTCCGGTGGTGTTCACCGCCACCGCGTTGGAAATGAGCGCGGCGGAAGAGGCGCGCGAGGCGCTGGCCGGCATGGGTTTCGAAATCGCTGCGGTGTCGCCGACGCACCTCGCCGTGCGCGCGATGCCGAGCATGCTGAAAGACGCCGACACGGAAACCCTGGCGCGCGAGGTGTTGAAAGACATCCGCGAATTCGGCATAAGCGAGGCAATGACTGGACAGCGCAACCAGCTTCTGGCGACGCTGGCGTGTCACGGCGCGGTACGCGCCAACCGACGCCTGACGCTGCCGGAGATGAACGCGCTGCTGCGCGACATGGAAGCCACCGAGCGCGCCGATCAATGCAATCACGGCCGGCCCACCTGGTTTCAGTTGAGCCTGGCCGATTTGGACAAATTATTCATGCGAGGCAAGTAAATGAGTCAAAAACCCTTCCCCATTCCCGTTGTTCCTGCGGTTGCACAGGAAATGCCGGAAGATCTGGCCACCTCCGCCTGCGCCAGTGGCGAACCCTATGCGCTGATGGTGCTGGGTGATTCCATGCTGCCGGAATTCGCGGAAGGCGAAATCATCGTCATCGAGCCGGAAGGTGTCGCCCGGCATGAGTCCTACGTGATCGCCTTCGTCAACGAGGAATACATCTTCCGGCAGTTGATTCAGCACCCTGAAGGCTGGATGTTGAAACCGCAGAACGCCGTTTACCCGAACATTCCAATTGACAGCCTTGAGGTTGTAAAAGGTGTGATCATCCTGAAGAAGAAACCGGGCAAGCGCTCGGAACAGAAGGCTTACACATAGGGTGCGCCGTGCGCACCATTCACCATGACCGGTGCGCACGGCGCACCCCACTTTCACGCTGACGATACGATGCCT
>JBBQQT010000152.1:0-8748 GCA_038215555.1 Burkholderiales bacterium | reverse complement strand
GTATGGCGTCATGGGCGGTCACGCATGATCAGATTGAATAATTTCACCAAAGCAGTCACGCAGTCGTCTCAATGGTTTTGTTCGGCATAAGTGGGCATTGAATCAGCATTCCATCGCTTGCTTGAAGTTTGTCTGTGGTCTGAATTCCGGTCGGCATGATCGCCGAAGGGAACAATAAAACCAAGTTCCAGTTCCGGCATGCAGGGCAAATTTGTTCTAACGCGCCGTAGGATGTGCTGAGCACAGCGAACCGCATCACTCGCAGCCACCCAGCGGTGCGGTTCGTGCCTCTGATGAAGCCCCTATCCTTCGGTAACCACACCCTACGGCACTGAATTCCCATGTAGGCCGAATTGATGAAAATTCAACAGGTTATCGCCAGAACAAATTTGCCCTGTTCCGGCATGCTTCTGGCTGGTATCCAGAACCATTTTTTGATTGCTGTTCGACTTGTGTGCCGTACTGGATCCCGGCTGACCCCACGCCGGGATGACGGGGGTTTAAAAAGCGTGAAGAGGAATATTTGACAAGCGGGATGGCTATCGGCAAGAAGACTGCAGATTTTGCAGGATGGGCAAAGCGCGGCATGCCCATCGGCGCGGCGCCCGTCCTCCCTTCGTCATCCCGGCGGGGTTTTAGCCGGGATCCAGCCGTCACTATTGTGGATCAGGGTTTGCTGAATATCGAACGTGGGATTGGTCTGGCCGATTTCTGCGCGATATCGCAGCTTCCGCCAGGGCATGGCGGTTCTGTTGTCGTTCTGGATTTCGATATGCAAGATGAATTCACTGCCTTCTCCCCACATGTGTGCAACCAAATCGGCTCGGCGGTTTCGATGGTTTGATATTCAGCTTCGATGATCTCCGCCCGATCTACCTTCAGGTGCAGTAATACCCGGGCGATGTCGACTGCGATGCGTTTGAGGATGTCTTTTGAAACAATGTCTTTGTCGCCCATCTGCGGCTTTCCTGCGTCTTGTTTGATGCGCCAAGCGTGCAACACCACACTGGTATGGATGGTCAATCCGGCAACCACGTTCCTGCCAAAACTTCATCCTGGATTGTCCAAGGGCATTCTTCGGGAAAGCAGTCTAGTCCGGTTTCGTTCACCGCCAGGGCAATAGCGCGCGCCCACACCATGTCCAGCCAACGAGGTTCTTGTAATTTCGGCGCTAGACTTGGCGACTCTTCCAGCGAATAGCTGATCTCTTTGCGCTGAGCCGTTATCGTCTTTTGCCAATTCGCCCCTCTGCGCTTCGGTTGATACGCCCACTTGAGCAAATGCGCTAGCAGCACAACCATGTGACTCGCCAATTCACGCTGTTCACTTTTGCCCACGTCTTCGATCTCCCCGGCAATATGCTCAACATCCAACAAATCAAAGCGCCCAGCACGCAACAGGCGTGCTTGCTCATTCGCCCAAGCATTGATGTCATGTTCGTAGGTTTGCACTTCCAGCCCCTTTTCTACCTATATCTTGTCGCATGCTAGCACTCGTCGATCGAGTGCCACCATGACACTCAAACGCTCCGCCACGGTGAATTTGTTCTAACCAAAACATCGTCATTCCGGCGTGCATTTAGCCGGAATCCAGAAGCGTAAATCCAATCCAATCAAACAGTTAACCCCCGGCTTGTTTGAACGAACTGGATTCCGGCTTACAACCGCCGGAATGACGCTAAATCAAAGACTTATCGTTAGAACAAATTTTCCGTGCGGCGAACAGTCAGGCTCGATATTCGGAATTATTTCTTGCCATAGGTGCGGTCATGGTCTTGGGCGATGGTCAGAAGGCGACTGGTGAGGCCGAGCGCGATTTCACAGGACATCTTGCCGGTTTTCTTCTGGATGACCTCGCGCTCAATCAGAAAGACCTGTGCGACATGCGGGAAGTCGAGATAGTCGTTGAACGACGAGTGAATTCAGGATCGGGGTCGATTCGGGGTAGGGTGGGGTTGCCATTCCCGCTTTATACCGATCTGCCTGGCCCTTGTTCAGCTTCCGCGCTTAACCCGTTGTGACAATTATGGTTTTTGGATTGGGTAAATTCGTCCTGCCCGCTCCCCAACACCGGCTTCCCGCCTTTTTTTTTGTAAAAAATGGAGTCTGGCGCCGCGAGACGGCATGCTTTTTGTTGGCTTCGCATTCGACGCAACTCGTTCGCTTTCCGAATGAAAAGACGGCGATGGAATGTTGATTTGTGTGACGATTGGCTGCTGTGCTACCGTGTACATATTGTGTAACACATCGGAGCGCCGCCATGAGCGAAACAACCTTTACGTTCCGGGTCGATGAGGCTCTGAAAGACCAATTCACCACGGCCGCAAAAGACCGTGACCGCACAGTCGCACAGCTCCTGCGCGACTTCATGCGCGACTTCGTGCGGCAACAAGAGGAAGTGGCCGAGCATGACACTTGGTTACGTCACCAAGTGCAAATCGGCCTGGACTCGGCCAATGCTGGCAACCTGATCCCGGCGGACGAGGTTGAAGCCAAGTTCGCAGCCAAGCGGGCAGCAACACGCCGCCGGCTTGAAGCCTCTGCCGAATGATGGAACTGTTTTGGACGCCAGGGGCCCGAGGTAAACCGACCCAATCCACTTTGTCATGTCGCGCAGAAAAACGATAACCTGATTCTTGCTTGGCCTTGGCATACAGCTTCCTCTGTAGCGTCCTGATCGTTTCCGGGGTGGTTGGCAACATGGCAATCCCTCGATCCTCCGCTCTAATGAAACTACTAGCCATTCGACTCCCGCCCCGGACCGCCGCGCTTTCGTTTCCTTATACGCTGCGGTCGGTGGCCTCCCCACCTCCCAAGACGGGTCGGAAGCCAAGGGCAATAAATCTTCGAGTACATGCCGACCTGCTACCCCGGGAGTCGATGTAGGCCACTTCCGTTATTTCAGCGACCATCCAACGCAGTTGGGTTTCATCATCCGGGGCGGCATCTCGCCATCAAAGTTAGTCGAATGGCTAGTGGGTTCATCAGAGCAGCGTGCACTCGGGCCGGCGGTGATAACGCTGTCGTCGAAATACTGGACGGTCCCTTCCTTCTGCGGCGTCTACGAACAACCCACGACGGACACCAGGGTGGCGGCCAGGAAAACCACGGAAAGATATTTGCCGATTTGATTCATGATCGATCCTGCGGATGCGAGCAAGACAAAAGACAAAAGACAAACCCCGCCGCAGCGGGGTTTGTCGTGGAGAACGCTTGCTCTCAGCCTTGGCGACGGCGAGAGAATCCGAGTCCCATGAGTCCGAGTCCCAGCAGCGCCAGCGTGGCTGGCTCGGGAACGACTTGCCCCCCCGATCCACCAGTGCCCCCCGACCCGACATCGACACCCTGGTCATAGCCGCCGCTGGTATTCTGGCAGCCTGTGATGGAGATGCTGTCCTGAATCAACGTCACTTGCGTCGTTGCCGACAAGAGTCGGCCGCAGGCGATTGTCAGATTGCCGTCACTGCTGATGAGGTCATGGGCGAGGACGTTGCCAACGAAGGTCGGGCCGTTGAGGGTCGCGGCGCTGGCGACTGTCCAATAGATCCCGACGTTGTTGCCAGTGCCAACGTCTTGCACGAAGACGTTCGAGGTGGTCGAAGTGACGAGATTGCTCGTGAACAAGAAGTTCCAGACGGCGGTGCTGTCGCCCCCGCCGTCGAGAAAGAGGTCTCCGATCAAATTCGCAACGGGGTCGCTGCTCACCGTATAGGTGCCCGGAGCGATAGAACCACCCTGGAGGGCCTGGTACGTGTCCAAGCTTGATCCGATGATAGTGCCAGGCCCAAAGGCATTGACAGCAAGGATCGCAGCGTCGAGATCAAGCTGAGCCTGCTGCGCCAATGCGGTATTTGGTTGTAGCGATCCGGATGAGAACACATAGCCCCCGCCGACCGAGCCATTTGGGGCGGAACCCAGATTCCCGCCAATGGTGCTCGTGGCAACGTTGGTCACCCCCTCGGCACCCAGAACCGCAAAGCTCGCCAAAGCTGAACCCAGAATGGGCGTGGCCCAGGCCGGGAAGGCGGCGCAAAACACGCCCACGACCGCCAAGGCCACAGCCGACAACGATTTCAGGGGGCCGGCATTGCGTGAATTTCTTGCGTGCTCGGTTGTATTTTTCATGCTGCGCTCCTCAAGTAGATTAAACGATGTGGATCGAGGCAGCCTGACGATGTGGATCAAGGCAGCCTGACGATCTAATTCGTAGTTATAGCGGTATAAGCAATATTTATTCCACTATCACATTACGCTTTTATTTCAATCAGTTAGATTCTTACTGGTTGGTGTGGGCGGCCACCGGTGTAAAAAATATCGACACGAAAAACCAGACCGGCACCGTGACAGGGCCGGCCAGGAAATGAAGGATCAGAAATCCAACCGCCCGATCGAAAGCATCTGAACCCCTCGCGACCGCCGTCAAGCCACCGTTATCACGAAACCCTGAGCCTTGCCCCCAAAGAACCCAAGAGCCACTAGCGACTGAGCGCATGTTTTATCGCGCTTAACGTGAAACACCGTAGGAGCGGCTTCAGCCGCGATGCGCGCAAGCGCAAGTCACAACCCTACGCCAAGACTTCGTGTTGCAGTTTGCAAATCGCGTGCACATCGCGTGCGCATCACGTGCACATCGCGGCTGAAGACCGCTCCTACGCAGTTGGGTTTCATCATCCAGGGCGGCATCTCGCCATGAAAATTAGAACAAATTAGCCGTGCGCGATGCGTTGATCGAACTCGTAATCCGGCGCCGGTTGCGCCTGCGGATCGATGGCACCGGGCCACGCCGCCTCGCCCGGCAGGGCGTCCGCCCTCTCCCACAGCGGCGGTCCGCGCCCGGGGCGTGCTACGCGAGCCCCCTGTGCCAAATATCCGCTGGGGCATGTTGTGTGTCAGCGCACAGACCAAGCCATCGCCTTCTGGTTACAAGCAATCCATGCTGAACAGTTCACCTGATCGGAACCGTTGCGGACAGGCCGCACCCCTCCACCCATGAAAGGAAAGTATATGAGTCAGGTCACCACCAAAGACGGCGTCACCACCAAAGACGGCGTCAAGCTTTATGTCAAAGACTGGTGCCAGGGTCGCCCGTTGTGATGGCGCGCGTCTGGCCGCTGTCTGCCGACTGTGTATAACTCTACTTTCTTTACCCTTGGTAATGCTCCAGGTATCTCAATGTCATTGACACGCTCCGATGACAGGGACCGATAAACCATTAAGGAGTCTTTGCGATGAACAATTTCCCCGTTGTGTGTGTTGGCGGCTCTGCCGGCGGCCTCGACGCCTATATCCGGCTATTGAAAAATCTCCCCGCCGACATGGGCATTGCTGTAGTCATCGTCAATCACATCACGATGATGCCGACTCAATTGCATGAAGTTCTTCCCCGCTTCACGAGCATGCCGGTCGAACTGATCACGGAACGCCTGTCGATTGAGCCAGACCATGTCTATATCATTCCTGCAAATCGAGATTTGCATGTCGCTGACGGGGAGTTTCGGCTGAAGCCGATATCGAAGCCGCGGGGTTGGCCTGATGTCATCACCGTATTTTTGCGTTCGATGACCCATTACTGGGACGGCAAGCTGATTGCCGTGATTGTCTCCGGCTACGATGGTGACGGGGCCGCTGCGCTATGCGGCATCAAACAAGTCGGCGGCATTACCATCGCGCAGAAGCTGAGTACGGCGAGTCAGCCAGACATGCCGGAGAGCGCGATCGATAGCGGCTGCATCGATTTTGTCCTGTCCCCGGAAAATATCGCTGAAGAAATCGTGCGCATTGCGCGTGCGTTGAATCCTGTGGAACACGCACTTCCGCCCTAAGGTTTGGTCGTGCTGGCGGGCATCAACCTGGCAACCTCAGTTGACCATAGATTCATCTCTGGTAAGCCGCGTGAATACTGGCGAATGGCCGGTTTTTCCATGCCCCCATCGGGTGAGGTAGCAAAGCTGTAGGAGGCACCGCTTGCGGGCCGATCCCACCACGTTCGCGCCGCAAGCGGACGCTCCTACAACGCGGTCAACTGCGGGATTCAGGATCAAGGATGGCCGTCCTGTCAGCAGACGGCCATTTCACAAGATGCATCAATGCGCCAGCCACGCCGAGACAGCGCGTGGCCAAGGTCGTGGCGAAAAGGCGTTAAAGGCGTTAAAGGCGTTAAAGGCGAGGTTCATCCCAAACCGGCTGCGTCCCGTAGAAGTCATGGATGCTCTTTTCCCAGGCCGTGTCGGCCATGTCGGGCCACTGATCCTTGTCGAATCCCGGTGCGTTTTCGAGGCGATCCTTTTCCATGTTCAGCACGAAGCGCTTGTTTTCCGTATCGAGCGTCAACGCTTTCCATGGCACAGCGAAAAGCTTTTCGCCCATGCCGAGGAAGCCGCCGAACGACAACACCGCATAAGCCACCCGGCCGCTTTGCATGTCCAACATGATCTCTTTGATGTCACCGAGATCTTCGTCATTCAGGTTGCAGACATCGTTGCCAATGAGGGTGTCAGCTCCCATCAGTTCGGGTCCGGGGCCGACGCTGGTGTCGCCCTTGTACATGCCATAGGTATCGCGTTGCGTGTAGTTCATGTCCAACTCCTTAAGAAATTCATATCGAGGATCGTTTGAGACGTCGTACGGGTTCATCGACGCTCGCTGGCGAAATTAAGCGCACGACGATGTGGGGTCTGTTCGGCAACGCACGCAGCCTTGTGATGGATGGGGCGTGCTGCACGGGCCGAATCTGCTGGGGCCTGTTGTGTGTCAGCGCACAGACCAAGCCATCGCCTCCTGGTTACAAGCAATCCATGCTGAACAGTTGACCTGAGCGGAACCGATGCGGACAGGCCGCACCGCCCCCCTACCCATGAAAGGAAAGTATATGAGTCATGTCACCACCAAAGACGGCGTCAAGCTTTATGTCAAAGACTGGGGCCAGGGTCGCCCGGTCGTGATGGCGCACGGCTGGCCGCTGTCCGCCGACAGCTTCGACGACCTTGCACTGGCCATTGCGAATGCCGGCATGCGGGCGATCAGCTATGACCGGCGCGGCTTCGGACGCTCGGATCAGCCCTGGAATGGCTACGATTACGACACCCTCGCCGATGATCTGGCCGCAGTCATCGAGCAAACATCGGCGCAGGATGCGACGCTGCTGGGCTTTTCGATGGGCGGCGGCGAAGTCGCCCGCTACCTGTTTCGCCACGGCGACAAGCGGGTTGCGCAGGCCGTGCTGGTGTCATCCATCGTGCCCTACATGCTGAAGACCAGCGACAACCCGGACGGCGTCGAGCAAGCCGTGTTCGACGAAATGGCCCGGCAAATCAAGACTGACCGTGCCCAGTTCTGGCCAGGGTTTTTCAAGGATTTCTTCGGTGTCGGACTGGTTTCCCATCCGGTCAGCGACGAAGTCATGGAATGGTCGCGCGCCATGTCGATGCAAGCCGGCCTGCGGCCGACGCTGGCGTGTGCGAAGGCATTTTCGAGCACCGACTTTCGCGGCGACCTGTCGGCCTTCACGATGCCGACGCTGATCATCCATGGCACGGCCGACAAGACCGTGCCCATCGACACTGCCGGCCGCAAAGCGGCACAGGGGATTCCCCACGCCACCCTGATCGAGTACGACGGCGCGCCGCACGGCCTGTTCGCCAGCCACAAGGATCGGATGACCGCGGACATCCTCGGATTCCTCCGGCGCTGATTCTTGCTGGTGAAGGATTTCCAGCATCGCCAACTACCCAGGATAAAAGTCATGAACGAATCCCTCAAGTTCCTCGGCATCCCCGGCAGCCTGCGCCAGGCTTCCTACAACCGCGCTGCGCTGGTCGCCGCTCAGGCTATGCTGCCAGACGGGGTGAATCTGGAAATTTTCGATCTGGCAGGCATTCCGCTGTTCAATCAAGACCTGGAGACCGAGCCGGTCGCACGGGTCATCGAATTCAGGCAAAAGATTCGCGCGGCGGATGCCATCGTGTTCGCCACCCCGGAATACAACTTTTCCATTCCCGGCGTATTGAAGAACGCCATCGATTGGGCGTCACGCCCGCCCGGCGAGAGCGCATGGTCCGGCAAGCCGGTAGCGGTGATGGGCGCTTCGCCCGGATTGTTCGGCTCCGCCCGAGCGCAATATCACCTCAGGCAGACGTTCATCTCCCTCAACATGTTTCAGTTGAACCAACCCGAAATCATGATCGGCAATGCCGACAAGGCATTCGACGCGCAAGGCAAGTTGATCGACGAATCTAGCCGGAAGCGGATTCGGCAACTTCTGGAAAACCTTGCGATCTGGACTCGGCAGTTGAAATTGGTTTCTTGATTTCAATCCAATTTCCAAAGGAAACGCTGATTTATTCGAATTTGGCTGTGCTTCGACAAGCTCACCATGTACGGAATCAACAGGTTACCGTTCTCCCTGAGCTTTTCGAAGGACTTGATCAGCGCCTCCCCAAGTGTGAAATCGCACCGACAGCGGGCTGATTCACGGCAATGCTCTGCCAACGGAACTTGCCATCTGGTGGGGCACACCGATCTAACGGAAGTCAACATGAACATGCCAAATGAACAGAATGCGATTCCTGACACCATCCCCGGCACAGGCGAACTAGAACACCTGCCGACTCCCCTACCCGCGAATGAAGGCGGCATTCTGCAAGCCGCTGCCGGACATGACTTCATTACAGAATCAACTTCTTCGGCCAGTCCCTTGACCGCCCAGGCGAGCAGGCGCAGCGGCAGTCACAAGGTCTCTGCGATCTATGCC
>JBBQQT010000151.1:0-8773 GCA_038215555.1 Burkholderiales bacterium | reverse complement strand
CTTGTGTCTGGCAGAGGGGCGGACGTAACGGCAGGCGTCGAACGCGCGTGCGGCGGCATGCGCATCGACCTTGCCGGTTTCGATGATCGAACCGCCCAGCGCCAGTGCCATCGTGGTGTCGTCGGTGACCTGACCGGGTTTGATGTTGAGCCAGCCGCCGCCGATGATCTGGTCGTGCACCTTGAACTGCGCGGCGATCTCGCGCGGGGTCATGAATTCGACCGTGGCGCCGAGCGCATCGCCAATCGCCATGCCGAGGTAGGCGGCGATGGCGCGGGACTGTAGGTGCGAATTCATTCGCACGTCGGCGGGAGTGTGCGGATAAATTCGCACCTATGTACCGAAACACTTCGCGTAATCGATGCATACCTCGCAGGAAGGTGCCCGGCAGGCATGCACCCCGGCACGGTTACAGAGTTGTTTGTAGAGGAATTTCTTCCATTTCATGTCTTGCAAATTGAGCGCGGTGAGGCCAGGGAAATTGTGCGCCATCAATTGCGTCAGGTCGTCGCGTTGCCATAGGCCGAGGTCTTGCCAGAGATGGTCGCCGCCCATGCAGGCAGTGGCGACGATCAATGCCAGCCAGGTTTCCGAGGGGTCTCTGCCGGCCCGGTATTGCATCAGCAGGGCGAGCAAGTCGTCCCACTCGACGCCGCGTTCACCCAGGTCGGGCGCTCGGGCAAGTTGCGCGGGCAAGCCAAACTCGGGGAAATGACGCGTCATCAGTGTACGGAAAGCGCTCGATTCCAGACCCAGCCCAGGCGGCAACGCGGATTGCGCGCCGGCTTGGCTGACCAGCATGCGGGCGAACAGGTCGTCATTCGGCAGGCCCGCCGAGCGGGCCATCAGCAGCGCGTACAAACCCAGACCTTTGCGCTGGGGATCGCCGTTTCCGGTGGTTCGAGGTGCGGGCAAGGGTTGCATGCGGTGTCTCCAGGCTACTTGCTCGGATATTCGACCAGGATGTCTTCGTCGCGGACGATCATCTGGCAGGCCAGACGCCAGGCGGTGTGCGGCACGTCGTCGACTTTCATGGCTTCTATCTCGGCCTTGGTGATCTTGCCCAGATCCTTCAGTTGCGTGATTTCACGGTCGGTCAGCGGGCCGCCCATCGGGCCTTTGCGCGACAGATTGGTGACCTTGATCAAACAGGTGCTGCAATCGCCTTCCTGGCAACTGAAGTCGATCGGGATATGGTTTTCCTTGGCCAGTTCAAGCAGCGTTTTGGTATGGCTGCCGGCGATGGCATAGACGGTTTTGTCCTTGTGCAAGGGGCTGGAAAAAGTGACTAGGGGCATGATGGGCTCCGGTGGGTGGGTGGGGGGGGCGGTGAGCGGTGAGCGGTGAGTTGGGGGTGCCGTTTACTGTTACCCGCTCTCCGCTCACTGTTTACCCGGGTCTGACGACGATCTCGCCGCCGAGAACCTGGGCCTGGCAGGCGAGCCGGTGTTTGCGGCTGGCCATGTTTTCCTGCAATACCTTGTCTTCCAGCACGGAGCGCTCGGACATGTTTTCCATGCCGGAGACGATCTTCATCATGCAGGTGGCGCATTCCCCTTCGCGGCAGCCGTAGGTGATGCCGGCGCCGACCTTTTCCGAGATTTCGATCAGCCGGGTCCCGGCGGGGACGGTGACGGTGACGCCGATGTCTTCGAATGTGACATTAGCCTTGGGCATGGGTGGGTTCCTTGAAGAGTTCAGACATGTCGATGACCCGGCGCTGGTTGCGCCCGGTGAGGTGCTCCGCGAGCTGGCGGCCGAATACGCGGCACTTGTCCAGCTCTTCTTCGGTCGGGATCAGCTTGACCCGCACGCCGGTCACCGGCACGCGCAGCTTGAGTCCGCGCAAACGGTCTTCCAGCATGCTGACCGCCTCGCCGGTCCAGCCGTAGGAGCCGAAGGCGGCGCCCAGCTTGTCCTTGATGCTGACCACGGCGAGTGACGACAGCAGATCCCAGATCGGCTTCACCGCGTCGCCATTGATCGTCGGCGAGCCGAACACGATACCGTCGGCTTCCTCGATCAGATCGACGAACGGCGTTACTTCGCCGCCTTGCAGGTCGTACACGCTGACCCGCACGCCGTCGATTTCCTCGGCGCCGTCGCGCACCGATTGCGCCATGCGCGCGGTGTTGCCGTAGCTGCTGATGTAGAAGATGACCAGGGTTTTGGCGTGGTCTGCGGCCTCGTTGTGCAGCAAGGGCGCGGCCAGTTGTCGGTAGCGCTGTACATAACTGCGCGGCGCGTCGCGCAGAATCGGGCCGTGCGCCGGGGCGATCAGCTTGAGTTCCAGCGGTTCGATCAGGTCCAGCCCGGTTCGAACATGTTCGCGAAACGGCCGCATGATGTGCTGGTAGTAGTACTCGAACGAAAATCGGAAATCGCCGACGCGGTCGTTGAATAAACGGCTATCGCAGAAATGGCAGCCGAAGACGTCGCCGGAAAACAGCAGCGCCTCTTCGTTCAGATAGGTGCATTGGGTATCGGGCCAGTGCAGGAAAGGGGTGTTCAGGAAGGTCAGCGTGCGGCCGCCGAGACTGACCGTATCGCCGGTATCGACCGGTGTGTAGGCCAGATTTTGGGTGGACTCTTCGCTCTTCAGCAGACCTTTCAACATGGTCTGTGCCTTCACCGAGATATGCAGCCGCGCTTGCGGCGCGCGCCGCATCAATTCGGGCAATGCGCCGGTGTGGTCGGGCTCCAGGTGGTTGAGTACGATGACGCTGATTTCGTCATAGCGCGCGACCCGCTCCAGACGCTCGAAGAAGGTATCGGCATATTCCGCCTTCACCGTGTCGATCACCGCCACGCCACTCTCGCCGCGCACGCAATAGGCGTTGTAGGTGGTGCCGTTGGCGGTCTTCAGGATGACGTCGAACACCCGTAGTTGCGGGTCGAGCGCGCCGATCCAGAACACGTCGGGGGCGATGGCGACGGGGTCGGTCAGCATGACTGTAGGTGCGAATTTATTCGCATCAGCAAGCAATTCTGTGCGAAAAAATTCGCACCTACAGAACCAGGCTTCATGCCGATTTCGCCGCCAGCGCGGCCTGATAGGTCGCTTCCACCGCCGTCTGATACTGCGCCAGCATGATCAGCGAGATGCCGGTCAGCGAGCCGGGCGGATTCAGTTCGCGGCCCAGTTCGTCGAGGATCGCGCCCTCGATCGGGCAGATGCTGCTGCACTGCGCATCCAGGTAATCGCCGATGCATTCGGTGCATTTGTCCGGGGCGATCAGGAAATGCGGGCTGGCCTGGTAGATCGCCTGGTTCGGGCAGAGCGGTTCGCAGGCATAGCAGTTGACGCAGGTTTCGATGATTTCGAAGGCCATGGCTTATTCCTTTGTGTTGCCTCCCCTCGCCCGCAAGAGGGAGAGGGGCCGGGGGAGAGGGGCACGGCGGGACATCACGCAGCCTTTTGCTGCATGACGGGCTTGGCCGTCAGCTTGCCGGCCGCGCCCATTTCCGTGTACACCGCCAGCACCGCGTCCTCGATGGCTTCCATCGCATGCTCGCCGTTCGGCTGGATGCCGGCGGCTTCGAGCGGCCCCCAGGGCTCGTAACCCACCTTGGAACAAAGCACGACTTCGCAGCCGGCCAGTTCGCGGATGGTCACGTCCAGCGCGGATTCGCCATCGCCGCAGGTGTCACCGCCTTCGCAATACGGAACCGTCTTGCGGTGGCCGATGAAGCGCACGCCAAACTCCGAGGCTTCGTAGATCAGGAACTCGCCGGCATGGCCGAAGTGTTCGTTGATCACGCCGCCGCCCTTGGTCGCCACCGCCATCAACACCGGGCGGGTCTTCGGGGCGGATTTTTTGCTGCCTTGAAACGCCACCAACTCGGCTTTCGCGGCGCGGGCCTGATCCTTGATTTCCAGTTCGCGCTCGATCTGGGCATGCAACTCGGCGCGCTTGATCATCGCCGCCGGGTAGTCGATTTCCATCTCTTCTATCTTGTCGAGCGTGAATTCCTGACCGCGATCCTCGCCCAGCATGCCGACCGCGTCGGCGCGGCACTGGCGGCAGTGGCGCATCATGTTCATGTCGCCGGCGCAGGCGTCCTGCAGCTTCTGCAATTCTTCATGCGTCGGGCCGGGTTGGCCCATCAGGCCGTAGAAGGTGCCGTGTTCGGGTTCGGCGATCAGCGGCATGACGTTGTGCAGGAACGCGCCCTTGGCCTTGACCACTTTCGACACCTCGACCAGATGCTCGTCGTTGATGCCGGGGATCATCACCGAGTTGACCTTCACCAGAATGCCGCGCGCGGTCAGCATTTCCAGGCCTTTCTGCTGTTGCTCGATCAGGATCGCAGCTCCCTCGCGGCCGGTGATGCGCTTGTTTTTCCAGAACACCCACGGATAAATCTTGGCGCCAACATCCGGGTCAACGCAGTTGATCGTGATGGTGACGTGGTCGATGTTGTGCTTGCACAGTTCCTCGACCGACTCCGGCAGCGTGAGACCATTGGTCGATACGCACAGCTTGATGTCCGGCGCTTTTTCGCTGAGCTCGCGGAAGGTTTCGAAGGTGCGCTCCGGGTTGGCCAGGGGGTCGCCGGGACCGGCGATGCCGAGCACGGTCATCTGCGGGATGTTGGCCGCCACTGCCATCACCTTCTTTACTGCCTGCGCCGGCGTCAATACTTCCGACACCACGCCGGGCCGCGATTCGTTCGAACAATCGTACTTGCGGTTGCAGTAATGGCACTGGATGTTGCAGGCCGGCGCCACCGCGACGTGCATGCGGGCAAAATAGTGATGCGCCTGTTCGGAATAACACGGGTGGTTGTGCACCTTGGCGCGGATGTGCTCGGGCAAATGGCCGAGTTGATCGTCGCTGGAACCGCAAGAGTGCGAATCGCAACCGCCGCCGGATTGGGAGCTGGATTCGGCCGCAGCGCTGGAATTGAGTACAGGAAGGTCCACAGGTCGTCCTCCGAGTGGTGATGACTTGTTTACTGCAAGCGCCGTGCCGGGCTGCGGTTAAGCGCTATCCTGCTGTATTTATTGATTATTTGTGATCTTCACTGGGTAGCCTGTCGCAAATGGCACAGGCCGATGTCAGCGGGTTGTGGCGAAGGTGACAAAAAATGCCGCCCGACCTGCGACCAGCGTTCAACTCAGGCGAGCTGCGAGAAGTGCCGCGAAATCCGAGCCGTTGATGGGGCGGCTGAAGTAATAGCCCTGCATTTCTTCGCAGCCGGTCTCGCGCAGGAATTCCATTTGGCCGAGGGTTTCGACGCCTTCTGCGATCACGCTCAGGTTCAGGCTATGACCCAGTTGCATCACACTACGTACCAGGGACGCATCACCCGGGTCGTGTTCCAGATTCCGCACGAAAGATTGATCCACCTTGAGTTTGTCGATAGGAAGGCGGCGCAGATAAGCCAGAGAGGAATAACCGGTGCCGAAATCGTCGATGGAGATGCAGGCGCCGAGGGCTTTGATCTCGCGCAATATCCTGATCGAGCGATCAACGTCATCCATCGCCATGCTTTCAGTGACTTCCAGTTCCAGCGCTTGCGGCGGCAGCCCGGTTTTCGCCAGAACTTGAGCGATATCCTGCGCCAGGTTTTCGGTGGTGAACTGCCGTGCGGAAAGATTGATCGCCATGGTGATACGAGGCAAACCTGCCATGTGCCAGGCTTGTGCCTGCGCGCACGCCGTTTCCAGCACCCAGGCGCCAATCGGCACGATGATGCCGGTCTCCTCGGCGAGCGGGATGAACTGAGCCGGCGAGATCAGCCCGCGCGTTGGATGTTGCCAGCGCAGCAAGGCTTCTGCGCCGACGATACGCAGACTCGCCAGGTCGACCTGGGGTTGGTACTGAATGAATAATTGGTTACGTTCAAGTGCCTGGCGAAGATCGCTTTCCAGCTCCAGCCGTTCACTTGCCTGTATCGACAACTCCCGGTCATACGCCCGATAACTGCCGCCGCCACGTTGCTTGACTTGTTGCAGCGCGCGATCGGCATGGCTGATCAGATTGACCGCGTCGCCGTCATCGGTGGGAAACAGACTGGCGCCGATACTGACGCCCAAAAAGAATGCCTGGTTGTCGGCATGGATCGGAGACGCAAAACTGCGCGCAATCTTTCGGGCGATCTGCTCAGGCGCCTGTTCGGAATCCAGACAAGGCAGCAGCAGGCCAAATACCGCGCCCTCGAAACGGTAAAGATGCGTGTTGGGGCACAGATCGGCGCAATCCGACAGGTCACGCAGTAAACGCTGGGCGATGGCTTGCAGCAGGCGATCTGCAACCGCGTGACCCACCCCGTCGACAATGCCGCGCAGCCGGTCAATGCTGAGCAAGGCGACCGCACCGGTTTTTCCGCTGGCGACCTCCCGGCGGATATCCTCGATAAAACGGCGTCGATTGGGCAGGTCGGTCAGCGGATCGTGCTCGGCCAGAAATTCCATGCGCCGCTCTGCTTCTTTGCGCGCGCTGACATCCACCAGATAGGCATTGAAGTAGCCGAAGTCGTTCAGATAGTGCAGCGTCGTCTCGTATTCCCGGCCCAGCGCGGCGTAAGTCCATTGCGTGGTTGCCTGGCCGGTTTCGAGCATGCTCGCCAACCGCGCAGAAGCATCCGCCGGCAACAGGGTGGCGACGGGTTTGCTGGCGCAGCCCAAGGCAGTGAGGGTCGAATTCGCGGCGGGGTTGGCGTAAAGCACCTCGCCGGCGGGGTTGAGATTGAGTACCGGGTTCGGGTTGCGTTCGGCAAACATCGCCAGACGCTTGCGCTCGCGCGCGCCGGCAAGGTGGATATTGATGAAGTAGCCCGCCGCAAGGGCAAGCAGGAACATCGCGCCGCTATAAAAAAGTGCCGTCCAGTTGATGCTGTCGACTCGCATCCGGGCCGCGCCGGCCTTGCGATCAACCCGGCCATGTACATCCTCCGCCAGCGCGTCGAGATTGGTATTGATCTCCACGGCATGACGGCTGATTTCTTCCAGCAGGGCGCGGGCCTGGCCCCAGTCGACCGGCGCTTTGCTGAGAGTCAGATCAAGGTCTGATGACAGCGCGTCAATATGTTGATTGTGGTCATCCACCTCCGCCAATCGAGGATGACCCAGGAAGTCCTGGCGTACTTTGGCGCCAAGTTTGTCGATGCGCTGACGATTGCTCTGCCAGCGCATGCGGAAACGCGCGCTGTCGGTCGTGGCGTAGTACTCGTAGAGTATGGGTTCCTGTGCTACGACGTTGGCGCGCAAGCTGGAAAGGCTGTTGAGGACAGGCAAACCCTGCTCGATCAAAGCCACGGTTTCGTCATAAAGCGCACGGCTATCGTGGTAAATCTTCATCGAAAAGCCGGCGCTCAGCGCCAGCAGCAGGCCATATACGGCCAGGATGCGAAATCGGAAACCCTTGTCCATGATCAAGTCCTGGTCAGACGGAGAACCGTCGCGCGATCCAGTGATCCAGGCTCAGCTTGCCGGGGCCGGAGAGCAGCAGCGGCACGAACATGATCAGATAGATCAGCGGCAACTTGAAGCCGTTGTCCGACACGTTGTAGCCATTGCCGGCATGCACGCTGACCCAGGCGACGACGGTCAGGATGATCAGCGAGACGCTGGCGAAGCGGGTGCCAGAGATTGCCGGCGAAGGCGGAAGTGGACAGCACGGTTGCGGTAATCAGGCTGGTGAACAGGATGGTGGTTTTCATGATGAACTCCTTCGTTTCAGGTTGAATTCAGCAGGCAACGTTGCCGCCGAGAATAAAGACCTTGCCGCCGTGCGATTCAAGAATCTGTTTAACGGTGGGTCTGCTGATTCGTCGCGGCTGGCCGACAATCCTTACAGTTATTTTTCAGATTTCACCGCTGTTCAATTCGAGACGATGACCCCGACCCATTGGAGCACCGCAATGACCCGCATAACCTGGACTGCCTAAATACGTGCCGGCGTGCTGATGATCGCCACACTGGCCGGGGGTGAGGCTGTCCTTGCATCTGAGTCAGCGACTGAAGCAAACTGGCGGCAAAAAGTCGTCAAGCTCGTGGTCACCCGTGCCAATGGCACGGTCGAACTGGGTTCCGCCGTTCCCATCGCGGGTGAACGCATGGCGACCAACTGCCATGTGCTGCGCGACGCCGCGCGTATCGAAGTGGAATTGGAGGGTGGAAGGCGGCAGGCGCGCGCCGATTTGCGTGATGCCTATCGCGACCTGTGTTTCATCAGCGTGCCCGGCTATCAAGGCGCGGCCATGCCGATGATCGACATCGGCCAGACCCGGGTCGGTCTGGATGTGCTGGCGGTTGGTTTTCCCGGTGGCGAGTTTGCAGTCAGCCCAGGCAAGATCATCGGCCTGCATGCCTGCGAGTGCGACGGCGGCAAAGTCTTTCAGACCTCGGCACCGTTCGACCGGGGCGCCAGTGGCGGCGGCTTGTATGACCACGAGGGTCGTCTGATTGGCATCCTCACCTTCAAGGCAAAGAGCGGTGGCAACTTCCACTTTGCACTGCCGGTCGGCTGGTTGCGACATATGGCGGAAATGCCGCTGGAATCGCTCGCGACAGGCACCACCTTCTGGGAAGCGCCAGGCAAGGAAAGCAGCTATTTCCTCGCCGCCTGCGATCTCGGCGCCAAGCAGAACTGGCGTGCTCTGGTTCGTCTGGCTGAAGAGTGGTCGGAACAGGAACCGAACAACCCGGAAGCGTGGATGGCACTGGGCCGCGCCTATCAGGGATTACGGAAAACAGATGCGGCCACTGCAGCCTACCAGCGCGTGCTGATGCTCGATTCGACCCATGCCGAAGCGAAATGGGCGC
>JBBQQT010000150.1:0-8784 GCA_038215555.1 Burkholderiales bacterium | reverse complement strand
AGGACCGTTTCCCCGGTCGCGCCCTCGAGAAGGCGGTCAAGGGCATGCTGCCCAAAGGTCCTTTGGGCTATGCGATGATCAAGAAGCTCAAGGTCTACGCTGGCGCTGAGCATCCGCACGCCGCGCAGCAACCGCAAACTCTGGAAATCTGAGGATCCCGACCATGATCGGTAATTACTACTACGGCACCGGCCGTCGCAAAAGTTCTGTGGCGCGCGTTTTCATCAAAGCGGGTTCCGGCAACATCGTTGTCAATGGCAAGCCGGTTGACCAATATTTTTCACGTGAAACTGGCCGCATGATCGTGCGTCAGCCTCTGGTTTTGACCGAGCGTGTCGCAAACTTCGACATCATGGTCAATGTCAACGGCGGTGGTGAAACCGGCCAGGCCGGCGCGGTTCGCCACGGCATCACGCGGGCACTGATCGAATATGATTCAGGCCTCAAGAGCGAACTCAAGAAGGCTGGTTTTGTGACCCGTGACGCGCGTGAAGTCGAACGTAAGAAAGTCGGCTTCCACAAGGCTCGTCGGCGCAAGCAGTTCTCCAAGCGCTGATCGATGGTTCAGGTTTTCAAGAAGCCGCCTTTTCAGGCGGCTTTTTGTTTTCTTCAAGGAGAGATTGGATGATCAAGGTAGGTATCGTCGGTGGCACGGGTTATACCGGTGTCGAGCTTCTCAGGCTTCTGGCGCAACATCCCGAGGTCGAATTGACCGCCATCACCTCGCGCAAAGAGTCGGGGATGCTGGTAGCGGAAATGTTCCCTTCATTGCGTGGCCGGGTTTCTCTGGCGTTTTCGACGCCGGATGAGGCGCCCCTCAAGTCTTGTGATGTGGTGTTCTTTGCGACCCCGAACGGGGTTGCCATGCAACAGACGCGTGAGTTGCTGGATGCTGGCGTGAAAGTCATCGACCTGGCGGCGGACTTCCGTATTCAGGATGTCGCAGAGTGGTCGAAGTGGTACGGCATGGAACATGCCTGCCCGGACCTGGTGGCGGAAGCGGTGTATGGCTTGCCGGAACTCAACCGGGAGAAGATCAAAAACGCACGATTGATCGCCAATCCGGGTTGCTACCCAACTGCAGTGCAGCTTGGCTTCCTGCCGTTGGTAGAAGCGGGGGTGATTGATACAAGCTGGATGGTTGCCGACTGTAAATCCGGTGTTTCAGGTGCTGGGCGCAAGGCCGAGATCGGCGCTTTGTTTGCTGAAGCATCAGATTCCTTTAAAGCCTATGCGGTACCGGGGCATCGCCATTTGCCGGAGATTCGGCAAGGCGTGGCGCGCATGGCCGGACGTGAAGTCGGTTTGACTTTCGTGCCACACTTGACGCCGTTGATTCGCGGTATCCAGGCCACGCTGTATGCCAAGCTGAACAAGGATGTCGATTTGCAGGCCTTGTTCGAAGCGCGTTATGCCAACGAATATTTTGTTGACGTGATGCCCGCCAAGTCGCATCCGGAAACCCGCTTTGTGCGCGCTTCCAACATCTGCCGGATCGCCGTGCACCGGCCGCAGGGCAGCCTGGCGGGTGACCACACCGTGGTCGTGCTGTCGGTGATCGACAACCTGGTCAAGGGTGCTGCTGGCCAGGCGGTGCAGAACATGAATATCCTGTTTGATCTGCCGGAAACCACGGCGCTTATGCAGATTCCGGTAATGCCTTGATTTTTTGGCGTGAATCCCCACCTACGGCGTGGTTGACGATGCCTCTTCCGGCGCCAATAATGCCCTGCATACTGACTTGAACTGAAAGGAACACCCTATGAATGCCGCTACCGAAATGAGCCCCTTCAACTTTACCGACAGCGCTGCCAACAAGGTCAAGGCGTTGATTGAGGAAGAAGGCAATCCCGAATTGAAATTGCGTGTTTTTGTGACCGGTGGTGGTTGTTCCGGTTTCCAGTACGGCTTCACCTTCGATGAAGTCACCAACGAAGACGACATGATCCTGGAAAAGAATGGCGTCACGTTGCTGGTCGATCCGATGAGCATGCAGTACATGATGGGCGCTGAAGTCGATTACACCGAAGGCCTGGAAGGCGCCCAGTTCGTGATCAAGAATCCGAATGCGCAATCCACCTGTGGTTGCGGTTCTTCTTTCTCGGTCTGAACTTTTCGACCATTCATCTGGGCGGCGTAAGCCGCCCTTTTCATTTGATCGGTGGAGATCGCGATGGCGGAAAAATTTACCCAGGTGGCGTGTCCGACTTGCGGTAAGGCGGTGGCTTGGCGGCCAGAAAATGCGTTTCGACCTTTTTGCGGCGAACGTTGCAAGATGATTGATCTGGGTGCCTGGGCAAATGAGTCGTACAAGGTGCCGACCGAGCACGGCACATTTGAAGAAGATATCGAGCGGCCTCTGTAACTTCGGGGCCGCTCCTGCATGTTCAGCGTTTGAAGGTCTGCACGCCTTCTTGCGTGCCCATCAAGCAGACATCGGCGCCACGGCGAGCGAACAATCCAACGGTGACGACACCGACGATCTGGTTGATTTCGGTTTCCATCGCCACCGGGTCGAGAATGCTCATGCCATGCACGTCGAGGATCACGTTGCCGTTATCGGTAGTGAAGCCGCTGCGCAAAACCGGGTTGCCGCCCAGTTTGACCAGTTGGCGTGCGACATAAGAGCGCGCCATCGGGATGACTTCGACCGGTAGCGGAAATTTCCCCATCACATCAACCAGTTTGGTCTGGTCGATGATGCAGACAAATTTCTTGGCGCAGGCCGCAACGATTTTCTCCCGTGTCAGCGCGCCGCCGCCGCCCTTGATCATCGCCATGTGGCGGGTGATTTCATCGGCGCCATCGACATAGACTTCCATTTCACCGGCTTCATTCAGGTCGATCACGCGGATGCCTACTTTCTTCAGTCGATCGGCGGTGGCAAGCGACGAGGCGACGGCGGCATCGATGCGCCCCTTGATGTCGGCCAGCGCATCGATGAAAAAGTTGGCGGTTGATCCGGTGCCGACGCCGATGATGCCGGCGGGAACGTATTCGATCGCGGCACGCGCGGTGGCTTGTTTCATTTCGTCTTGGGTCAGCATGATGTGGTTCTCTTCTCTTGTTAGTGGTTTGAAGTTCGCTAAATAGGCTTGAGAATAGCGAGCTTTCGCGGCCTCATCAAACACCATGTTCATCTATTCACTGCAACCACGGCGGACTTCATGACCGATTATCTCGAGCGCATCCTTCTCGCCCGGGTTTATGACGTGGCGATCGAATCTCCGCTGGATATCGCGACCAATCTTTCGCGCCGTCTGGGCAATACGATCATGCTCAAGCGTGAGGACATGCAGCCGGTTTTTTCCTTCAAGCTGCGTGGTGCGTACAACAAAATGGCGGGTTTGACGCAAGCCCAACTCAATCAGGGCGTGGTTGCCGCGAGTGCCGGCAACCATGCCCAGGGTGTCGCCCTGGCGTCGCAGGTGCTGGGGTGCGATGCCACCATCGTGATGCCGGCGACTACGCCGGTGATCAAGATCGATGCCGTAGCAAAGCGGGGTGCAAAGGTGGTTTTGCACGGTGACTCTTATGACGATGCCTACAAGCGCGGCATGGAAATCGCCCGAGCGGAAAACAAGGTGTTTGTGCATCCGTATGACGATCCGGAAGTCATTGCCGGCCAGGGCACCATCGGCATGGAGGTGCTGCGTCAGTCGCGTAACCCGATCGATGCGATTTTTGTGCCGGTTGGCGGCGGTGGTTTGATCGCCGGCATTGGCGCCTACATCAAGCGTTTGCGGCCGGAAATCAAAATTATCGGAGTCGAGCCGGAGGACGCGGATGCAATGGCGCGCAGCCTGTGCAAGAAGGAGCGAATCACCTTGCCGCAGGTAGGAATCTTTGCCGATGGCGTGGCGGTGAAGCAGGTTGGCGAGGAAACCTTCCGTCTCTGCCAGCTCTATGTCGATGAAATCATCCGCGTCAGCAACGACGCGATTTGCGCCGCGATCAAGGATGTCTTTGAAGATACGCGCTCCATTCTGGAACCGGCTGGTGCGCTCGGTGTGGCGGGTGCCAAGGTTTGGGCTGAGCGAGAGAAGGTCGTTGGCAAGACCCTGGTGGCCATTGCCAGTGGCGCCAATATGAATTTTGACCGCCTTGGTTTCGTTGCCGAGCGGGCTGAACTGGGCGAAAAGCGTGAAGCAGTGCTTGCCGTCACCATTCCGGAAGAACCGGGCAGTTTCAAGACTTTCTGCGCGTTGCTGGGCGCTCGAGCCATCACCGAGTTCAATTACCGGTTTGCCGATGCCAACGAAGCGCACATTTTCGTGGGTGTGCAAGTGCCTGATCGAGCAGAAGTCGACAAGTTGATATCGGACCTGACGACGCATTCGTTACCTGTGCTGGATTTATCCGATAACGAAATGGCAAAGCTGCATATCCGCCATCTTGTTGGCGGCCGTGCGCCGCACGCGGAGAACGAAGTGCTTTATCGCTTCGAGTTTCCGGAACGTCCGGGTGCATTGATGAAATTCCTCAACAGCATGAGCCATGCCTGGAATATCAGCCTGTTCCATTACCGCAACCATGGCGCGGACTACGGACGTGTGCTGGCAGGCATTCAGGTTTCGCCAGAGCAGAAAGAGGAGTTTCAGTTGTTTCTGGATGACCTCGGTTATCGCTACTGGAATGAATCACGTAACCCGGCTTACAACTTGTTCCTGAAGTAACAAAAACGGCCCCCGGCCATGCAGGCCGGAGGCCGTAATGAGGTTTTTAGCGGGTTTGCGAAACCAGAAGTTTCCGCTTGTTGCATGCTTCGCAATAGCGCGCCAGGAGCGCTTCTGCTTCGGCGGGCGGCAACACTGAAGCCATGGTGGTAATCATTTCAACATAAGTGCCGTCACCGCTGGCCTTGCAGGGGGCGATATTCAACACGTCCAAGGTGTCGATTTGAGTTGACTCAGCGGCTTGAATGCCGCTCGTGCCAAAGCTCATCACCAGCAACATGCCGGCAACTACAGATTTACGAACTTTCATGGTCCTGCTCCTTTGGGGTCCAAAAATATATAAGAAAACGCTAATATGGTTGAATGGTATAGGGTAAACGCTTAGGAAAAAACATTTATATTGACAGGGCTGTGACGGATTTTGGACTTGTTGCAATAGCGAAACAGGTCAAGCGCGCGATCCGCCATCACACCATCCATCAAATTGCGTCGTTTCCCTCCGCTTCAACCGGCGGAATGGTTTTATGGCAGGAACAACGCACCGAGCTGGGCTCCTGGTGCGAATGCCGGATTTCATGCATACGGGTTTTGCAACTTGCTTCGTTATCAAAGTACTCGGCTTTACCTGTGATAGTCGGCGCGTCAGGCGAGAGTGAAAGGAAAGATAGAAGAACCAGACTTTTCATGATCCATATCCATTAGATAATTTAATGATCATATATAAGCACATGATGATTGACGTGGTGATGAAAAGACCGGATACCTTGTTGCATCTGAGTTATGCCGTGGCGTTTTCGCTATAGTCTTAAAGATAGCTCAGTCAGCCCTACAAGGAATTGATGATGGCTGCAGCCTGTCGTCGGTACGGAAGGCTAGATATCAAGATGCTCACAGCCTTGTCGCTGGTACCAGTTCGATGTCGTGAGTCCGACGGCAGAATCAAGGATCAAGTTAAAGATGCACGGTGACGAATGGATTGCTGTATTGCAATATTACAAAGCACTTATGCACACAATCGACGTTGACATCGAAAACATTCAAGGGTAGGACAATGCCAGCTAGAGATGTTTGTAACTCTCTGTTTTTATGGATGTAATTGTCTGCATAAAAATTGCACCCTGAATCTAACCCCCCGTTTTGTAAGCTTTTTTCTGGGTTCAGGGAGGTTTGTCAACATAGTTATCCACAGGTGTGGTGGACAACTGAAAAGGCCGTTCTGGATGAGTAGCATCGTACATTTTGCTTCCACAATATTTTAAGTGTCGGGTCCAAGTTCGGCTCATCAAGCTGGGTTTGCGCCAATCCAGAGCGGGCTTGCTGGTTGCCGTTTTTGGGTGTCGCTTGATAGCGCCTTCATCTGGTTGGCTGAAATTGGGTTGGCGGCATAGCTCGATGCGCAGCGACGACGAAATCCGCAGTCAATTGATTGGAATGGGTCCAGAGTGTTTGCAGGAATATTACTGAATGCTAATGTTCTCTCGTTTTGCATTTGATCGTTGATCTGCCATGCGTCGAGCCGTTGTTCTGTTTGCCGAAGTTCTGTTGGGTCTGTTTTTGTCGACTGCGCCGGTTCGGGCGGATTTCGACTCTGGCCTGATGGCGTATGCCAGTGGTGATTTTGATACCGCCGCGCGTGAATTTTCCGTGTTGGCGAAGAGTGGCGACAAGGAAGGTCAATACTACATGGGGCTTCTTTATGAAGAAGGACAAGGCGTCCCGCAACGATTTGATAACGCTGAAAAGTGCTACAAAAAAGCGGCCCAGCAAGACTATCTCGATGCTTATTTCGCTCTCGGAGAGATGTATTTGCATCGACCGGGAGACAAAAAGGATCGGGTTTCCGCTTATTACTGGCTTGAAATGGCGGCAAAACATGGTCATCCGCGAGGCATGGACGAGTTTCTTCGCAACCAGAAGGCGATGACTCCGGAACAGATCAGCCTGGCCAAAAAAGCGGCCAAGAATCAGCCATGAATCTGCCGTGATTCTGCCGTGATTCTGTCGTGAACGGCAGCCCGTTTTTCTGCAAGCCGGCGCCATGACTGCAGCTGCGGCACAAGCTCTTTGCCCATGTGGTTCGGGCAAGATATTTCCGGATTGCTGCCAGCCTTTTTTGCAGGCAGTCAGTCTGACAGCGAGCGCGGAAGCATTGATGCGTTCGCGTTATACGGCCTACGTGCTGAGAGACGCCCCATATTTATTGGCCACCTGGCATCCGGATACACGTCCGGAAAGTCTGGACTTCGATCAGGAGCCGCCGCAGTGGCTCGGCTTGGCGATCAAGCGTCATCTACAAATTGATGCAAGCCACGCCGAGGTCGAGTTTGTCGCGCGTTACAAGATCAATGGGCGAGGATTTCGCATGCGAGAAACCAGTCGCTTTGAACGTATTGACGGCCGCTGGCTGTATCTGGATGGTGATCTCTCCCCGTCTGAATAAGTCGCATGGTGGGCAAGCAGGCCGACTTTATACTATCGGCATGATGGTTGGAATTTCCTCAAACAGGGATGTGGGTTGGCTGCGCCAGCCGATTGCGCTTGGATTGCTGATCTCGGCCGGGTTTCATTTGATTTTTCTTGTTCTGTTTCAGGTCACGCCGGCCAGCAGCGGGCGTCAAGTTGTCGTGATCAATGCGCGCATGCAAACGCTCGCATCGCAGCCTGAGCTGAACCAGGATGCCTTGATCGAACCGCTTGCCGAGTCTGAACTGGACGCATCGGAGAAGATGATGTTGGCGGTGTCGCCGACAAGCCCAAACCCAAGCCCAAGCCCGGCTGATAGAGTCCCGACGAGTCAGCCCGAGCCGGAAGTGAAGCAGGATGTAAAGCAAGGGTCGAAACAAGAACCAGCGTCCGCAACGCCACTTGTTTCGGTAAACAATAGTGATGCGTCAGCAGGGCGCACAGAAAAACCACAGCCCACTGCATCAGCGGAAGTCACGCGCGGGACGCAGCAAGACACGGGTTTGCCGAGTTTGCCGATGGGTATCGATACCCAATGGTACTTGGCGCGTCAGGTCGACAAACAGCCGAAAGCGATTGGTTTGATTGAACCGGTTTATCCTGAAGAGGCGAAACGACGCGATATCGAAGGCACGCTGAAGCTGATGCTGAAAATCGATGAAATTGGGCGTGTGCTATCGGCGGAAGTTGTCGAGGCAACACCGCCGGGCGTATTTGACGCGGCAGCGCTGACGGCGTTTCGGGATGCGCGATTCACCCCGGCGATGAAAGATGGCCGGTTGGTCCGCTATCAGGCCTACATTCGGGTCGATTTCAAGCTGGAAGATTGACGCTGAAACCTGATCTAAACGTACGAATCAAGGTGTGATCAGCGGGAAGTCACGCGGCAACAGAACCCACATGCGGCCCTTCTGTTTCATCGCCCCTGCCTTTTTGCCGGCTTCATCGCCGAATCCCCAGAAGAAATCGGCGCGAACATTGCCGCGTATGGCGCCGCCGGTGTCCTGCGCCAGCATCAATCGGTTCAATGTTTCGCTCGAATTGGGGCGGCTGGTGGCCAGCCAGACCGGTGCGCCCAGTGGCATGCCGCGCGGGTCGATGGCGATGCTGCGTTCGGCCGTGAGCGGCACTCCCAAGGCGCCGAGTGGGCCGCTGAGGTGGTTCGGTAGTTCGCGGAAAAAAACATAACTTGGATTCGCATTCAGCAGTTCCGGCAAACGCGCTGAATTCTGCCGTCCCCAATCCTTGATCCCCTGCATCGAAGCTTTGTCGAGCGTGAGTTCGCCTTTGTCGATCAGCCATTTGCCGATCGAGCGATACGGGTGGCCATTCTGATCAGCGTAACCAATGCGCGCGGTGTCGCCATTTTCGAGTTGTACGCGGCCCGAGCCTTGAACCTGCAGAAAAAATAATTCCACTGCATCATCAACCCAGACCAGTTCTTTGCCGCGCATTGGTGCTGAACCGGCTTCAATTTCAGCGCGGCTGAAATACGGCACTACCTTGTTGCCTTGCAAACGGCCACGCAAGCGCAAGTTTTTCAATTCCGGGTAAAGGCTGGCGAGATCAACCACCAGCAGGTCTTCTGGCGCAGCGTAGATCGGGAAGCGGTATTTGGCGGTTGGGAAGCGACTGCCGCGCAGCA
>JBBQQT010000149.1:0-8859 GCA_038215555.1 Burkholderiales bacterium | reverse complement strand
TCTGGGGCGATGATTACCCGACGCAGGACGGTACCGGCGTGCGCGACTACATCCATGTCGTCGATCTGGTGCTGGGCCACATCAAAGCCGTCGAGAAACTGGCGGAAGTGCCCGGCGTGCGCATCTGGAACCTGGGCACTGGCCAGGGCTACAGCGTCATTGATATGGCGCGCGCGTTCGAAATCGCCAGTGAGCAGTCGGTGCCTTACAAGATCGGGCCGCGCCGTGTTGGCGATATCGCGCAGTGTTATGCCGATCCGTCTCTGGCAGCAAAAGAACTCGGTTGGCGGGCGACTCACGATCTGGTGGAAATGTGCGAAGACACCTGGCGTTGGCAGTCGATGAATCCGAAGGGTTACGGTGATTGAGGACGGGTAGGGTGCGCCGTGCGCACCATTCAACATTGATCGGTGCGCATGGCGCACCCTACGAAAGCAAGGGGAAAATATGATTCTGGTCACTGGCGGCGCCGGCTTCATCGGCGCAAATTTTGTAATTGACTGGCTGGCGCAACACGCCGAGCCGGTCATCAACCTGGACAAACTCACTTACGCTGGCAACCTGGAAAACCTCGCCAGCCTCAAGGGTGACAGTCGGCACATCTTCGTGCAGGGCGACATTGGCGACCGCGCCCTAGTCGGCAAACTGCTGGCAGAACATCAGCCGCGCGCGATCATCAATTTCGCTGCCGAATCGCACGTCGATCGTTCCATTCACGGCCCGGAAGACTTCATCAAGACCAATATCGTCGGCACCTTCCACCTGCTCGAAGAAGTGCGCGGCTACTGGAACAGCCTGGGCGAGGCCGACAAGGCCGCGTTCCGCTTCCTGCACGTTTCCACTGACGAGGTTTACGGCTCGCTCGGCAAGGAAGATGCGCCGTTCACCGAAGACACCCCGTTCGCCCCGAACAGCCCGTACTCCGCCAGCAAGGCCAGTTCCGACCATCTGGTGCGCGCCTATCACCACACCTACGGCCTGCCAGTGCTGACCACCAACTGTTCCAACAACTATGGTCCGTATCAGTTTCCGGAGAAGCTGATCCCGCTGATGATCCTCAACGCCACCCGCGGCAAACCGCTGCCGATCTACGGCGACGGCATGAACGTGCGCGATTGGCTGTACGTCTCCGACCACTGCGCTGCGATCCGCGTCGTGCTGGACAAGGGCCGGGTCGGCGAGACCTACAACATCGGCGGCTGGAACGAGATGCCCAATCTCGATATCGTGCACCGCGTCTGCGGCCTGCTCGACGAGTTTCAGCCCAAGCCGGACGGCCCCGCCACCCGCCTGATCACCTATGTAAAAGACCGCCCTGGCCACGACCGCCGTTATGCCATCGACGCGACCAAGATTCACCGTGAGTTTGGTTGGAAGCCCGCCGAAACCTTTGAAACGGGGATCCGCAAAACCGTGCAGTGGTATCTGGACAATATGGGCTGGGTGGAGAATGTGGCCAGCGGCGCGTATCGGGAATGGACGGACAAGCAGTACGGCTGAACGTAACAACTTGCCAGATATATCCAAACGGACATAATTCGTGAAACCGATACGATTCCTCGGTGACTCCCTAAAGTGCTTGCGGGCTTTTTCCGCAGATGCACGTCAGGATGCTTGCCATCAACTGGATCAAGTGCAGCGTGGCATGCAACCCGACGATTTCAAACCGATGCCATCGATTGGCAAAGGGGTCGAAGAGTTACGCATCCGGGATGAGGCCGGCACGTTTCGGGTGATATATCTGGCAAGGATGGCTGACGCTGTTTATGTACCGCATGCCTTCCAGAAGAAAACCCAGGCAACTGCCGAGCGTGACATCGAAATCGCCAAGCAACGTCTGGATCGATTGATTCGAGGTGGCATATGAGCAAAGTCGAGAACAAGGTAGAGAACAAGGCCGAAAGTTATGCAAGCGTGTGGGATGCGATTGCCGATACTTCGCAAGAAGCGATGAACATGCGCGTGCGTTCCGAGTTGATGCACAAGATCGCGGCGGTGATCCAGGAAAAAAATTGGACGCAGGCCGAAGCTTCTCGCCATTGCGGTGTGACGCAACCGCGAATCAATGACCTGTTACGAGGTCGTCTATCTCGGTTTTCACTGGATGCCCTGGTCAACATCGCAGCGGCCCTGGGGCAGCGTGTTCATGTCGAACTGGAAGCGGCATGAGTAATGCCAATCTCGACGGATCGCAGGTTGCAGGGCAGTGCACTGTCATCCAGGAATTTCGGAATTCTTGCGGCTACACCGAATGGCGTCGCCAGAAATTGCCCAGCATGGTGGTGGCAGAGCTGGCCGAAGCCGCCAATTTATTCTCACGACAAATCGATCAGGAAAATTGACATGACCCGTAAAGGCCTCATCCTCGCCGGTGGTTCCGGCACCCGGCTGTATCCGGCCACGTTGGCGGTGTCGAAGCAATTGCTGCCGATCTATGACAAGCCGATGATCTACCATCCGATGACCACGCTGATGCTGGCCGGGATTCGCGACATTCTGATCATCTCGACGCCGCAGGACACACCGCGTTTCGAGCAACTTCTGGGCGATGGCAGCCAGTGGGGCATCAATCTGCAATACGCGGTGCAACCCAGCCCGGATGGCCTGGCGCAGGCCTTCATCATCGGTGCCGATTTTGTCGGCAATGAGCCATCCGCGCTGGTGCTGGGTGACAACATCTTCTACGGCCATGAGATGGCGCACGATCTGCGCGCCGCCAACGCCAGCGAGCACGGTGCGACGGTGTTTGCCTACCGCGTGCACGATCCAGAACGCTATGGCGTGGTCGAGTTCGACGCCGCCGGCAAGGCGATCAGCCTGGAAGAAAAGCCGAAACAGCCGAAGTCGAATTACGCGGTGACCGGCCTGTATTTCTACGACAACCGGGTGGTCGAAATCGCCCGCACGATGAAACCCTCGCCGCGCGGCGAACTGGAGATCACCGACGTCAATCGGCAATACCTGGAATGGAGCACTCTCAATGTTTCGATCATGGGGCGCGGTCTGGCCTGGCTGGATACCGGCACGCATGAATCGTTGCTGGAAGCCTCGTTGTTTATCCAGACCATCGAAAAACGTCAGGGTTTGAAGATCGCCTGCCCGGAAGAAATCGCCTACCGCCAAGGCTATATCGACGCAGAGCAGGTCGCCAAACTGGCGGAACCGTTGAAGAAGAATGCTTATGGCCAGTATTTGCTGGCGATGCTGAATGAGCGGGTGTTTTGATGAACATCATTGAAACCAATCTTCCCGAAGTCTTGTTGCTGGAACCCAAGGTATTCGGCGATGCACGCGGCTTCTTTCTGGAAAGTTGGAACCGGCAGACCTTTGCCGATCTGGAATTGAACATCGACTTCGTGCAGGACAATCATTCCCGTTCCGCGCAGGGCGTTTTGCGCGGCATTCATTACCAACTCAACCAGCCGCAGGGCAAGCTGGTGCGCGTAGTCGCAGGCAGCGTGTTCGATGTAGCGGTCGATCTGCGCAAAAGTTCGCCGCGTTTTGGTCAGTGGACCGGGCACGAACTTTCCGCCGACAACAAACGCATGATGTGGGTGCCGCCGGGTTTCGGGCATGGCTTTCTGGTGTTGTCGGAAGCCGCCGACTTCCTTTACAAGACCACCTCGCTGTATGCGCCGCAGTGGGATCGCGGCGTGCGCTGGAATGATCCCGACATCGGCATTGCGTGGCCGTTGGCCGGCTTGCCCAGCGCGCAACCACAACTCTCCGGCAAGGATGAGATTGCTGCGATGCTGAAAGATGCCGAGGTGTATGAATGACTAGCCCGATGAGTTTGCGCGGCAAAATCCTGCTTACCGGCAGCCGCGGCCAGGTCGGCTGGGAACTGGCGCGAAGCTTGTCGACGCTGGGTGAAGTTGTCGCTCTCGACTCCAGCCAACTTGACCTGACCGATGCTGATGCCATCCGCCGCGTGGTCGCGGAGATCAAGCCGAGCATCATCGTCAACCCGGCGGCGCATACCGCGGTCGATAAAGCCGAGAGCGAGGCCGAGCGCGCTTATGCACTGAATGCAACCGCCCCTGGCGTGCTGGCCGAAGAAGCGGAAAAACTGGGCGCGCTGCTGGTGCACTATTCAACCGACTATGTGTTCGACGGCAGCGGCGAACAGGCTCGCATCGAAACCGATGCCAGCGGGCCACTCAACGTCTATGGCGCCAGCAAGCTGGCCGGCGAACAGGCGATTCAGGCCAATTGCAGCAGACACCTGATCTTTCGTACCTCCTGGGTGTATGGCGCGCGTGGCGCCAACTTCCTGCTGACCATGCGCCGACTGATGCGCGAGCGGCCGGAACTGAAGATCGTCGCCGACCAGATTGGCGCGCCGACCTGGTGCCGCAGTCTGGCGGATGCGACGGCGCAGGTGATTGCGCAGTTGGGTTCGCCTGCGATTGGCGCCGACAAGCCTGCACCCTGGGGCGTCTATCACATGACCAATGCCGGCGAGACCAGCTGGCATGGCTTCGCGCGGGCGATTCTCGATCTGGATGATCCGGATTCAGCGACCCGTCTGCTGCCCATCCCGAGCATCGACTACCCGACGCCGGCCAAACGGCCGTTCAATTCACGCCTCAACAACGACAAGCTGGCGCGGGTTTTCGGGGTGCGGCTGCCGGATTGGCGCGAAGCGCTCAGGCTGTGCATAGACAAATGAAAACGTACGTTGTAGGTGCGAATTTATTCGCACAATCAATGACTTCTGTGCAAATAAATTCGCACCTACAACATGGTCTGCGGGTTACGCCATGAGCAAGCGCGTGTCTGGTACTCCACGCCATCCCCGCAGCCCGGTGGCCAAGGCGGTGCGCACGCCCGCGTTCAAGATGCAGGTGGTGCCGGACAAGCGCTGGTCGAGCAAGCTGAAAGTAGCGAAAAACAACGGTGTGGCGGATGCAGGCACGAGAGACAAGGACGATGCAGTCGAACCCGACAAAGATTGATCCGCGCCTTTGGCTGCTGCCGACGTTGCTCGTGCTGGCCTGGTCCGGCTACCAGCCGAAGGACACCTTCACCTGGTTCCTTGAAGTCTTGCCAGTGCTGATTGCCCTGCCGTTGCTGTTGCTCACCGGCCGCAGTTTTCCGCTGACGCCGCTGGTGTATGCGCTGTTAACCCTGCACGGCGTGATTCTGATGATCGGTGGTCATTACACCTATGCCGAAATGCCGTTGTTCAACTGGTTGCGCGACACCTTCGAGCTGTCACGCAATCACTATGACCGCCTCGGTCACGTCGCCCAGGGTTTCATCCCGGCCATCGTCACGCGTGAAATCCTGCTGCGCAGGTCGCCGCTGAAGCCCGGTAAATGGCTGTTTTTCCTCACCACAACGGTTTGTCTGGCGATTTCCGCGTTCTACGAAATGATCGAATGGTGGGTCGCGGTCGGCTCCGGCGATGAAGCTGTGGCGTTCCTTGCCACCCAGGGCGATGTCTGGGATACGCAATGGGATATGTTCCTTGCCTTGTGCGGCGCGCTATCCTCGCAACTTCTGCTTGGCCGCCGGCATGACCGCCAACTGGCCGAGATCAATCAAGGACTGAAATGAGCGACTGTTGCGATCACGACGATTGCCATGCCAGCGGCGCCAGTGCCGTTGGCCAATCCCCCGATGGTCAAACCCATATCGGCATTCCGCGTGTCGGTCGCTTCAACCCGGAGGCGTTCGAGCAGGCGGTGACGGATCTGCTGCGGGCCTGCGGTGTCGCGCCGGATTCGGTGCATACCGGAAAGACCGCACGCCGGGTGCGCGACCTGTGGGAAAAACGCCTGCTCGGCGGTTACGAGATCGACCCGGCAGAAGCGCTGGGCGAAGGTTTCGCCGACCTGCGCGAAGACATGGTGGTGGTGCGCGGCATCGCCGTACATGGTGTCTGTCCGCATCATCTGGTGCCGTTCCGCGGCGTCGCGCATGTGGCCTATGTGCCAGGCGGCCGCCTGCACGGATTCGGCCGCATCGCGCGCCTGGTCGATGCGATCGGCCATCGTTTCACCTATCAGGAATGGATGACGCGCGACATCGTCGAGGCGCTGGTGACGCACGGCAAAGCCAAAGGTGCGGCCTGCATCATCGAGGCGGAACAACTCTGCCTGTTGCTGGGCGAGGACCGGCGCGGTGACGAGCGCGTGGTGACGCAGGCCTTTTCCGGCTGCTTCCAGCAGGACGCGCAATGGCGCAATGAATTCCTGCGCGCGATTTCGCTTTCTTCGCCGCGATAAATCTCCCAATGCGTGATCCCGCCATTCGCCCCGCCACGCTGGCGCCGCCGCCGCTGGTCTATGCGATTGCCTTGTACGCGGCTTGGTGGCTGGAGCAGCGCATTTCCTTGGCTTTCAATTTCGAGCCCATCGGGCGTTTTATCGGCTGGGGGCTGATCGGCATCGGCTTGGCCGGCTTCGTCTGGGCACTGGTCGCGATCTGGGGCCATCGCACCACGGTCAATCCGTACAAGGCGGCGTCGAATCTGGTTACCCGCGGGCCGTTCGCCTACTCGCGCAATCCGATTTATGTTTTCGACTGGTTCATTTACCTCGGCGTCACCCTGTTGCTCGGCACGACCTGGCCGCTGCTGCTGGCGCCGCTGGTCTGGCTGGTGATGCGCTACGGCGTCATCCAGCATGAAGAAGCGCATTTGCTGGCCAAATTTGGCGACGAATATCAAACCTATTGCAGCCAGGTAAAGCGCTGGCTTTAACCCTTGGCAGGTGAGGAAAAAATGACTCAACGTTATCGCTGGCCGACTATCGGCGTGCATTGGCTGACCGTATTGCTGATCATCGCCGCCTATGTGCTGGCGACTATCCTGGAAGACATGACGCTGTCGCCGCTGAAACTGAAACTGTATTCCTGGCATAAATGGGTTGGCATCACGGTGCTGTTTCTGTTGCCGTTGCGGTTGTTGTTCCGTTTTCTCGATCCGCTCGATCACCGCGCCGGCTTGACCGCGCTGGAGGTCAAAGCCTCGGCGGCGGTGCATGGCGTGATCTATCTGTTGCTGATCGCAGTGCCGATGTTCGGCTGGTTGCACAGTTCGTCGGCGGGGTTCCCAGTGGTCTGGCTGGGCGTCTTGCCGCTGCCCGACCTGGTAGGAAAAGACAAGGCACTGGCGGACGTATTCAAGGAACTTCATGAAGGTTCGGTGAATCTGCTGATTGCGCTGGTGGTACTGCATGCAGCAGCGGCGTTGTATCACCACCATATCCGGCGCGATGGCGTGCTGGCGCGAATGGTTCCCTGGCTCGGCAAGAAGCAATAACAAGGACAAACAAGGAAATGAAATGAGATACCTCGCAACCCTGGCATTCTTCACGGCTCTGGTGTCAATCACGGTTTCAACACCGGCGTCGGCGCAGGATTGGAAAGTCGATTACCGCCAAAGCCAGATTAGTTTCGTCATCAAGCAGATGAATGTGCCGGTAGAAGGCGGCTTTGCTCGTTACACCGTTAAAGCGGCATTTGATGCGGCCAAACCGGAACAGGGCACGTTTCAGGTCGAACTCGATATCGCCAGCATCGATACCGGTTCCGAAGAAGGTGACGGCGAAGCCAAGCGCCCGGCCTGGTTCGATACCGCGCGTTATCCGAAAGCCCGTTTTGTCTCGAAAACCATCAAACGCAACAACGCCGGCAGCTACACGGTGAATGGTGATCTGACGCTGAAGGGTCGCACCCGGCCGCTCAGCGTGCCGGTGGTGATGACCCCGCAGCGCGGCGGTGGCTGGCTGGTTTCTGGTCGCGCCCTGATGAAGCGTTCGCAGTTCGACATCGGTGGCGGCGAATGGGCTGATCCATCGGTGGTGGCGGATGACCTGGAAGCCCGTTTCAAAATCCTGTTGAACCCGTGAGGAAATCCCGATGCATACCCGCCTGAGAACGCCCCTTGTCGCATTACTGCTCTGCGCCCTGATTCCAGCCGCATACGCCGCTGAAACCTTCACCCTCGACCCGGAACACACTTTCCCCAGCTTCGAAATCGGCCATCAGGGCATCTCGGTGATGCGCGGAAAATTCAACCGCAGCAAGGGCCGCGCCATGTTTGACGCGGAAAAACAGCAGGGCGCGATTGATGTCCGTGTGGATGCCAGTTCCGGCGATACCGGTCATGACGGATTGAACAAGAAATTGCTCGGTTCGAACTTCTTCCGTACTTCGCAGTTTCCGGAAATCATTTTTCAATCCAATCAGGTTGAATTCAAGGATGGCAAACCGGTTGCCGCAGTCGGCAATCTGACTTTGCTCGGCGTCAGCAAACCGGTGACGCTGGAGATTCGCGACTACGCCTGCACGCTGCAATTCCTGACCCGGCGGCCGATGTGCGGCGCGGATTTGCATACCGTCATCAAGCGGTCCGATTTCGGCATGAACTACGGCATCCCGATGATCGGCGACGAGGTCAAGCTGGCGATCGAGGTGGAAGGCTTCAAGGATTATTAATTCGGCCGTCATGTGAAAACGGCATACTGAATCTCGAATCTGCCTTCTCTGAAAAGGGTGCGCCTGTCGCACCCTTTTTCATGCTTAAAATCAAAATCCGGTCGGGTCAATCAATACAGGAATGACATGAAAAATTTAGAACATCGATTTGAACTCTTCATCTTCAACAGTCGCTGGTTGCTGGCGCCGTTCTATGTCGGCCTGATCGCCGGCATCGGCTTGTTGCTGATCAAGTTCGTCAAAGCCTTTTTAGCCGCCTTGCCGGAGGTCTTCACCGGCAGCAGCGGCGAAGCGATGATCGCCATCCTGACGCTGGTCGACATCACGCTGGTCGCCAATCTGCTGCTGATCATCATTTTTGCCGGCTATGAAAACTTCATTTCCAAGATTGATACGCATGAACATGAAGAC
>JBBQQT010000148.1:0-8873 GCA_038215555.1 Burkholderiales bacterium | reverse complement strand
CGTACTCTCTTCGTGAAACACGCAGCGCATCACCCAGTCCTTGCCGCGTTTGACCAGCTTATGCCCCTGCGATTCGATCAGCCGCAGCAGGCTCACTTCCTTTTTTAGCCGCTCTAACTCGGATTCGGGGATGCGGGGCATTCGGGGTTCCTCCTAAAAACCTGTCAATACTCGTTTGATGTTTTATTTTAATACCTTATACTGTTGCATTGTCAAACCTTTTCGGAAACGGGGGCTAAAGTGATCGCATTGCAACTGCTGGACTTTCTCCCCATGCACTTTCCCGTACGCCTCATTCAACTCCGCAAAGCAACAGGCTTTACCCAGCAAACTTTGTCGGAAGCGGCAGAACTGCATGTCAACCAGATTCGCCGCTATGAGGCAGGGACGGCTCAACCAACCCTAGAAGCCCTAATTCGGCTAGCCAAGGCGCTACATGTATCGCTGGATGCTCTGGTGTTTGAAGAAGGCGAGCGCGGCCCTGATGAACGCCTGAAACTGCAATTCGAGGCGGTGTCGAAACTTGACGAGAAGGAACGCGAAGCCGTGGAAACGATGATTGCCGGTGTTTTGCATATGCACGATGCGAAGCGCTGGCAACCCACTCAAACGCCCAAGCCAAACACCAAAGCATCGTCATGACCCAACCTAATTCACTGGCTCCCGTACTGCACATCGAACCGTGCATCCTGCTCATTCGCGGCCAGAAGGTCATGATCGACGCCGACTTGGCCGAACTCTACGGCGCGCCAACCAAGCGGCTAAACGAACAGGTCAAACGCAACCGGGAACGCTTCCCCCGCGATTTCATGTTCCAACTGACCGCCGAAGAGAAAGCCGAGGTGGTCGCAAATTGCGACCACCTCAACAAATTGAAGTTTTCCAGAACGTTGCCCTTCGTCTTTACCGAGCACGGCGCAATGATGGCGGGATTCATGCTCAACAGCCCGCATGCCGTCGAAATGTCCATCTATGTCGTACGCGCTTTCGTGCGCTTGCGTGAAGTCCTGGCCTCCAATCGTGATTTGGCAAACCGTCTGAACGATCTGGAAGAGAAGACCGAAGCGCAGGCCCTCCAGCACGACACCTTCGCGCACAACACGCGGACACAGTTGAAACAGGTTTTCGAAGCCATCCGCCAATTGATGACGCCGCCCGATCCGCCCAAGCGGCCCATCGGGATTGTCACCGAAGAAACGCCCAGCAAGGCGGCTAAAGAGAAGGACTGACACCCAGCCCAGCCAACCTTCTTTTTTAGCGGCTACCGCCTTCGTACCCCGCAACGCTCGGGGTAGCGAGGGCTTTTTATTTCTTAAAAAAGACTACTTCAAACGAGCACACGGCACATCGCCCACACACTTGAGCTTGTCAAAGTCATTGCGGATCAGCAGGAAGCGGCCATCACTGCCTTCCACGTAACGCACGCCACCCGTGCGTTTTTCAAAGATGGCCAACGTGCTTCTCGCCGCCGTTACCTCTTCAGCCAGCCGCGTCCGTTCCGCTTTCAGCTCGTCCAGTTGCGCCCGCTGCCACCAGACCGCGCCCCATGCGCTCAATACCAGCGCCAGGATCGCGCCCAGGGCGATGCTGCCCGCCAACCCGGCCCAACGCCAGCCGAACCAGCCGACCGCGCCCTTGAGCTGGCTTTCCGCTGTCGCCGCCTGCGCCGCCACGCCGGCCAGTCCCGCCAATAAAGGGCGGCAGCTTTCGGCCACAGCCTGCGTCGCCTCTTTCCCTGCGTTCGCCAGCGCACACCGGACGGCTTCGGTCGCGCCGCTATGGGCGGCGTTCTCCGTAGCCGACACCAACTGCCGACCAATGAGGCTTTGCAACTGAACCACCGTGTTCGCCAGCGCCGCTTGCTGTTTCTCCTGGGCGGCTAATGCCGTGCTCACCGCCCGCTGCTGTTGCTCGGCAATTTCCATCAAACCATACAGCTTTTCTTCCATGTCACGCCTCTCCGTTCGATCTCTGTTTTACGACTGTCCGTCCACGCGTCATCGACTCGGGCCACCCCGGTCGTTTTCCAGCTTCTGCTTGGCCTTGGCCTCTGCTTCTTCCTGCGCCTGTTGTTGCCGCTCAATCTCGGCCTGCTTTTGGACTTGGGCTTGCCGCGCTATTTCTGCCACTTGCCGGGTCTTTTCCGCTTCGGCTTGCCGCCGCGCCTGCTCGGCTTTTTCTTGTTGGCGCTCGGCGAACCGGGCACGGAATTCGGCCCGGCCAGCACTCGCTGTTTGTTGCAGGCCCGCGTGCTGTTGTTGCGCCGCCGCCAGGTCGCCGCTGGTGTCGATGATGCCGCGTTCCAAACTCGCCGATTGCCGCTCTAGCTGGCCCAGCCGCCGCGCACGCCCCAGCCGTTCGGCGATTTCCTGTTCCAGTTCGATCCGCCGCTGCGAGGGCTGGCCGGTGCGCCGTTCGTAGTTGGTCGCCGCCGGGCCTAAATGCACCGTGGGGAGTCGGTCGATGCCCTGGTCTTCGAGACTGCGGTGATCGACGCGCTCGGGCAGGCCCGCTTCACGTAAAAAACGGTTCTGGATGATCGCAAAGCGTTCGCGCCAGCGCACGACTTCGCCTTGTTTCACTTCGTCGAGTTCGCGGGTCTTTTCGTGGAAACCTAGCGGGCCGAGACGGCGTGTGCTGCACAGGACGTGGGCGTGGTGGTTGCGGTTGTCGCCACCCTTGCCTGGGGCGTGAATAGCCACGTCGACGGCGCACTGGTGACGGGCGACGATTTCTGCGGCCAGGGCATAGGCCAGGTGCCGCCGCTGCTCGGCATTGAGTTCGGCGGGCAGGGCAATTTCGAATTCACGGCCCACCGTCGAATTCTTGCGCGTCTCGGACTGTTCGGCGGCGTTCCAGAGCGCGGCGCGGTCGTTCGCCCAGTCAGGCGAACCCGGTGGTAGAAAGAGGCGCGGCGGCGGTTCCTTTTCGACGCCTTGCTTGTGCGTGTAGTCGTGGATTTCGCCCGTGCGTTCGTCGATGATCTTTTCGGCAGCGCGATAGGCGGCGGCCGCCGTGACACTGCGGCCAGCGCTGCGCGAGATCGTTTTGACGCTGAGGTGGTAGATCGCCATGCGGGCTTGGGTGGTTTTTCGGTTTTGGGGCTGGCCTACGGCAGGTACGCACGCAAACTCGACGAGTTTGCATAAGTGCGCACTTGTATTGTACGGCGGCCAACATACCACGGCATCAAATCAGGCGGCAAGCGGGGAGATGACGGCACCCAACGGCGGCGCTACACTGGCGTCATTTAGACGACAGGAGGTGCAGCATGGGGACGCTGGCAGAGCGGATTACGAAGGCGGAAGAGAAGCTGAAACAGCTTAAGGCGGAACAGCAGAAAGTCGAGGCGCGGAAGAAGGCAGCGGAGGTCAAACGCTCACGCCAGGATGAGACCAGGAGGAAGATTCTGGTTGGGGCTATCGTGCTCGCCAAGCTCGAAGACGGAAGTTATCCAGAGGCCGAGTTCACGGCCATGATGGAGACGGCACTGATCCGAAACGAGGATCGGAAATTGTTTGGGCTGGCCGTGGTCGATACAGAAACCACTATCCCGAAAGAATCAACGTCAAATACGACAGCCTTACGAGAACAAGCATGAGCAAACAACACGCGGAAACTAGTAAATTTTTGAGCTATGTCTTACGCCACGAGCCGCAGGCTATTGGCTTGACTCTGGACAGTGAAGGCTGGGCTGATATTGCGGCGCTGATTGCCGGTGCCAGACAATCAGGCCGCGAACTGGATGATTCATTGATTCGCGCCGTCGTCGAGAGCAGCAACAAGAAACGTTTTGCCATTTCGGAAGACGGGTTGCGGATTCGTGCGGTGCAGGGACATTCGACCGAGAGCGTAGCAATCACGTATGCCGAGAAACTGCCACCGGAATTCCTTTATCACGGCACCGCGACACGTTTCTTGGAATCGATTCTCAAGGAAGGACTCAAGCCCGGCGAGCGACAGCATGTGCATTTGTCTGAGGATGTGCAAACCGCTACCGCTGTCGGCCAGCGCTACGGCAAACCGGTCGTGCTAAAGATTGAAGCCCTGCGGATGTACCAGCAGGGCTTCAAGTTCTTTCAGGCGGAGAATGGGGTTTGGCTGACGAATCAAGTCCACACGCCATTCATCGTAGCCAATCAAACATCAGTTACTTCGCCAAGCTCATAGCCTGTTGCAAGCAGGCCGATGCTTACTTGCTCAGACAGGAAATGTATCACGTAGTGCTTGATGTAGCGCCGACCTGAAAAATGAGCCGTCCATGCGTCTGCTACATCTGAATGTTTGAATTCGATTAATGACCCAAACATTTCTGAGATATCGATACCATCAAATGAAATACCTGTTGGAATTGATGGCCCAGGAAATGAATCCTTACGAAATGAGCATACTCTAAAGAACCGCAGCTCTCTCTTTTGACGCGTCTTGCCGCCATTGTTTGGCGGTAAAAAGATATCAATGATGATATCCAGGCCATCAGACCGAAAATCAATGTCACTTTCCCCTGCGCTAGACAGTCCGCTATAGGGGTCAAGAATTTTTTGTGCTCCAGAAACGTGGAAGGTCATCATTTCACCCGAGGAACAAGTAACTGCGGCCAGCCAACCTGGCCAGGAATCGCGTATTCTGTATTGGTTTTGAGTTGTGCCCGGGCCGCCTGATCGAAGGTGCGCGCCGGTGAAAATTCAGTCGCAGGAATCTGAATTTGTCCTGTTCGATTAACGCCGTACCACTCCGATTGAGGAATGCCAGCATCTCGCAACGCTGTCGATGTTCTTGTGTTGAGAATCAAACTCTGCCCATCCAGACGGACATATTCAACAGGAATTTGGCTGGGATGCACCTCCCCTCTAATGATGGCGCTCGTAAGGTCTGCTGGAGTTTCAATCCTTCGACCTACCAAGGCTGAATATATGTCCCGGCCTTCTGCTGAAAATCGAACGTCAACGGCAGTGTTCATTGCCGACTTACCCAAGATGGGCTGCGCAAAATTTGCGTCAGCTACTACGCCACGGCCTACACTATTTGCCCCATCAAATCTGAGTCGCTCCTCGTTCGCACACGAACTCTACAATGTCTGCTCCATATCGCTTAAATGCCTCTAAAATCGGCAAGGCCTGATCAGTAGTATCTAACTGCCACGATCGCAACCAGTTATCAGAGGACAGATAAAAATTTCGTTGGATCTCTCCAAGCACAGCAACCGCAAAATCAGTAGTGACCATCGAGTCAAGCGCGACTCTATCTTGCGCCTTCACAAGGCTAGAAAAATTACTAGAAAGCGATTCATATTGCTTCCAGATAGGACGAGTCGAAGCAACCCGAGTAATCACTCCTACATCATCACTTGTTATTGAAGCTAATTGCCAAAATTTCACAGAATATTCTCCCTAATCTCTATCGTTTCCCGAAGGGCACAGCATTGACCTTGTAACCAAGCGATTCCCAAAGTTTAGCAGTCGCATCCCACTGTTTACTTGTGATTCCAGCGGCATCGCCAAATCGCCCTGAGCCAGCATTAATCGTCACAGAATTGTTGGGGCCAAACCATGCCTCGCCACCCATCGATGCTTCAGAACTGATATTCGAGTGAACAACATTTCCACGTGGAGTCGGGAATGGAGTTTTTTCCAAGATTACATTTATCCCGCGTTCATCAACCGTATATAGATACGTTGTTTTTGCATCACCATGTTCGCCAAATTTGACGTCCTTGAATAGTCCAGACGTCCGCGACTGCAATCCGTGCGACGCATCAATTAAGACACCTTCGTTCTCTAATATTGCCCTAGCTGGTGCCCGCACTGGACCTGTTCCCCAATTAGCAGCCGCCACATCGCCTGTTGTATTTGCCCCAACAGGTTCACCTGACGCGTTTTTTTCCGGCGAACCTTGGAAACCCAGACGCGGCGCGGCTTGCCAGAGAGCGAATCCGCCCGACGCGGTTTCCAGCCCGGAATTTTGCCCGGAAGCGGTTTTTAGCCCCGAGAGCGGCGCGGCCAGCAGCGCCCAGAGGAGCAGCAGCGGCACAAGCCAGAAGAAGGAATCGAGGAGTTTAGAGGTTGCGCGCATGGGCGCTATTGTCGTCGCCTGAGCGGCCCGGCGTCAAAGTGGTTTTTTCTGTTCGCCGCTTTTCGCCTTGGGCGCTGACATGGCGCCGATTCCGTCCAGGGCGCATCGCGGGCGAAGCCCGAACCCTTGACGGCGGAGGAAGAACACGCTGGCCCTTGCGTTGCAAGGCGCCCCGCAGGAAGTACCCTTGGGGTGCGGGTTTTAACCTTGCAACGCATGGCGACATGCGGCGGCTAAAGGGGCGGCGTTGCCGCCCCGCCTTGGCCTATCGCGGCGCGTAGCCGGCTTCAGCCAACGCACGGCGCAGGATTTCGCTAGCCTGCATCATCTGCCGGGCTTCCTCGTCGCTGACCGCCAGCGCGCGGCAATCGCTAAACCCCAGCCGCTTGACGAACTGCGCCAAGGCCCACACCAGTTCATCGGGTAGTTCGACCTGCAAGGCAATGCGTTCCATGATGTTCCTCCTGGTTGATCGGCGCTCGATGCGAGCGCCGTTGGCCCCTCCCCAAGAGCGCCGCGCGCAGTCGGGTCAAGACCGGCACGCAGTGCCGCCCGCAGGGCTGTAGCCCGAGCGCAGCAGACGGCCTGGGGTGGGCCGGGGTTCGTTGCCTTTGCCCGCCGTGCTGGCGCGCAGCGCGAGCACGCAAGACAGCTGGTAAAGCGCGGTGACCGCGTGACCGCGCGGCCAAGCGGCGGGGCGCAAGACATAACAGGAGTTACGCGAACCCGCAGGGCGCGGAGGGCTTTAGCCCGGAGCGGTGACGACACCAAGCCAACTCGGTTGGCGACTGGCGACACTTTGCGTAACCGCCTGTTATGTTAAATGCGTCAGTATTTACCCCACAGCGCCGGCCAGGACGCGGCCGGCTCAATGCCGGACGTGGCCTGTAAACTCCCGTTGCAAGGGCGTTGCCGGTTGAGCCAGCCCCGACGCAGAGACGGCGCGCGGGTTGCCCTGCAAGCCGCGTGATGACCGAAGGAAATCCCTGTGGGACGGAACGGCCTACGAGCATCAGCGTTCAGCGGCGCGCGCTGTTGGCGCGTCCGCTGCAACGCCGGGACGGCACTCCGCTTCCTCTTCCGCCTCGGCGTCCAGCGCAGCTAACAAAGAGGCGGCGTCCGGCACGTCCACATCCTCTTCCACTGATGCATCCCTGACGCGCTCTAGCCGCGCCGGATGCGTCAGCGTGTGGATCTCTTTGAGTTTCACGATACTGACCTGCGTATAGATCTGCGTCGTGGACAGGTCGGCATGCCCGAGCATGGCTTGAATGAAACGGATGTCCGCGCCGTTTTCCAGCATCAGCGTCGCCATCGTGTGCCGGAAGAGGTGGCAGGAACCGCGCTTGTTGATCTGCGCCGCATCGATATGATCGCGCACCAGTTGGGTCAGCCGATTCGGCGTGAAGGACTCACCCTGCTGCGTCAGGAACAGCGTGCCGTCGTCCTGCGCCAGGGCAAACTCGGCGCGCACCTCGTCGCGGTATTTCCGTATCCACGCCAGCGCCCGATCGCCGATCGGGATCATCCGGTCTTTCTTGCCCTTGCCTTGGCGCACCATCAGCGTGCCGCGTTCCGTATCGATATTGAATTGGTTCAGGCCGATCAGTTCCATGCGCCGGATGCCGGTGCTGTAGAGCGTTTCAAGCATCGCCCGGTCGCGCAGTCCTACCGCCGTCCGGATGTCCGGCACGTTCATGATCCGGTCGGCTTCATCCGCCGTCAGGATGTGTTTCGGCAGTCGCTGCTCCATCCGGGGCAGATCGAGGTCCGCCGCCGGGTTGTACAGAATCCGGTTGTTCCGCGTCAGCCATTTGAACCAGGCGCGGATCGGCACGATCCGCGTGCTCTGGCTGCGCGTGGACAGGGGCTGGCCGTCCTTCTTCCGGTACAGGAACAAATAGCGCTGGTAGCGCTCCAGGATCGGGCGCGTAATCTCCTGCGGCCGCGTCAGACCCCGCTCGTCGCACCACAGAATGAAGTAACGCAGGTAGTCTTCCCGGTTTTCGACGGTGCGCTCCGAGTAATTACGCTCGCGCATCCAGGCCAGAAACGGCTGCATCTGGTAGTACAGGCTCCCCGGATCGTTCGGCGGACCGATCACCGGCAGCGGGGTGACTTGGCCTCGTTTCGGCATAGCAGGCTACACAACGGCGGCGGCTAAGGAAACGGCCGGGCCGTTTCTGCGTAGACGCGTCTTTTTGACGGATTCCGTCAAATCGGCGCTTGAGCCTTGCCGTTCCTGCATTTCGGCCTCCCAACTTGAGGCCAACTTGGGGGCAACCTGGCCCAAACTTGGCACCCACTTGCACGCTTCTCCCTCCAACTTGCGTTCGCCGTTGTTCAGTTCCGTATCCAGTTCTGCGGGATCGATCAGGCCCGCGAGGTGGCTGCCCGATTCCGCGCCGTCGTACAGCAATTCATACTGCAAGTGATGCCCACGGCTGCCGCCATGGATCAGCAGGTATTCCATTTCAGAGAGCCGTGCGCAATGCACCTTCAACTGGTTATCGCTCCAGTGGGTCGCCTCGCGCACGTCACGGCGCGTAAACCGTACTTCTCGCGGCGTGATGCCTTGGCGCTCGGCCAATCCGCGCACCATGTCCACCATCAGACGCAACAAGCGCCGCGTTTGCGGCGGCAATTCGTCCAGCGTGCGCCCCAGCACGTCGTGCGCAATGCGGTTGGCCAGGGCAATATCGCCTTTCGTCACTTCGATGTAGTCGAGCCGCTGGCCACGATGCGCGATACTGCGCAAGGGTCGCTGGTACTGGTGCAAGAGCGCGATGGCGCGAATCAGC
>JBBQQT010000147.1:0-8881 GCA_038215555.1 Burkholderiales bacterium | reverse complement strand
TGTCAATGTCGATTTATCGCCCGCCGCCGCCGCCGCGCGTCTGAGCGATCTGGCCATAGGCTGGAGTTATGTCGATCAGGCGCAGTTCTGCCCGGCCTTGCACGACCTGATCTCGTTGCGCACCAAGATCATCAAGCGGCAGGCGGTGACCACGATTGAAACGCAATCGAAGCCGATTATCGGCCGCAAGAAAACGCACCTGGTCACCGGTTATGTCCATAAACCTTACCCGCCGATCTACGCCATGCTGGCACGGCATGCCGGCTTCGATTCGGCGCTGATCATTCGCGGTGTTGAAGGCGGCGTGATTCCGTCGCTGCGCCAACCCGGCAAGGCGACGCGCTATGACAACCATGGCGAGGAATATGAGATCGATCTCGATCCGACCGCGCTCGGCATCGAGCAAACCGCACGCTCGGTGCCGTTGCCGGACGATCTGCCGAAATCCGAACGCGCCGACGAAGTCGTGATCGCGGTCGACATCAAAGCCACCGCTGCCGCTGCCGCGAAAGCCGGCATGGCCGCGCTGCGCGGCGAGAAAGGTGCGACTTACGATTCACTCTTGCTGACCGCCAGCCTGATCCTGCATCACGTCGGCAAAGCCGCTTCGTTCAGGGCGGCGGGTGATCTCGTGCGCGCCGCGCTGGATTCAGGCCGTGCTGCGGAACGGGTCAAATGAAGAGGGCGAAATCATGACCTGGACTGCAGTGGCTGTAGAAGGTGAGCTCGGCGTTGGTCAAATGAAACGGATTGCGCCGGCCGGCAAGCCGTTATTGCTGGTGAATGCCGAGGGCGGCTATTTCTGTGTCGATGAAATGTGCAGCCATGAGGACTATTCGCTCTGGTTCGGCTGCGTCAAAGGCCGTTCGATCAAATGCTCGTTGCATGGCAGCTATTTCGATCTGGCAAGCGGCAAACCGCTGAACGAACCGGCCGACTGCCCGCTGACGACCTATCCCGCCAAACTTGAAGCAGGCGAGATATGGGTGGATGTGTCATAGAGGTTATGTAGAAGTTGCGAAAAACCGAGCAAAGCAGGGCAGCCAACCTGCAAGAGACAGGCTGGCCTTGACTCAGGTTGCGGCAGGTTTGCGGTTGCTTGCGTCAATCACGGTTGCCTGGACATAGTTTCGTCCCTCTTCCTCGAAGCTGGCCAAGCTGACTTCGACCGCAAAGGTCGAGCCGTCTTTGCGAATGCCGAATAAATCCAGGCCGGCACCCATGCTGCGAATGGACGGATTGGCCAGATATTTCTGGCGCAATTCGGCGTGTCGGACTCGGCTTTCCTTGGACACCAGTTCCTCTAGTGAGCGGTTGAAGAGTTCGCCAGGCGCATAGCCAAACATTCGTTCAAGCGCCGGATTGGCCATCTCGATCGCTCCTTGATCATCGACTACCAGCAGCCCGTTCGGGTTGGTTTGCATCATCAGTTGCAGGCGTGCCTCGATTCGCCGATGCAGCAACTCGCTCCGCTTACGTTCCGAGATGTCGGCCACGAAGGCATCGACAAAGATTTCGCCATTCTCATAAAACGGGCTGAGGCTGATCTCGATGGAGAACAGGCTGCCATCCTTGCGTCTGGCGTAAAGCTCGCGGCCGCTGCCCATGGGACGCGAAACCGGGTTATGAATGAAGGCGGAAAAATGTTGCGCATGCATCGGCGCGGCCGATTCGGGCAGCAGAATTTCCAGGGGCTGGCCGAGCAATTCTTCTCGCGTATAGCCGAACATGTTGGCTAGTGCCGGGTTCACCAGCACGATGCGGCGATCCTTGTCGGCCGCCAGCAGGCCGTTGGTATTGGCTTCGACCACCAATCGGAAGCGTTCCTGGGCTTGATGCACTGCTTTCGCCGCTTCGGCTTCCGCCTTTGCTTTCGCGACGTTGGCGACTGCGGCGGCGCGCCCGACCACCGCGCGCGCCAGCCAGGCGGCAATGACGCCATACAGCACAAGCAGGGAAATCACGTAAATCCCCACCGTGCGCCAGGCGCTTTGCCGCAGCGGCGTCATTTGCTCGCTTGATAGATGGGTCACCACGAGCCAGGTCGGGATGCCTTTTGCGTCGCGGCTAGCGTCGACTTTCAATGGATATACCGTGCTCCAGGTCCACAGGCCATCGGCCAGTTCGATCTGCCCGGAAGGAATCTCCGAGACCGCCTTCCAGGCTTCAGGAAAACTGGCTCTCAGGGTGGCTTTGTGGGGCAGCATGAAGCCCCATTCCAGATTGGAATCAGGATTCTTCAGCCAGTAGCCTTCGCTGTTCAACAGCATGGCGTGGTCGCGCGCTTCCATCACGCTGTCGGTAAAGTTATTCAGGATCTTGCGTGCGTCGACATTCAGCACCAGCACGCCGCGGCGGCTGCCATCCGCAGCGTACATCGGCATGACCAGACGCAGCATTGGTTTGTACGGCGTCTCGATCTGGCCACGCTCGATGTTGAGGTCCATCGGCGAGATGAACACTTCGCCCGGCTTCAGCGTCATGCCTTGCTTGAAGTAGTAGCTATCCGCCAACTGTTGCAAGTCGGCTTCTGCGACTGATTGCGGCTTGCCTTCGACGTTGTTGATGCGAACCCGCTCGAGGCCGGTTGCGTCAATCCAGCGGATCTTTTCGTAACTTTCGGTGTAGGTAATGAGCTTTGAAAAAACCGCCTTCACGGCCTGAAGATCGCTTGGCGATTCCGACTTGACGGCACGCGCCAACTCGGCCTCGCTCGCCAAAATGCGAAGTTGGCGCAGCGGTAGATGCAGTTCGTCATCCAGGCGGCGAACTCCCATCACCACATTGCCAATCTCCACGGTCCGGAGCATCGACATTTCTTCGTTGACACGCTCTTTGCCGACATACCAGCCTCCAGCAAGGATCAGCAGGGCTACCGGAGTGAACAGCAGAAAAAACAGGCGAAGCGGAAATCCAGTCTCGGCCGCATCATTGTGATTGGAAATAAACATGGACCAACTCCTTTATTCGTATTGCTTGCTGGATTTCAATCGCAAATTCAAGCTAGTGTTCAAGCTAAAACTCAAACTCAAACTCGAATTGCTGGCTTAGTTGTACTTATTCACCGGGTCGCCATTTCGCTGCGCGGTGTATGGAAAGCCGATGGCAAATACTATCGAGTAGTTGATTGAATTGCACGGGTATTGTTTATCACCCACCCGGTCGCCCAAACCTGTAAAAAAAAGTGAGTGATGTTGCTTGCGACGGCTATCGAGCGACTAGTTGGAATCTGACAATGAAACCGACAGCCGCAGTGTGTCGGCTTGTTGTTCCATGCGCACCTTGCGCAGTGCGTTCATGCCGAGCAGGGCTTCGCTAGTGAGGTTGGGCAGAATGGCGACGCTGACGTTGCCGATTCTGAATGGCCCGAATTCGAGTTCTTCGACTCGGCTGCTGCAGCCCTGAACCACGCCGTTGGCGGTTCGGAACGTCGCGGCAAGATCACAGCCGAGGCCGATGCGGGTGGCGAGTTGTTGTGATATCGAGACGGTGCTGGCGCCGGTGTCGATCAGGAAACTGACGGGCGTGCCTTGGATCGAGCCGTCGATATGGAAATGACCATCCCGTGAGCGGCTGAGATCAATCCGGTCGGTGCCGATGACCTGGGCGGGTGGCGCTTCCTGCCGCAGAAAAAACAGATAAAGCAGCAAGCCGATACCCAGCCAGATACCGGTATGCAGGAATAAGCCTCCCAGCTTGTTCAACCTGATTGCTCCGACTCGTCTGGCAGAAGCATTGGCTGACTCATTGGCTGACTTGGCGACTGACTCATTGATTTAATCGCGGAAGGTTTTCTTCTTGTCGGTAAGCAGCGTGTCAATGATTTTGCCGGCCTTATCCTTGGCGCCCAGGCCAAAGGCAATGGCGAAGGCCAGACCAACTGCGCCGAACGCGATGATGAAAGCGGCCGTCAGCAACTCATTGGCGATCTGCAATTGCTCCATCGCCATGAAGAAAACAAACACCATCATCGCGTATTCGGAAAAGGTGGAGACGGTCAGCGCGCCATCGAACTCCATATTGGAGAGCCAGGCGAACACCAGTCGGTTGATAAAGCGGGCCAGGATGGTGCCGAATACCAGGACAAGAATTGCAATGATGACATTGGGGATGTACAGCACGACCTTGTTGAACAGGTCGGCCACCATTTGCAAACCAAGTGTATCGGCGACGGTGACGATGGTGATCAGAATGGTCAGCCAATAAGCCAGATTGCCGAGCACGGAAGACACCGAGACATCGAGATCGGCGTGCTTCATGAAAGCTTCGAGTCCGGATTTTTCCGTTGCCCGATCGAACTTGAGCATGATCAGCAGCCGCATGATGCCGGTTCGGACCAGCTTGGCCAGCATCCAGCCAAGAATCAACGCCACGATGGCGAGGAGCAATTGCGGAATGAAATGGGTTAATTGCCCCCATAACACCGTGAGTGAGGCGACAAAACTATCGATGTATTCCATGGCAGTCTCCGTGTGTTGGCTTGATCGGTTGGATTGTATGAATGCTTGATTATGGTTTTGATGACGCTGATTGCTTAATGAAGCTGTGCCAGTTGCTCGCGGGAAACGACAAATACCGTATCTTCGCCGCCTTCAATTTCAGGCCACACCAGCGCCAATTCAGGAAACGCGGCTTCCATCTCGGCCCGGTTGTGGCCGATTTCCACGACCAGCAAACCACCAGGATTCAGGTGTGCTGCCGCATCACGCAGAATGATCCGGGTTGCATCCAGCCCATCTTCTCCGGAACCCAATGCCAGCGCCGGTTCGTGGCGATATTCGCGGGGCAGGGCGGCGACACTGTCGGCATTCACATAAGGCGGATTGGAAATGATCAGGTCGTAGGTCATGCCAGCCAGCGGCGCAAATAGATCGCCCTGGTACAACGTGACCTGGTCTTCAAGGCCGTAATCGTTGACGTTGCGTTGCGCGACCTGGAGCGCATCGGGCGATAAATCGACGGCATCGATTTCGGCATCTGGAAAGGCCTCCGCCAGCAACACGGCGAGGCAGCCTGATCCGGTACATAAATCGAGGGCGCGGAAGACGTTTTCCGGATGCGTCAGCCACGGCTGCAACTGTTGCAGGATCATCGGCGCCAGGAATGAACGTGGCACGATGACCCGCTCATCGACATAAAAACGGTAGCCCTGCAGCCAGGCTTCGTGCGTCAGATAAGGCGCCGGCAGGCGTTCATTGACCCGGCGATCCAGAATGTGCGCGATCTGATCGGCTTCTTCCGGCAGCAGGCGCGCATCCAGGAAAGGATCCAGCCGGTCCAGCGGCAAGTGCAGCGTGTTCAGAATCAGGTAGGCGGCTTCATCGAACGCGTTGTTGCTGCCGTGGCCGAAAAACAGCTCGGCGGCATTGAAGCGTGAAACCGCGAAGCGCAGCCAGTCGCGCACGGTCAGCAAGGGAAGAGCAGCGGGATCAGGCATGCAGCAAGCGATCCAGCACGCCCCGGTAAACCTGGGCGAGTTTTGCCAGTTCTTCGACGCCGACGTTTTCGTCGATCTTGTGAATACTGGCGTTGATCGGGCCGAACTCGACGACTTCACGCGCGATGTCGGCGATGAAGCGGCCATCCGAGGTGCCGCCGGTGGTGGAAAGTTCGGCTTCGATGCCGGTGACTTCCTTGATCGCGCCTGCCAGCGCATCGACCAGGCCGCCGCGCGGCGTCAGGAAAGGTTTGGCGCCGAGTTCCCAGGTAATTTCATAGTCCAGGTGATGCCGGTCAAGGATGGCGCAGGCGCGTTGCTGCAAGCCTTCGACCGTGCTGGCGGTGGAGAAGCGGAAATTGAATGCGATGTCGGCATGGCCGGGAATCACGTTCATCGCGCCGGTGCCACTATGCATGTTGGAGATTTGCCAGGTGGTCGGCGGGAAGTATTCGTTGCCCTTGTCCCACTCGGTGGCGGCAAGTTCCGCGATTGCCGGCGCGGCGAGATGAATCGGGTTTTTGCCCAGATGCGGGTAGGCGATGTGGGCCTGAATGCCGTTGATCCGCAAAAGGCCATGCAGCGAACCGCGGCGGCCGTTTTTCATCATGTCGCCAAAGCGGTCGACGCAGGTAGGTTCGCCGACGATGCAGTAGTCGATCAATTCATTGCGCGCGGCCAGGCGCTCGACGACTTTCACCGTGCCATCCACCGCCGGACCTTCTTCATCCGAGGTGATCAGCCAGGCGATCGATCCGTCATGTCCCGAATTGGCGGCGAGGAAGCCTTCGACGGCGGCCAGGAAGGCGGCGATCGAGCCTTTCATGTCGGCCGTGCCGCGGCCATAAAGCTGACCCTCGCGTTCTGTTGGCGTGAACGGATCACTCGACCACTGTTCCAGCGGCCCGGTGGGCACCACGTCGGTGTGGCCGGCGAAACAGAGCAGGGGAGCGCTGGTGCCGCGACGCGCCCAGAGGTTGACCACATCGCCGCTGTTGACGCTTTCGATGACGAAACCGAGCGTGCCGAGTTTTTCCGCCAACCAGGTCTGGCAGCCCGCATCTTGCGGCGTCAGCGAACGGCGCGAAACCAGCTCTCGGGTGTATTCCAGTGCTTTACTTGGCATGCCGATTCGCTACTGGATATACATTAAAAACAATAACTAAAAACATGAAATTCAAGCTTATTCTCCGAAGAATGCAGCGTAATTTTCTTCGCTGAATCCGACTTGATATTGGCCATCGCGGTCCAGAATCGGACGTTTGATGACGCTGGCGTTTTCCTGCATCAAGGCCAGCGCGGCGGTGGCGTTGGTGATGGAGGCTTTGCGCTCATCGCTCAACTTGCGCCAGGTCTGGCCATTGCGATTGATGATGGATTCCCAGCCCAGCAGCTTGCACAACGTGTTCATCAAGTCAGCCGGAACGCCCTGTTTTTTGTAGTCATGAAACTCATAGGGAATGTCGCGTTCTTCCAGCCAGGCGCGGGCTTTCTTGACCATGCTGCAATTGGGGATGCCGTAAAGTTTCATGGCAAACTCGCTCGAGTTGAAAACCGCGCCATTTTACCTGCCTCGCATGTCTCACGCCTTTATCGTTCGTGCCGCCCACTGGAAACTTGACGAATCCGCCATTGCCCTTGTTCGGCGCGCTGTTTTTATCGATGAACAAGGTGTGCCGGAGGCTCTTGAATGGGAAGCCGAGGATGCGCAATGTCATTGGTTCGTCGCGGTCGCATCGGATCAAAGCCTGATTGGCATCGTCCGATTGACTGGCGCCGGCCGCATCGGCCGCATGGCGGTGCTGCCAGCCTGGCGTCGGCGCGGCGTCGGTCGGGTTTTGCTGGCGGCGGCGCTGATAAGTGCGCGAGAACTCGGGTTTGCCCAGGTACATCTTTCCGCACAAATCCACGCCATTGGCTTTTACGCCCGGCATGGTTTTATCGCGCAGGGGCTTGAATATCTGGATGCGGGTATTCCGCATCGCAGCATGAGTTTGACGTTAAAAGGGTGTCGAAAAACGTGAATATTTCAAAATAATCGTCACCCCGGCGGAGGCCGGGGCCAGAAGTGGTTGACCCTGGATACAACCATTCCGGGGCAAGCTTTATTGAGCCCACTCCACTGAACCCTGGCCTTCGCCGGGTTGACGGAGTGTTTTTCGACATCCTGTTGAGGGACGCTAGATGAATATTCTGAATATTCGAATCGGGCACGGTTTTGACGTGCATGCCTTCGCCGAAGGTCGCAAGCTGATTGTTGGCGGGGTTGAGATTTCTCATGAGCGCGGTTTGCTCGGCCATTCCGATGCCGATGTGCTGTTGCATGCAATTTGTGATGCCTTGCTTGGCGCAGCGGCGTTGGGTGATATCGGCAAACATTTCCCCGATTCGGATGCGCGCTACAAAGGCATCGACAGCCGGAAATTGCTTCGCCATGTCGCGGAATTGCTCGATGGTCACGGCTGGAAAGTCGGCAATGTGGATGCCACGATCATCGCGCAAGCGCCCAAGATGGCGCCGCATATCGCCGCCATGCGCGAGCATATCGCGGTGGACATCGGGGTCGCCGCCGAGCAGGTGAATGTGAAAGCGACGACGACCGAAAGATTGGGTTTTACTGGTCGCGAAGAAGGCATCGCGGCGGAAGCGGTCTGTCTGATCCAGAAAAAAATGTGAGATGGCGTCAGACATGTCTGACGCACCAAGGCTGCGAGTGTTTTTCGCGCTCTGGCCGAATGCCGAGGTTGCCGCACGCCTGCATGCAATGGCGCAGCAACAACATGCACATCTGGGCGGCCGCGTCAGCCGGCTGGACACCTTGCACGCCACGCTGGTTTTTATCGGCAATGTCGCGTCAGACCGTTTGCTTGATTTGCTTGCCGCAGCCGAGGCCGTCGATGCGCCTGCTTTTCAACTGGAACTTGATCAAGCCGGTTGCTGGTGTCACAACCATATTGCCTATCTTGGGGTGAAACAGGTTCCGACCGCTTTGCAAAGGCTGCAACTCGCGCTTGCCGAGGGAGTGAGATCGGCAGGTTTCACGATCGAGACGCGAGCTTACTTTCCGCATGTCACGTTGCTGCGCAAAGCGGCTTGTGGGGAAATGGTCTTTGGCGATCCAGAAAAGGAAAATCCCGCACCGAAACCAGTCATCTGGTCGGTGCGGGATTTCGTGCTGGCCAAATCCAGCCTGGGCGCGAATGGTTCGCGCTATGAGCAGATTGGCCGCTGGCCACTGCTATAAGGGGCTGTCCCTGAATAACCTGGACATTCTGGGCTGCATTGGTGGGCGCGCTGCCACGTTGCCGGCCGCTTGCGGGGAATGACCATGCTGCGCGGCCGGCGCCTCGCATCGCATCCCACCAAGACACCCATAACTATCCAGATTATTCACGGACAGCCCCCAAGACCATTACACTCGAAGCAGAAATATGCCATTCCCTG
>JBBQQT010000146.1:0-8989 GCA_038215555.1 Burkholderiales bacterium | reverse complement strand
GAAGAGCAGACCTGGCGCGGAAAAATTCTCGCGGAAAACTGGGATGCGCCGGTCATCTACACCACCAGCGTGCAGTTCCTGGAAACCCTGTTTGGTGCGGGTACGCGCGGTGCGCGGCGGATGCATCAACTGGCCAATGCCGTGTTGATCTTCGATGAAATCCAGACCTTGCCGGTCAACTGCGTTCATCTGTTCAACAACGCAATCAACTTCCTGGCTGATCACTGTGGCAGCACGGTGGTCTTATGCACCGCCACGCAGCCGCTTCTGGACAAGGTTGGTGCAAACAAAGGTGCCATGCGTATCCCAAAAGGCAACGAACTCATGCCGGATGTGAAAAAGCTGTTTGACGACTTGAAGCGGGTCGAGGTCAAGAATCGCCGCAAACCAGGCGGATGGACGATGGATGAAATTGCCCAATTGGCACAAGAGGAAACCGTGCGGGCCGGAAGTTGCCTGGTCATCGTTAATACCAAAAACTCGGCGCAAACTATCTACCGCCTATGCCAGGCGCAAACCGAAACCCCGGTCTACCACCTGAGCACCAGCATGTGCCCGGCGCATCGCAAGGCCATCTTGGCCGAAGTCCGGGAGCGGCTGGAAAGGGGTATGCCGACTCTCTGCGTCAGCACCCAGTTGATTGAAGCCGGCGTGGACGTGGATTTCGGCGCGGCCATTCGTTTCACCGCCGGTCTTGATTCCATCGCTCAGGCGGCGGGGCGATGCAACCGAAACGGTCGGCCTGAGCCGGGACATGTGCATATCGTCAATCCACGCCCAGAGGATGAAAACCTGAACAGGCTGCCAGATATCCGGATAGGTCAGGAAAAGGCCATTCGGGTCATGGCGGATTACGAAGCCGACCCGGATCGATACGGGCACAACCTAATCGGGCCTGAAGCCATGGCCTGGTATTACCAGAACTACTTTTTTGACCGAGCACCGGTCATGGCCTACCCGGTTTCCGAGAATGCCTTGGGCCGTGTCGACACCTTGCTCAACCTGCTATCGGTCAACTCACTGGCTGGAGCAGACTACGGCAGAACGAAGGGTCAAGCGCCCGGCATCTACCTGCGCCAATCCTTCATGGCTGCCGCCAAGGTTTTCAAGGCAATCGACGCACCCACCCGGGGGGTAATCGTCCCATACGGAATTGGGCGCGAAATTATTACTGCGCTATGCGCCGCCTATCTACCGGATAAAGAATTCAAACTGCTGCGCCAGGCACAACAATTCACCGTTAATCTGTTTCCGCAGGTACTTGAACGGCTCGCCAAAGCTGACGTGGTGAAAGAAATCCAGGAGGGAACTGGCATCCTGTACCTGATCGATGTCCGCTACTACAGCGCCGAATTCGGTCTGAGTGAAACACCAGAGGGAAAAATGGAGGTTCTTTGTGGCTAATCGAAACAGCATTGAATTCAAAGTCTGGGCGCGTCATGCCTTGTTTACCGACCCGCTGACCAAGATCGGCGGCGAGAAATGCTCGTATCACGTCCCCACCTACGAAGCACTCAAGGGCATCGCAAAATCCATCTACTGGAAGCCCACATTTATCTGGGTGATTGATGAAGTGCGGGTGATGAAGCGCATTCGCACCCAGACCAAGGGCACCAAGCCGCTGGAGTTCAGCGGTGGCAACACCTTGGCCATCTACACTTTTCTTGCCGATGTCGAATATCAGGTGCGCGCCCACTACGAGTGGAACGAGCACCGCGCAGAACTGGAGGACGACCGGGTTGAAGGGAAGCACTACGCCATTGCCCAGCGCATGCTGGAACGGGGTGGGCGACAAGACATCTTCCTCGGCACACGGGATTGCCAGGGCTATGTGGAACCTTGCGTATTCGGCTCGGAAACCAGTCCCTATGACGGTGAAGGTGAGCTTGCCTTCGGCCTGATGTTTCACGGCTTCGACTACCCCGACGAAACCGGCGACAACCAGCTCCATGCCCGTTTCTGGCGGCCGACCATGATCAATGGTCACATCGTCTTCGTACGCCCTGATGCATGCACCATTCGCAAATTCGTTCGGGAAATGCATCCCAAGAAGTTCGGCAAAGGCAAGCTGCGCGGCGTCGAACTCGAAGCAGAGGAATTGGGAGTGCTGACATGAGCTGGATTCAGAAACTTTATGAGACCTACGAGCAGTGCAAGGGGCGTGAACCGCCGGGGTCGGCAACCCTGATGCCGATCAGTCACACCCCTCAACAAGCCCATGTGGAAATCACGCTGGATGCGGATGGCAGTTTCAAAGGTGCGAGGATCGTTCAGAAAGAGGAGACCGTGATCCCCGCTACTGAAAAGTCGGCTGGCAGAACGGGTAAAGCACCGCCGCCTCATCCCCTTTGCGACAAGGTTCAGTACTGCGCCGCCGACTACCCTGAATTCGGTGGTGGGAAACCATCGTTCTATTCGGAATATGAAACCCAACTAGCCACGTGGTGTGATTCCCCGAATAGCCACCCCAAAGCAAAAGCGGTGTTGGCTTATGTCAGCAAGGGGCATGTAGTTGCCGATTTGGTCAAGGAAAAGGTTTTGCATGCAAGTCCAGACGGACGGCTACTTACGCGCTGGACAGGCACAGAACAAACCCCAGACATCTTCCGTCTCCTGACGGCCAAGGCCGGTGAGCGCGATCAAGGCGATGCTTTCATCCGTTGGCACGTACGAGAGGCAAACAACCCATGCACGGCTGTTTGGGAAGACGCCCACTTGCAGGAATGCTGGGCGCGGTTCGATGCCAACACGAAAGCAATATCGGGGTTATGCATGGTGACAGGCGAAACACAAGCATCGCTCGCCCTGAGCCACCCTAAACGCGTCCGTCATGCTGGCGACGGCGCCAAGCTGATCAGCGCCAATGACAGCTCTGGCTACACGTTTCGTGGCCGGTTTACAGATGTCACCGGCCTGCAAGCGTGCGGTGTCAGCTTTGAGGTCACCCAGAAAGCCCACAACGCCTTGCGCTGGCTCATCCACCGACAAGCCTATCGAAACGAGGATCAGGTCATCGTTACCTGGGCGGTTGCAGGCAAACCCATACCTGAACCATTCAAGGACTCGCTTGCGCTGTTTCTCAGCAGCGAAGAAATCGCTGAGTCGACTGAGGAAGCTAGCCTGGACGAATCTGGAAATGTGGGCCAATCTTTCGCAAAACGTTTGAAGCTGGTCATCGGCGGTTATCGCACCAAACTCGGTCCAACCGATGACATCGTCGTCATGGGCCTAGATTCCGCGACGCCTGGACGCATGGCCATCACTTTCTACCGTGAACTGAAAGGCTCCGAATTCCTGGATCGCATCCAGCATTGGCATGAACAACATGCCTGGCCGCAGAACTTCGGCAAGGCATCCAGATTTGTCGGCGCGCCAGCCCCAAGAGACATCGCCGAAGCTGCCTACGGTCGCCGCCTGGACGACAAGCTGCGCAAAGCCGCAGTCGAACGGCTATTGCCCTGCATCGTCGATGGACAGCCACTGCCGCGCGATTTGGTCGAATCTGTAGTACGCAGAACCTGTAACCGAGTGGGTCTGGACCACTGGGAGTGGGAAAAAAACCTGGGCATTGCCTGTGCCCTGTTCAGAGGTTCCTTCAAGGAAAGGGAGTATCAAATGACACTGGAAACGGACCGGACATCCCGGGATTACCTCTATGGTCGCCTGCTGGCGATTGCGGAACACATCGAAGGCCGCGCGCTTTATGTCGGTGGCGAGCAGCGCGATACCACCGCCGCCAAGCTGATGCAGCGTTTTGCCGACCGGCCTGTCAGCACCTGGAGAACCATCGAACTGGCACTTACGCCTGCGAAATCGCGTTTGCGCGCCAAACGTGCTGGTTTTTTGTACGAAATGGAAAAGCTGCACGACGAGGTCGTTGCCAGCTTTGAAGGGGACGACTTTCTGGATGACCGAAAGCTGACCGGCGAATTTCTGCTTGGCTATCACTGCCAGCGGCAAACGCTGAATCCGCCCAAGACGGATAACCCCCCCAGCGTCGAAGAAACACCCGCCGAATAAACCCATCAAGGAGCCAGACATGACCACACTGCAAAACAAGATCGACTTCGCCGTCATCCTTCGCGTCAAGAACGCCAACCCCAATGGCGACCCACTGAATGGCAACCGCCCGCGCACCGACTACTCCAACTTTGGAGAAATGACGGATGTTTCGATCAAACGGAAGATTCGGGATCGGCTGCTTGAGCGCTGGGTCGGTGATGGCAAGCAGGACGACGGCAACATGATTTTCGTCCAGTCCGATGACCGAAAGGCAGATGAGGCAAGAAGCCTGCGTGAACGTGCCGAACTGGTCTTGGGCAAGGACTTGGGCGCACCCAAGACCGCTGCAAAGGCCTGTGCAAAATGGATTGATGTGCGCGCTTTCGGCCAACTCTTTGCACTGAAAAGCAACAAGAAAGCCGGGAAGAAAAAAGAGGACGGCAGCGACGATGAAGGGGACACCGGCGTCTCCATCGGTATTCGAGGCCCAGTCACTGTGCAATCCGCCTTCAGCGTTGAGCCTATCGACATCACCAGCACCCAGATCACTAAAAGCGTCAGTGGCGAAGGCGACGGCAGCAAGCGCGGTTCCGACACCATGGGCATGAAGCATCGCGTCGATCAGGGCGTGTATGTGTTCTACGGCAGCATGAACCCGCAACTCGCCGAGAAAACGGTCTTCAGCGACGCGGATGCAGAAGCCATCAAGCGGGTGTTGCCCAAGCTGTTCGAGAACGACGAATCCTCCGCACGCCCGGCCGGCAGCATGGAAGTGTTGAAAACCCTCTGGTGGAAACACAACTGCAAATCGGGCCAGTATTCTTCCGCCAAGGTGCATCGCAGCCTGAAGGTCAAGCCAGATGGCTCCTATGATCTGGCAAATTTGACTGAGCTTGTGCCGGAAGAAATCGACGGTTTTTGACAGGAGCCAGCCATGACCGAAATCCACTTCATCGTCGAAGAAGCCCCCGAGGGGGGCTTTGTCGCCCGCGCCATGGGCGCGGACATCTTTACCGAGGCGGATGACCTTCAGGCCTTGCACAGCCAGGTAAGGGACGCGGTGCATTGCCACTTCGATGAAGGCCAAGTACCCAGCCTCATCCGCTTGCACATCACCCGCGAAGAAATCCTGGCAGTATGAGGATTCCGCGCGATCTTTCCGGTGCGGACTTGCGCAAACGCCTGGGCCGGTTGGGTTATGAGGTGACGCGCCAGACCGGTAGCCACATTCGTCTAACCAGTCGCGAGCATGGCGAGCATCACATCACCATCCCGAACCACGATCCGTTACGGATTGGCACCCTGGCAGCGATTCTGGATAGCGTGGCGGCACATCATGGCTTGACGCGCGAAGCCCTGTTACAGCGGCTTTTGGGTTGAAGCAGGATTACTGCCGCCCGGCCCAATAACCCGGGCGGCGGCTTTGATTAGAAACGGCGATGATGACGATCTTGTCGCTTTGCAATCGATAGATCAGGTCAAAGGGAAATCCATGCAACAGTATTCAGCGGGCCTGGTTTCGTGTTGGAGCCCCTATAGCAGGATGCTCAGCCAGCAATGCCAGGGCGCTGTGGATTGCCCTCGTGAAATTCCGGCTTACAACAGGCCCTGCGCACAGGAGGTAGTAATCCACCGCCGCATCGAATTCCACCTCGGCCAATGGGGGCCAAATGTGTTTCAAGCGCCGGCTTTACGAAGTTTCTGCTCGATGCGAGCCAATACTTCTTCGCCGGGAATCAGCTCCACCGTGCCGGCATCAATTTCAGCTATGCGTCGGGCGATTTCGGCATCCCAAGCTGCCTTCACTTCTTCGCGCGGGGTTGCACTCACCCAAAGAAAATCGGCCAAGTCGGCGCGTTGTTCTGGGGTTAGTTGCATGGCCAGTGATTTGGCCTCTTCGAAGGTGGTCGCCATGATGAGCTCCTGCTGTGATGTGTTTGGAAGATTAGTTCTCGATAACAATGGGCAGGAGAGCCATTGATCAACACCGACCCCGTCCCCCTCGCCGCGCTCCAGCACTGGGCCTACTGCCCACGCCAATGCGGGTTGATCCATCTGGAACAGGCGTTTGCCGACAACATCCACACCGCGCGCGGACAGGCGGTGCATCACTTGGTCGACACCCCGGGCTACGAGATGAAGGCCGGGGTGAAGGTGGAACGTGCGCTACCGCTCTGGTCAGACCGGCTGGGGTTGATCGGCAAGGCCGATCTGGTCGAATTTCATCCCGACGGTGTCGTCTTTCCGGTCGAATTCAAGCACGGCCCCAAGCGGCAGAAGCTGTATGACGACCTCCAGCTCGCCGCCCAGGCGATGTGCCTGGAAGACATGCTCGGCCGCCCGGTGCCGCGCGGCGCCATCTACCACGCCAGCAGCCATCGGCGGCGCGAGGTCGTCATTACGCCGGTCTTGCGCGAATTGGTCGTCGAAACGGCGAATGCTATCCGCGCCATGCTGGCTTCCGGCCGGTTGCCGCCGCCAGTGAACGATGCGCGTTGCCGGGAGTGTTCATTGAAGGAGATTTGTCAGCCGGAAGCGCTGGCTGAAACGCTACTGCGGAAACGACTGCGCGAGGCTTTGTTCAATGCGACGGAATGATCACACCGAACATGGTCATGATCTGCTGATCGATGGCCCTCAATTCTTCCGAGGTCAGTGTGCCCAGGCGGATATCTCCGAAGCGGCTGCGATCAAGCGTGCGCATTTGCTCCAATACGACGAAGCTGTCCTTGAGCAGACGGTCGCGTTTGCTCACCGGGCAGCGCAACGCCGCCATGCCTGGCCAAAATTGCGTGGTCAGCGGCGCGGCCATGATTACCGGCGAGCCTGCATCCAGATAGCGTTGAGCCAGCAGAATCAATACCGGCCGCACCTTGCCGATTTCGCTACCTGTGTTCGGGTTCAAACGCGCCACCCAGATTTCGCCCCGGCGCATCATTTCCACCAAATCTCGCCAAGTTCTTCGGGCCAGGGTTCACCCGGCTTGCGGCCTTCTGCAATGTCCAGCGCCTCATTGTCCAAAGGCAGGAATTCTTCGGCGATGGCAATACTCTCGGCGCGCGCCTCGGGATTGGTCGCCAATATGCGAAACGCCGCTTCCATTTCGGCCATCAGGCGCTCTCGTTCCATTTCACGCAGAAAACTATCCAGCGCGGTCCGCGCCAATTCGGAACGACTCTTGTCTTCCAGCGCGGCCAATCGGTTCAAGCGCGCATCCAGTTCGTCGGGCAAACGCAAAGTCAGGGTAGACATGCCAATCCTCCTTCAATACAAATTGTGTTTCAGATCGTTGCCAATATCGTAATACAAAATGCACAACATATTGAACACGCTTTACGTCATGACGCCCCAGGCCTACGCGCACCTGGAAAACAACACCGTGCGAATCGACGTGGAACGCGAAAAACGCCTGCAAGTGCCGCTGCATCACCTGGCCGGCCTGGTCACGTTCGGCAACGTCATGGTTTCGCCGGCGCTGATGCATCGGCTTGCCGACGAAGGCAAATCGCTGGTGCTGCTGGATGATCACGGCCGCTTCAAAGCCCGGCTAGAAGGCCCGGTTTCCGGCAACATCCTGCTGCGTCAGGCGCAACACAAAGCTGCCGCTGACCCCGTCGCCACGCTGGAACACGCCCGCGCCTGCGTGGCTGGCAAACTGCGGAACAGCCGCGTAACTTTGCAACGCGGCGCGCGCGAAGCCGCCGATGCCGAAGAAGCCGCGCAACTGACCCGATTTGCCGACAACCTTGCCGCCTCATTGCGCGCGGCGGCCGTGGCGACCACGCTGGACGAGCTGCGCGGCGTCGAAGGTGAAGCCGCGCGCGGTTATTTCGCCGCGCTCAACCTGATCGTCAAACCGCAGATGCGCGAAGGATTCGCGCTCGATGGCCGCACTCGCCGCCCGCCGCTGGACCGCTTCAACGCGCTGATTTCCTTCCTTTACGCCATGCTGATGAACGATTGCCGCTCAGCGCTGGAGGCTGTCGGCCTCGACCCGCAACTCGGCTTCCTGCATGCCGTGCGTCCCGGTCGTGCCGCGCTGGCGCTGGATTTGCAAGAAGAATTCCGTTCGATCCTGGTCGATCGCCTCGCGCTCACCCTCATCAACCGGGGCCAACTTTCTTCGGGCGATTTCGAGATTCGCGAAGGCGGCGCCGTGATGCTCGGCGAAAAAGGCCGCCGCGCAGTAGTGACCGCCTGGCAGGAGCGCAAACAGGAAGAAATCACCCATCCGCTATTGGAAAGCAAAATGCCCATCGGCCTGCTGCCGATGATCCAGGCCCGCTTCATGGCGCGTGCCATCCGGGGCGAGATGGAAGGCTATCTTCCATACTTGGCAAAGTAATCATGTTGATCATCGTCACCTACGACGTTTCCACCGAAACCCCCGCCGGCCGAAAACGCCTGCGCCGTGTCGCCAAAGCCTGCGAAGCCGTAGGTCAACGAGTACAGAAATCGGTATTCGAATGTCAGGTCAACGAAATGCAGTTCGAACAACTGGAACGCACATTGCTTACGGAAATCGACGAGAAGGAAGACAACCTGCGTTTTTATCGCATCACCGAACCGGTGGAAGTGCGGGTCAAGCAATTCGGCAAATTTCGTTCAGTGGATTTTGAAGGCCCCCTGTTGATATGACGCGCGAACTCCAAGCAACGATGAAACCCAAGCAGGTTCGCGCCTGGTGTAACGCTATGTTCTTTAACAAGTTGGAGTGTCTTGATAGCAGCGAACTGAATTCCGCGCTTGCCGCCGCCACCAGGTTCGCGCAAGCTTGCCAAGTTCTGCTGTTGAAACAACAAGTTTCGATAGTGGCGCATCGCCCGGCCGAAAGGCCGGGCGCGGATTGAAACACTTACGACGACCGCGTGAATGCCGGCCTATGGCGGGCATCGCCCGGCCGAAAGGCCGGGCGCGGATTGAAACCATGGGGTTACTCCTTGGGCGTGTTGAGTGTCCACGCATCGCCCGGCCGAAAGGCCGGGCG
>JBBQQT010000145.1:0-9017 GCA_038215555.1 Burkholderiales bacterium | reverse complement strand
CTGACTGAACCGAACCCGTTAAAGAAACTTAGGAGCAAGAAAATGGCAGAACCGATGAAAATCCGCGCCTCCATGTCCGGCGACACCGCCGAAGTGAAGTGCCTGATGAACCACCCGATGGAAACTGGCCTGCGTAAAGACACCAAGACCGGCGCTTTGGTGCCCGCGCACCACATCACCAACGTCACCGCGACGGAGAACGGCGCGCAAGTGCTGAACGCGCAGTGGGGCGGTGGTATTTCCAAGAACCCCTACCTGGCATTCAAGGTCAAGGGCGCCAAGAAGGGCGACAAGGTTGTCGTCAACTGGGTCGATAACACCGGCGACAAGAATACCGCCGATGCTGCAATTGGCTAATTTCGATCGATTCAGCTCACGCTGATCAAAAAGCCGGACCTGAGTCCGGCTTTTTTTCGCCTGGGCTATTTACCTCGGCTTGTTGTCTGAGTCTTTTTCAAGCCCCTTTTTACATCTTTCCCCCGACATAAGGATTGTGCAGTCGCTCATGTCCAAATGTGCTCATCGGTCCGTGTCCGGGCACAAACGCGACATCATCGCCGAGTGGGAATAACTTGGTTTGGATTGCTGCGATCAATGCCGCATGGTTGCCTTTCGGGAAATCCGTGCGACCGATACTGTCTTTGAACAGCACATCACCGACAAAGGCATGCCGGCTGGCGGGTTCGAAAAAAACCACGTGACCAGGTGTGTGACCCGGGCAATGCAGCACTTCAAGACGTAGTGACCCCAACTCGACAACATCGCCATCGTGCAGCCATTGGTCTGGACGAAAGGTTTCGGCCGGTGGAAAGCCGAACATGCGCGCCTGGTCGGGGAGCAAGTCGAGCCAGAAGGCATCGGCTTCCTGTGGTCCGTAGATCTGCAACTTGAGCTTGCGCGCCAGTTCCAGCGCGCCGCCGACATGGTCCAGATGGGCATGCGTCAACAACAGTTTCTCCAGTTTGACGCCGGCCTGGTCGACCGCAGCGAGGAGTCGATCAACATCGCCACCGGGGTCGATCAAGGCAGCGCTAAGGGTGGTTTCGCACCAGATGAGAGAACAGTTCTGCTGGTAAGGGGTGACCGGGATGATTTTGAATGGCATGCGGTTCAGGTCAGGAAGGGGTAATCGGTATAGCCCTTTTCCGCGCCGCCATAGAAGGTCGAAGGGTCGGGCGGGTTGAGTGGGGCATCCAGCCGATAACGCTCGGGCAAGTCAGGGTTGGCAATGAACGGCACACCGAAGGCGACCAGGTCGGCCTGGCCGGATTGCAGGACCGCATTGGCCTTGGCCTTGTCATAGCTGGCGTTGGTCATGAACACGCCTTTCCAGAGCGGGCGCAGTTCAAGCGGGTCGAAGAAGGGGCCGGCGGCGCCGGGGGCATCTGAACCGAGTTCGGTGACGTGCAGATAAGCCAGGTCGAAATCGCCCAGCAGTTCGACGACGCGGCTGAACGTGGCTTTCGGGTTGCTGTCGCGCATGTCGTTGAATGGTTGCACCGGCGACAGGCGGACACCGACGCGTTTGACGTCACACACAGCGCAAACAGCGTTGATGACTTCAAGTAACAGGCGAGCGCGATTGTCGATGCTGCCGCCGTAGGCATCCTGGCGCTGATTGCTGCCATCGCGTAGAAATTCATCCAGCAGATAGCCGTTGGCCGCATGGACTTCCACCCCATCAAAGCCGGCTTGCAGCGCCAGTCGAGCCGCGTTCTGATAGGCCGCGACGATGCCGGGCAGTTCTTCGATAGCCAACTCACGCGGCTTTACGAATGGCTTCGGGCCTTGCAGCGTGATCGCGTCACCGGCCGGTTTGATGGCGGAGGGCGCCACTGGAAGTTGGCCGTTCGGTTGCAGATCGGGATGCGAAATGCGGCCGACGTGCCAGAGTTGGCAGAAAATCTTGCCGCCTTCTGCATGCACCGCGTCGGTCACCTTTTGCCAACCAGCGACCTGGGCGATATTCCAAATTCCCGGCGTGAGCGGATAGCCGACGGCTTCCGGTGCGATGCAGGTGGCTTCGCTCAGGATCAGCCCGGCGCTGGCGCGTTGCCGGTAATACTCGACATTGAGCGCATGCGGGATGCCTTCGGGGGTCGAGCGGTTGCGCGTCAACGGTGCCATGACCATGCGGTTTTGCAGCAGGTTGGGGCCTGATTGCAGCGGGCTGAACAGGTCGATCTCGGTCATAGGTGTTTCCTTACAAAGCGAACGGGGGATGCGCTAGCCTAACGATCCCTTTGCTTTCGCGCCAGTCATGTCCACGTCTCAATCCCCTGATGTACTGCTGTTTATTGCCAGCCAATGCCCGCATTGCCCCGCCGTGTTGTCGGGCTTGGCCGAATTGTTGAAACGCGGCCTGATCGGCCGCCTGGAGGCGATCAATATCGAAAGCCATCCCGACTCTGCGCAAGCCCTGGACGTGCGTGCCGTGCCATGGCTGCGGATTGGGCTGTTTCAGTTGACTGGCGCAAGAAGCCCAGCCGAACTGGAGATTTGGGCGCGCCGCGCGGTGTCAGCAGAAGGCATGAGCGATGCCTTTCACGATCTGCTTAAACAGGCCGATTTGGCGCAAGTTTTGCAGTTGATTCAGGCCGAGCCTGCGCGTCTTTCGGCTTTGCTGGCGATCGTCGCCAATCCCGAAGCCAGCCTGAATGTGAAGCTGGGCTTTGGCGTGGTGTTCGAGGAATTCGCCGGTCAGCCGGCCTTGCGCCAGATGGTCGCCGATCTGGGTGGCTTGACCCGGCATGAAGATGCGCGAGTTCGCGCCGATGCTAGCCACTTATTGAGTTTGACTCAGGCGGCCGAAGCGCGGCCCTGGTTGCTGGCCGTTCTGCAGGATGAAAACGCCGAAGTGCGTGAAATCGCAGCGGAAAGCCTGCAAGCCTTGGGAGAGGTCAAATGAAGCAGTTGTCGCGGCCTGAGTTATTCCGTCAAAGGGCTTATGTGGGCGGTGAATGGATCATGGATGAGGCAGATTTTGCGGTCATCAATCCTGCTACCGGCGAGACCTTGGGCAAGGTGCCCAAGTTGGGTCGTGCCGCGGTTGAGCAAGCGATTACCACCGCCGATGCCGCCTTGCCGGCCTGGCGTGGCTTGCTGGCCAAGGAGCGCGCCGCCATCCTGCGCCGTTGGCATGGCTTGATGTTGCAGCATGCCGACGATCTGGCTCGCATCATCACGCTCGAACAGGGCAAACCGCTGGCTGAAGCGCGTGGCGAGGTGGTGTATGCCGCCGGTTTTCTGGAATGGTTCGCTGAAGAAGCAAAGCGGGTGTATGGCGAGGTGATTCCTTCGCCCTGGCAAGGGCGGCGCATCATCACGCTGAAACAGCCGATTGGCGTCGCGGCGCTCATCACGCCCTGGAATTTCCCCGCCGCAATGCTCACCCGCAAGGCTGGCGCGGCGCTGGCAGCCGGATGCACGCTGCTGGCCAAGCCCGCATCCAAAACACCGTTTACCGCGCTGGCATTGGCCGATCTGGCCGAACAGGCGGGCATGCCGGCGGGTGTGTTGAATGTGTTGACTGGCGACGCGGAAATGATCGGTGATGCACTGACCCGTGACCCGCGCGTGCGCAAACTTTCCTTCACCGGTTCGACCGAAACCGGCAAGCGCTTGATGGCGGCCTGCGCCGAGACGTTGAAGAGCGTGTCGCTGGAACTGGGTGGCAATGCGCCGTTCATCGTGTTCGATGATGCCGACCTCGACACCGCAGTCGAAGGCGCACTGGCCTCGAAGTATCGCAACGCCGGCCAGACCTGCGTCTGTGCTAATCGTCTGCTGGTGCAGGCCGGCATTCATGATGCCTTCGTCGACAAATTCGCAGCGGCGGTGAGCCGTCTCAACGTGGGCAATGGACTGGATGCGGGTGTCGAGCAAGGCCCTTTGGTCAACCTCGCGGCGGTGGAAAAGGTGGAGCGTCATATCCGGGACGCCGTGGCGCAGGGCGCGCGGGTCGCTTGCGGCGGCGCGCGTCATGAACTGGGTGGCAGCTTTTTTCAACCGACGGTGTTGGCGAATGTCGATGCCAGTATGCAGATTTGTCGTGACGAGACCTTTGGTCCGGTCGCGCCGGTTATTCGGTTCCAGACTGAAGCCGAGGCGATTCGGTTGGCGAATGACACCGAATTTGGCCTGGCCGCGTATTTTTTCAGTCGTGATATGGCGCGCACCTGGCGCGTCGCCGAGGCGCTGGAATACGGCATGGTCGGGGTCAACGCAGGGGTGATTTCGACCGAAGTCGCGCCCTTTGGCGGGGTCAAGCAATCCGGCCTCGGACGTGAAGGTGGCGCGGAGGGAATTGAAGCCTATCTGGAGACCAAGTATCTCTGCATGGCGTTTTGATGACATACAGCGCATGCCTGTTTGTCCATAGTAGTATGTTGAAAATCAGCAACGAAAAAAAATACGTATCTACCAGATTACATTGGAAATATTGACAATATAAGAAAATTAGAAGATTATTAATCGATATTTCTATCCATGCTTTGTCTTGTACATTTAATTCCATTGGAGGTTGTTTTGAAATTTCTGAAACTCGCTTTGACCGCTGCCGCGCTGTCCACTCTGGTCGTTTCCACCCCGGTTCTGGCGGGTGATCCGGTTGTTGGCAAGCAGAAAGCCACCGCCTGTATCGCTTGCCACGGCAGCGATGTTTACCCCGGCATTTTCTACACTCTGCAACTGGCTGGCCGTAATGCCGACAAGCTGACGGTGAAGACGATGAAGTACAAGACCGGCAAGATACTGCACCCGATGATGAACATGTCGACGGCCTTCTTTGACGAGAAGGAAATCGAAGACATCTCCGCTTATTACCAGTCACTCGGCAAGCCGGCTTTCACTTCCTCCCTGATCACGATCAAAGGCGATGATGACGCGCCTGCCGCCAGGTAACTGACCGACATGGCTCGGATGCTGCTGAGTCGGGAAAAGGTCTATGACCCGATCTTGCGCAGCATTCATGCCTGGAACGGTTTCGCAATCTTTTTGCTGTTGATCAGTGCTCAGGTCGCGGACTGGATTGAACTGACGCCAGAGGCTTCGGCACTCTGGCGTTTTCATGTCTGGGCCGGTTATGCCCTGATTATTGGTTTGGTAGCGCGCTTGTCCTGGGGGCTGAACGGCCCGCCGCATGCTCGACTCGGCGCCATGTGTCATGGCCGCGAATGGTGGCAAGCGTTGCGCACGCGACAGTGGTTCACCGAGCCGGAGGGGTTTGGTCATCATCCCCTGGCTTCCGCTGCCTACATCGTGTTCTACCTGATTGTCCTGGCGATGGCGTTGACCGGCCTGGCGCTGGCCGCGATCGAGCAAGGCAGTGGGCCGTTGGTGACCTGGCTGGGTCACGACGTGGTGATGAGAGACTGGTTCAAGACGCCACATGATGTACTGGAAGAATTCGTGTTGGGATTTGTCGTGTTGCACATCGCCGCGTTGATCCTGCATGAGGTCAGTCACGGCGTGCCACTGGCGCAGGCGATGGTCAGCGGTTATCAGTATCGAAAGGAAAAGAATGATCAAACGCATTTTGTTGTTGATGTTGGTCGTGGCAACGGCGCAGGCTGAAACGCCGCAACAGATTCTTGACGGCCTGGTTGCTCAAGCCGGACCGGCGAATGCCGCGCGCGGCGAAAAGTTGTTTCGAGGCAAGTTCAGCGGCGGCAAGAATGCAGATTCATGTACCGCCTGTCACACCGACAACGCGAAAGCGGTGGGTTCGCATGTAAAGACCAACAAGGTGATTGATCCGCTGGCGCCAGTTGCCCAGAAGGATCGATTTACTGACCCGGCGAAGGTGGAAAAGTGGTTCAAGCGCAACTGCAATGACGTGCTTGGACGATCTTGCAGCGCGCAGGAAAAAGCCGATTTCACTGCTTACATGATTTCGATCAAGTGAGAACAGCATGAATACCGCATCCGGCATTACCTGGAAAAACCTGCTCACATTGATCCTTGCGGTGGGCGGCGCGACGCTGCTGATCGCCCAGGCGCCGGCGAATGATGATGCCGTCTTCCCGATGCCGACAGGCAAAACCTATGCCAACGAATGCGGCAGTTGTCATACCGCCTATGCGCCCGGGCTGTTGCCGGCGCGTTCGTGGCGCAAGATGATGGGCGAACTGGAGAATCATTTTGGCGAGGACGCCAACCTGGAGGAACCTCAGCAACTGGAAATTCTGCAAGCGCTGGAGAATCTGGCCGCCGACAGCGCCCAGGCCACGATGCGGATGCGCCGCATCAATGGCGCGATTCCGACTAACGCGGCGCCGCAGCGCATTACCGAAACCGGCTATTTCAAATACATGCACGACGAGGTGCGCCCCAGCATCTGGAATCGCAAGAAAATCGGCACCCTGGCCAACTGCATTGCCTGCCACTCGCGTGCCAATGAAGGCCGTTACGGCGAACGCGAAATTCAGATTCCGCAGCAGTAGGAAGGTTTCGCCTCAGTTCTTGCCGAACAATTTGTCCAGTTCGCTGCGCGCGTCCGCTGCCGGTTTTGCGCTGGAGCCACCGCCAAACAGACTCTCGAGCGGGGTGGTTTGAGCAGACACAGCCGTTGCGTTCGTGTCAAATGCGCCGGCCTTGGGTTGAAACCAGTCGCAGAAATTCGCACTTGTCTTGTTCTTGACCTCGTCCGCCGCCAGTTCACGGCATTGTTTCGCCTTGCCGGTGTCGTGATGGCGGCATAGTCGGCAAACGTGCAGTTCCGCGCCGCAGGCCAGGCATTCGGCACGGCGACCCAACGGCAATGGCAACGCTTTCAGGCTGGCGCCGCATTTCCAGCACACCAGTACAGCACTCATGGGCTGCTCCTTGAAACAAATAGCGCGATGATAGCGGCTTGAATATTGGAGAAAGACATGGCTTTCGGACTCATCGTCATCGGCGACGAAATTCTTTCCGGCAAGCGCCAGGACAAGCATTTTGCCAAACTGCGCGAGCTGTTTGCCGCGCGGGGTTTGCAATTATCCTGGGTGCAGTATTTGGGCGACCAACGCCCCCGCCTGATCTCGGCGTTGCGCCACTCCTTCGCCAGCGATGACATCGTGTTCAGTTGCGGTGGCATCGGCGCAACGCCGGATGACCATACCCGCCAATCCGCCGCCGCTGCGTTGGATGTGCCGATGGAATTGCATCCTGGCGCGCGCGATCTGATTGCGCAGCATATGACCGAGATCAATCAGCCTTTGACACCGCAGCGCCTGCGCATGGGCGAGCTGCCGCAAGGTGCTGAACTGATTCCCAACCCGTACAACCGGATACCCGGCTTCAGCCTGAAACAGCATCATTTTGTGCCAGGCTTTCCGGTCATGGCCTGGCCGATGATCGAATGGGTGCTGGAAACGCATTACCGGGCCTTGTTTGGCGTGGGTGCCGAAGCCGAGCGCGGCATGATCGTGCGCGGCCTGAATGAAGGCACCCTGACGCCGTTGATGGAGGTGGTGGAAGCGGAATTTCCGGGGATTCACGTCTTCAGCCTGCCGCGCATTGATCCGGAGCAGCGGTTTCGTTATGAAATCGATCTCGGTGTCAAAGGCCAGGCTGAACTTCTGGATGCCGCGTTCGATTGTTTGCAGGCCGGTGTGCTGGAACTGGGCGGCGAGATTTCTGCTTAATCCTGGGTTAATCGGTGTCTGTGACGTAACGACAGTTCGTTTCATGCAAGGCAAAACTGGCCAGCCAGCCGAACAGCGCAAAGCCGAACAACACGCTAATGCCGACCTGGTAGTGCGGCAATGCCAGTGTCAGGCCAGCGCCGCCCGCCGCGCGGTCGATCGCCCAGCCGACCAGCGGTTGCAGAATGGCCGCACCCAGGAAGGCGCCGGTATTGACCAGGCTGGTCGCCATGCCGGACAGTGCATGCCGGTTTACTTCCTTGGCGCAGGCCCAGGTCAGCGTGAAGCCGGCGGCGCCGAGGCCCATGCTGAAGAACAGGGCATGACTCCAGCCAGGACGCAATTCCCAGCCGAGCAGCAATGGCAACCAGCTGACCAGATATAGACCGCAAGTCACGATGACGACGGGTTTGCGGCGTCCCAGTCGATCCGAAAGCGTGCCGATAAAAAAGGCGCCAACGGCAAATGCCGCCAGCAGGATCGAGGTATGCGCGGTCGCCTCGGTTCGGTCCAAGCCATGACCTTGCGTCAGGAAAGGCACTGCCCAGAGGCCGGCGAAGGCGAACAAGGTGCCGGAAATGCCGATGTTGATGAAGAAGCCCGGCCACGTGGCGCGATTGCCGGCAACCCGCACAAGCCCGTCATACCAGTGCCCGTCATGTTCGGGATGTGCGGCTTTGCCATCCAGTTCACGCAGGCTGGGCAAGCCGACTTGCAGCGGGTTATCGCGAACCAGCCACCAGGCCATGGCGGCGAGCAGCAGCGAAAACAAGCCGACCACGACAAACACCTCACGCCAACTGACATAGCCCAGCGCCCAGGCCAGGGGCGATGCAGCCAACACGGCGCCGAGATTGCCGAGCAGGATGGTGAGGCCGGTGAGGGTGCCGAAATGGCGTTCGTTGAACCAGGCAGCGTTGAGTTTCAGCAGTGCGATAAAGGTGACGGAAACACCCAAGCCGACCAGCAGGCGGCCGATCCCGGCCAGGCTGAAGCTGTCGGCCAGGCCAAACAGCAATGAACCCACGCCGGCCATGACGCCGCCGGCGGCGACGATGCGACGCGGGCCCAGCGTGTCGGCCAGGATGCCGGTGGGAATCTGCATCAGCGTGTAAACGTAAAAGTAGGTCGCGGCGAGTCCGCCCAGCGCGGCGGAGTGAATCTGGAACGTGGCTTGCAGATCGCTGGCGATGGCGGCCGGCGCAAAGCGGTGGAAGAAGGAGAGTACGAAGGCCAGGCCAACGACAATGAATGCCGTCCAGCGCAGGCGTTGGAGTTGAGTTTGCTGCGCCAGGCTGAGCATGTGGCGGCTCAGGCCTGATCGACGTGCATTTGCAGCCAGAACTCCAGCAATGCCAAGTGCCACAACTTGCTGCCCTGGATGCGCGT
>JBBQQT010000144.1:0-9023 GCA_038215555.1 Burkholderiales bacterium | reverse complement strand
TGGGCCAAGGTGCTGAACGTGCTGGCCAAGAACTTGGAGGAAGCTGCCAGCCCTTACGCTCCGCTGATCCGCCTGGTCGAACAACGCAGCCAGTTGGTTCGGGCTGCGGCTTAACCAGGAGACCATGATGAACATCGACCTGCATCAAATCGTTTTCGGGGTTTACCCCTATCTCTGCCTGGCCACCTTCGTGCTGGGGAGCTGGATTCGCTTCGACAACGAGCAATACACCTGGAAAAGCGATTCCAGCCAGTTGTTGTCCAAGCAATACATGCGCTTCGCCAGCAACGTGTTCCATATCGGCATCCTCGGCATCTTCTTCGGCCATCTGGTCGGCCTGTTGACACCCCACTCGGTATTCCTCGCCCTGGGCATTTCCGACGAGGCCCACCAGGGCATCGCCATCTTCGCCGGCGGCGTGTTCGGCCTGATGGTGATCCTCGGCGGCACCATCCTCTGGCTGCGGCGTCTGTTCAATCCACGCGTGCGCGCCGCCAGCCGCTGGATGGACATCAACATTCTGGGCTGGCTGATCATGACGGCGCTGGTCGGCTTCTCCACCATCTTCTGGTCCATGGGCCACGCCGAACAGAAGGACTTCACGGTGATGCTGCGCCTGGCCGAGTATGTGCAGAGCATCGTCATCCTGCAGCCCAACCCGGATCTGCTGCGCAATATCGACACCGTCTACAAGCTGCATATCTTCTTTGGCCTGTCGGTGTTCCTGTTCTTCCCGTTCACCCGTCTGGTGCATATCTGGAGCGCGCCGTTCGGTTACCTGTTCCGGGCGTATCAGATCGTGCGCGCCAAACGGACGGCCTGAGGTCGAGCACAACCTGACATTGGTCAATTCGTTTTTCCGCCGCCGCAACCAAGATGATCTCCCGCATGCTTTCGCATGCCTCCTGCTCAAGCGAGGGAGAACAAGGCTGCGGCGGTATTTTTCACCCTTGAGCATTGAATCGTTGAAACGGGAGCCCGCCATGCCATCCACCGACCACATGCCGAAGATCAACTACCGGGAAGATGCTGTCGACAGCACCAGCCCTTACGCCATCTATACCTGCAAACTGCTGGTCGATGGCCAGGAAGTGCTCACCGATCCAGAAGGCTACATCCTCGATATGGACGCCTGGAGCGAAGGCTTCGCCCGCGCCCAGGCCGAGAAGGAAGGCCTCACCTTGACCGACGAACATTGGCAGGTGATTTGCTTCATCCGCGCCTACTACGAAGAACATGGCGTGCAGGCTCAGGTCCGCGCCATGGTCATGCACTTTCGCGAAATCTGGGAGCCGGAGAAAGGTAACAGCCGTTACCTGCACGACATCTTCCCGATGGGCGGTCCACAAAAGCAGGGCAACCGCGTGGCCGGCGTGCGCAAGACCAAGGGTGAGCACTGACAATTGTCAAGGCAATCCCAAGCCATTCAGTCAAGTATTCAACCACCCCAACCACCTGAGCGTTTCCAGCATGAACATCAACATCCCGATCCAACCCATCGTCCACAACCATAACCGGGCCGACAGCATCTATGGCTTCGACGCCCGCGGCATTGCCAAGCGGTTTCGCCACGCTGCGATCTTCGGCGCGCTCGATTCTCTGCAGCCTGGAGAGCGCATGCGCTTTGTCAATGATCACAACCCGATTCCGCTGCTGCAGCAAATGCAGGCCCGTTATGGCGAGAAGGTCGAGATCAATTATCTTGAGCAAGGCGAAGACGGTGTGATGATCGATTTCATCGTCAAAGCCTGATCTGACGGTCTGCTGGCCACCAACTTGGCGCTGGCCGGGCGGCACTGTCTGCTTCATCGATACAGAGCAGGCACGCAACATTGATAGCCAGTGGCTTTTGTTTTTCGGCACAATAAAAGACACGAAGGTATGTTTAACCCCTGCAATACATCTGCTTGATGACATGTCGAACCCGCCCCTGCTTGAACTGATTTGCCCCGCCGGCAGCCTGCCGGCGCTGAAAGCCGCTGTCGACAACGGCGCCGATGGCGTTTATCTGGGCCTCAAGGACAACACCAACGCGCGCAACTTTTCCGGCTTGAATTTTGATGAAAAGTCTCTCGCCGAAGGCATTCGCTACGCCCAGGCCAAGCGTCGCAAAGTGTTGATGGCACTGAATACCTACCCGCAGCCGGCCACCTTGTCGCGTTGGCACAAGGCGGTGGATACCGCCGCCACACTCGGTGTCGATGCGATCATCCTGGCCGACCCCGGCCTCATGGCGTATGCGCGCAAGACGCACCCGGAACTGCGTCTCCACCTGTCCGTGCAGGGTTCCGCCACCAGTTACGAAGCAGTCAACTTTTACCGTGAACGCTTCGGCATCCAGCGCGCCGTGTTGCCGCGCGTGCTGTCGCTGGCGCAAGTCGAAAACGTCATCGCCAACACCGACGCCGAAATCGAACTGTTCGGCTTCGGCGGCTTGTGCGTCATGGTCGAAGGCCGCTGCCTGCTGTCTTCCTACGCCTGTGGCGATTCGCCCAATACCTTCGGCGCCTGCTCGCCCGGCCACGCGGTGCGCTGGGAACAGACGCCGAAAGGCATGGAAACCCGGCTCAATGGCGTGCTGATCGACCGCTATGCCGACAATGAAAAGGCCGGCTATCCGACGCTGTGCAAGGGCCGCTTCGAGGTGCAGGGTGAAACCTATTACGCGCTGGAAGAACCGACCAGTCTGAATTCGATGGACATGCTGCCGGAAATGGCCCGGCTGGGCATTGCCGCGATCAAGATCGAAGGCCGCCAGCGCAGCCCGGCTTATGTCGCGCAAGTCACCCAGGTCTGGCGCGCCGCGATCGACGCGGTGAAGAAAGACCGCACCACGTTCAAATCACAACCGGCCTGGCAAGCAACACTGGCGAAGGTATCGGAAGGCAGCATGAACACGCTGGGTGCGTATTACCGGCCATGGAAGTGAAGCGTATGAAGCTCTCCCTCGGCCCCCTCCTCTACTACTGGTCGCGTGAGGACACCCTTGCGTTTTATGAACAGGCGGCCGCCTGGCCGGTGGATATCGTTTATCTGGGCGAAACCGTGTGCTCGAAGCGTCACTTGCTGCGTCTGCCGGACTGGCTGGAACTGGCGGAAAAGCTGACTGCCGCCGGCAAGGAAGTCGTGCTCGCCAGCCAGACGCTGATCGAATCGGAATCCGACCTGAAGGCGCTGCGCAAGTTGATCACCGATGGTCGCTTCAGCGTGGAAGCCAATGAATGGGGTGCGGTACGCCTGCTGGCGGAAGCCAAACACCCGTTTGTCGCCGGCCCGACGCTGAACGCCTACAACCCGGACACATTGGCGATGCTGGCGGAAATTGGGGCGACACGCTGGGTGCCACCAGTCGAAATGCCGCGCCAGATGATTCAGCAAATGCTGGCCGCATTACCTGAAGTCACTCATCTCGAAACCGAACTATTCGGCTACGGTCGCCTGCCGCTGGCGTTCTCGGCCCGCTGTTTCACCGCACGCCATTACAACCTGCAGAAGGACGACTGCCAGTTCCGCTGCCTCGACCATCCCGACGGCCTGGTGCTGGCTTCGCGCGAAGGCGAGGACTTTCTTGCCATCAACGGCATCCAGACCCAGTCCGCCAAGGTGATGAGCCTGGCGCATCGGTTCGACGAACTGACGGATGCCGGCATCGACGTGCTGCGCCTGTCGCCACAGGCGCGCAACATGCAACGCGTGGTCGACATCTTCCGTGCCCTCGCCGATGGCGACATCCAACCGGCGCAAGCCCCCGCCCAACTTGATCGCTTCATGCCCGCTGCGCCGTGTGACGGCTACTGGCTGGGCGAAGCTGGCATGGCCTTTCATCCCGTCACCGAAGGAGAATCTGCATGACTTTGCCGACGCTGCATTTACCCACCCTGCCGTGCGCCCTTTTTCGGCTTGCCGCGATCTTGCCGGCTTGGCCGCTGACGCCGCCAACCTCACGCGCTTTCGCCATTGCCGCCAATCTGGCGGCATGGCCGTCGCTGCGCGAACTGGATTGGTCGCATTTGTATGGCCGCCACTTCTGCGTACAGGTGCGCGATATCGGTCTGCAATTGTTTTTCACGCTGCATGCCGATGGTTTCCGCGCTGAACGCCGCTCCCGTGCAGAGGTCACGTTCACCGCGACCGGCGCCGATTTCGCCCGTCTGGCGCTGCGCCTGGAAGACCCGGACACGCTGTTCTTCAATCGCAAACTGCTGATCGAAGGCGATACCGATCTCGGTTTGACGGTAAAAAACATGCTCGACGCCATCGAACTTGAAACGGCCGCCGCCAGGATGCCAGCCGGTCTCGGGCATCTGGTGCTGGCGCTGCGCCGACTGGCGCTGAAGGATTGAAACCAGTCATGGCCCGAAAACACTGATCACCCAAAACAGGACCAAAGCAACTCAAGGGAAACAACATGCAAGACATCAGCGATTACCTGACTGCTGACCATAATCATTGCGACGACCTGTTCGCGGAAGCCGAAAACGCCGTTGCCAACGATGACTGGCAAACCGCGACGACTCAATTCAAGGCCTTCGAAGCCGCCACGCTGCTTCACTTCTCGCGTGAGGAGAACATCCTTTTCCCCGCCTTTGAAGACCGAACCGGCATGACCCACGGCCCCACCGCCATCATGCGCAGCGAACATGTGGATATGCGGGAAACCCTGCACGGCTTGGAACAAGCGCTTGCCACGCAGGATGCCGATGCCTACCTGGGTCTGGCGGAAACCATGCTGATGCTGCTGCGTCAGCACAATATGAAAGAAGAACAGATTCTTTATCCGATGGCCGACCAGGCGCTGGCCGACAGCGCCAGCACGATGGTGCGCGAAATGACTTCGCTGACGGCATGATCGACAGCGAGAGCGAGGGTCAGGCAGAAGCCCAGCCCGACCGCTGGTTGCTGGTCGATGCCCGCTGGCTGGAGCCGCCCGAACCGATGGAACGTGTGCTGAACGCGCTCTTCAGCTTGCGCCCCGGCCAGGGCATTCATTTTCTGATCCATCGTGAACCGATCCCGCTGTATAGCGAGCTGAAACTCCGGGGCTTCGGTCATCGCGCCCGCATCATCGAGGACGACTGCTACGAAATCAGCATCGAACGACTAACGCCGCCGGACAACCTGAAAAACGATGTCTGAATCCGGTCTGTCCTTTCACCAGGGACCGCCACTCGGCGCGCCCCTGCGCTATTTCCTGGTCGCACCGCTGTTCATTCTGCTTGCTGCCGGTCTCGGCATCTTCCTGCCGGATTGGCTCACCACGCGCTGGTCGCCGATCAGCCTGGCGCTGACGCATCTGATCACCCTGGGCTACCTGGCCATGGTGATGCTGGGTTCCTTGCTGCAAATGTTGCCGGTGGTGCTCGGCACGCCAGTGCCGGCGGTGCGCCTGATTGGCTGGCTCGGCCTAATTGGACTGAGTGTCGGCACGCCCAGCCTGGTGCTTGGTTTCCTGCTGGGCGAACCGCTCTGGCTGTATGCCGGGATGTGGATTCTGGCCGCCGGCCTGATTCCATTCAGTATCGCCATCAGCTTCAGCCTGATCAAAACCGCCGCGCCTCTGGTCGCCTGGCCAATTCGCCAGGCCGCGCTGGCGTTGGTCATCACACTGCTGCTCGGCATCTTGTTGGCCGGTGCTTTTGCCAGTCTGTGGCCGGTCACGGCGATGGCCGAACTAACCTCCCTGCATGCCGCCTGGGGCCTGATCGGCTGGGTTTTGATCCTGATCATCGGCGTCGCTTATCAAGTCGTGCCGATGTTGCAGATCACGCGGCCTTATCCGCTCTGGCTGACGCGCGGGCTGACCTGGATTCTGTTTCTCGGCCTGTTGTTGCTTTCCGTGGCGACGCAATTTGAATCGGTGGCCAGCTTCAGCCTGCCCGGCACCTTGCTGCTGTGCGCCGGCAGCATCGTGTTCGCCAGCATGACCTTGCGGCTGCAAGCCGGCCGACGCCGGAAGGTGCCCGATATCACGTTGAATTTCTGGCGTTTCGGCATGACCAGCCTGATCTTCAGCGCGCTGGTCTTTCCGGTTCTGCATTGGCTGCCGGAAGATTGGACGGAAGCCGCCGAAATCAGCCTCGGCATCGCCTTCCTGCTCGGTTTCGTGGCTTCGGTAGTGGGCGGCATGCTTTACAAAATCGTGCCCTTTCTGGCCTGGTTCCATCTCAAGACCCAGACCCATGCCAAGGTCGGCAGCATCCCGAACATGAAGCAGATGATTCCGGACAACCTGGCACGGATTCACTTCCGGCTGCATCTGGCCAGCCTGGCCCTGCTGTTGCCCACCCCCTTCCTGCCGGCACCGATCAACCGATTCACCAGCATCGCCGGCCTCTTGCTGCTCGCCGCAAGCGCCATCCGGCAATGGCTGAACCTGTTGCAGACGAAACGCCTGTTCCTGAAACATGGCGGTTATCTTGATTAGTCAAACTGCTTTTCCCGTTTTCAGAAGACGACCTGCCCGAAGTCAAGGCATCAGGCAAAGTCCGCTAATAGAGTAGCGCTCGTCATTCCATTTTTAGAGGCACAGCATGGCTTTTCCCGAATTCTTTCAGTTGGTTCCCAGCATCACACTGCGTGACAAACTGGCCGACACGCTGGGTGCCGCGACTGACGGCGTGATCGAGTACCACTATGCCGATGCGGTAAAACTGGCCGGCCATTCCTGCCCTACCGTCGCCGGCGCCTGGTTGATGGCCAGCCGCGCACTCGCCGCGTTGTACCCGGACAGCCTGCCGCTGCGCGGCGATATCCGGGTTGAACTTCGCGGCGCGCAGGATGCCGGCACGATCGGTGTCGTCGGTGCCGTGCTCGGCCTGATCACGGGTGCAGCAAGCGATGGCGGCTTCAAGGGGCTCGGCAGCCAGCATGTACGCCGCGACCTGCTCAAGTTTGACGTCGATATTGCCGCCGAAGCCCGCTTCACCCGGCTCGACAGCGGCGCCTCGGTGCTGGTCGATTACCACCCGGAAGCAGTACCACCATCGCCGGACCTGCCGCCGCTGATGGCCCGCGTTGTCGGCGGCGTTGCCGACGAAGCAGAACGCGCCACCTTCGGCCAACTCTGGCAAGCCCGGGTACGCCGCATCCTGCTGCAGGAATCGGACGCACCGACGCTGGTATTACGCGCCAGCTGAGTTTGATCCGTGACTGAAATCGCCAGTTTCAGGCTGCTCGGCCTGCGCATCGGCCGGGTGCAAACCTTCGGCCCGGCAGGCCAGATGAGCGGCATCGCCAAAACCCTGGTGAGTGGCCCGATCGAACTCGGCAAACAAGGCCTGGTCGGCGATGAACAGGCCGACAAAGTAAATCACGGCGGCATCGACAAGGCCTTGCATCACTACCCGTTTGAACACTACGCGACGTGGGCGGAAGCCTTGCCCGAGCAGGCGCATCTGTTTCACGCCGGTGGCTTCGGCGAAAACCTGAGCACACAAGGCCTGCATGAAGACAACGTCTGCCTGGGCGACATCTTCCTGCTCGGCAGCGCCCTGATCCAGGTTTCACAAGGTAGAACCCCATGCTGGAAACTCAACCATCGCTTCGGCCTCAGCGACATGGTGCATCGGGTTCAGGTCAGCCTGCGCACCGGCTGGTACTACCGGGTGCTGACCGCCGGCAGCGTCATGCCGGATGACCCGTTGACGCTGATGCAACGCCCCTACCCGGATTGGCCGCTGACGCGCCTGTTCCGGCAACTTCACCACGCTAACCCGGATCGCGCCGCATTGGCGGAAATCGCCGAACAGGAAGTGCTGTCGCCAAGCTGGCGGGAAAAAGCGGTAAATCGGCTGAACACAGGCTAATTTCGGCGACAGCCAGGTTCAGCTCGGCAGACCTGACTGATCCTTGAAAGAGCAGTTGAGAGCCACGCCATGGGTTTGCCATTTGTCAAACCCATGGCAAACCGTGGCAGATCGAAACAATCGTTGCGTAAGCAAGATTGGAATGACCCTGCTGCGGCTTGATCGGCAAGCTTCTTTTCAGTCAATTTCCCTTCTGATTTGTGATTGCCATTCCCTCTCTCTACCATCCAGTACTGTGTAAACCATGATTGACGGCAGGTGATCCACAGGCTACTTTTGAGCCATGTTCGAGATCATTCAAAGTGAGACCTTCAAGCGCTGGCGGGATGGAATCTAGGATCGACAGGCGTTGGCCCGGATCAATGCCCGCATTCGCCGACTGGCCGGGGGTAACCCTGGTGATGTGAAGCCGGTGCGCGCAGGTATCAGCGAGTTGCGAATCGACCATGGCCCTGGCTACCGAGTGTATTTCATGCGGCGCGGCCCGCTGGTAATCATGGCTGCTGGCTGGTGGCGACAAGCGGACGCAGGATGCAGACATTGAACGCGCCATCGCGATTTCGGATGAATGGAAGGGGTGAAACATGGCTGAAAAATTCTCCCGCTGGGATGCGGCAGACGATCTGAAGACTGACGAAGACATGTCTCTCTATTTCGAGGCATGCTTTGAAGAAGACCCCGGCGACGGCAGCTTGATTCGTGCCGCCTTGGGTGACATCGCACGCGCACGCGGCATGACCCAGCTTGCCCACGATACCGGCCTGACCCGCGAGGGGCTTTACAAGGCCCTGTCCGCCGATGGCAATCCGGAGTTCACCACCATCATGAAGGTGATCAAGGCACTTGGATTGAGGTTGCATGTTGATCTCGTCCATGTCTGACCCGATCTTCGACCGGTACGCCGAGATGGATTTCACCGAGGCAAAGTCCATCTCCCAAGTGCCAATCCTGGCAAAGCTGCAAGCCGAACACGGCGTCGCAAAGGGTGCCTTGGCAGAGGTAGCCACGCCCTGGGCAAGTTGTCCCCTCGTCCAGGTGGAGACACTGGCGGCATCCACCATCACCAACATCCTGATCCCAGCCGACTGCACCCAGCCGACTGCACCGCCACTCCTGCCAAACCTGCATTCATGAAGTAAGTCATCGCGTAGGCGTAGCCACCATGATGGCCGGGTTCGAGGTGGTGACCATCTTGGCGTACTCCTTGGCGGCCAGGAC
>JBBQQT010000143.1:0-9038 GCA_038215555.1 Burkholderiales bacterium | reverse complement strand
GGCCTAAATATCCATTGCCTACAGTCGTTATACAACGAGCGCCGACCCCCCGGCGCCGGCCGGGGTCCCGTTCGTTGCGACTGGATTCGGCCCTGCGCCGGAATGACGGCTCTCTTTGAAAAACGACTGAATGCAATGAATATTTCGTCCCCCATCCGCACCACCTGCCCCTACTGTGGCGTCGGCTGCGGCGTGCTGGTCACGCGCGAGGGCGAGGCTTACAGCGTGCGCGGCGATCCCGAACACCCGGCCAATCTCGGCCGGCTCTGCTCCAAGGGTGCGGCGCTGGGCGAGACGCTGAGCCTGGATGATCGCTTGCTGTACCCGGAAATCCAGGGCGAACGAGTCGACTGGAACACCGCGCTCGATACCGTCGCGCAGGGTTTCCGCCAGGTCATCGCCGAGCACGGTCCGGATGCGGTGGCGTTCTATGTTTCCGGCCAGTTGCTGACGGAAGACTATTACGTCGCCAACAAGTTGATGAAGGGCTACATCGGCAGCGGCAACATCGATACCAATTCGCGCCTGTGCATGTCTTCCGCCGTAGCGGCGCACAAACGCGCCTTCGGTAGCGACACGGTGCCGGGCTGTTACGAAGACCTGGAGTTGGCGGATCTGGTGGTGTTGGTCGGCTCGAATGCGGCCTGGGCGCATCCGGTGCTGTTTCAACGTCTGGTGGCGGCGAAAAAGGCGCGGCCCGAGATGCGCGTGGTGGTGATCGACCCGCGCCGCACCGCCACCGCCGACCTTGCCGACCTGTATTTGAGCGTCAAACCCGGCAGCGATGCCTGGCTGTTCAACGGCTTGCTTAATCATCTGAAGCGCGAAGATGCTATCGACTGGGCTTATCTGGAAGCGCATGTCGAAGGTTTTGGCGCCGCTTTGCAAGCGGTCAGTGGGTTGTCGATTCCGACCGTGGCGACGCAATGCGGTCTGGATGAAACCGTTGTCGCGGCGTTTTACCGGCTGTTCACGCAGACACCGAAAACCGTCACCGTGTTCTCGCAAGGCATCAATCAATCCTCCTCAGGCGTGGACAAGGTCAACAGCATCACGAATGTTCACCTGGCCACCGGCCGCATCGGCAAGCCGGGGGCGACGCCGTTCTCGATCACCGGCCAGCCGAACGCGATGGGCGGACGCGAAGTCGGCGGCCTGGCCAACCAGTTGGCGGCGCACATGGATTTCACGCCGGACGCGATCGACCGCGTCGGCCGCTTCTGGCAGGTGCCGAACATGGCGCGGCAGCCCGGCCTGAAAGCGGTGGACATGTTCGAGGCGGTGCATGACGGGCGCATCAAGGCGCTGTGGATCATGGCGACCAATCCGGCGGTCAGCTTGCCGATGGTCGACCGCGTCGTCGAAGCATTGCAGCGTTGCCCGTTCGTCGTAGTCTCCGATGTGGTTTCCCGCACCGATACCAGCGTCTACGCCGACGTCAAACTGCCGGCCGCCGCCTGGGGCGAAAAGGAAGGCACGGTGACCAACTCGGAACGCCGTATCTCACGCCAGCGCGCGTTTTTGCCAGTGCCGGGCGAAGTCCGGCCGGACTGGTGGATCGTCGATGCGGTGGCGCGACGCATGGGGTTTGACGCGGGCTTTGGCTATGCCGGACCGGCCGATATTTTTGGCGAGCATGCGGCGTTGTCGGGGTTCGAGAACGCAGGTGAGCGGGATTTCGATATCTCGGCGTGGCACACCAAGGATGCCTACGCTGACCTGCAACCGTTTCAGTGGCCAATCACTGCGCATGGAGATACGCCTCGTCTGTTCGCCAACGGTCATTTCTTCACCGCCGCAGGCAAGGCGCGCATGTTGCCGATCACGCCGCGTGCGCCGGTTCACGTGATCAGCCAGGCAATGCCGTTCACGCTGAATAGCGGCCGCATCCGCGATCAGTGGCACACGATGACGCGCTCCGGCAAGGCGGCCAAGCTGCTGGCCCACATCGACCAGCCGTTCATCGAAATCCACCCGCAGGATGCACGCCGCGCTGGCGTCAAGAATGGCGCATTGGCGCGCATCTCGAATGGCAACGGCGAGATGCTGGCGCGTGTACTGGAAAGCCGCGAACAACAGATTGGCAGCGTGTTTGCACCGATCCACTGGAATGATCAATTCACCAGCCAGGGCCGGGTCGGTGCGTTGATCCACGCCGTCACCGACCCGGTTTCCGGCCAGCCCGAGTTCAAGCAGACGCCGGTGACGGTGGCGGCTTATGCGGCAAGCTGGCATGGCTTTGTGATGACGCGGGAAGCGCTGGATTGCAGCGCTACAGCTGGTTTTTGGGCCCAGGTACGTGGCAAAACCTGCTGGCGACACGAAATCGCCGGGCTGGAAATCGCCACCGATGCACCGCTGCAAATGCGTGACCTGATCGGTCTGGCCGGCGACTGGATCGAAATGAAGGACAGCGGCGCGACCCGCTATCGCGGCGCGTTGATCAAGAATGGCCGCCTGCTGGCGGTGTATTTCCTGGAACGCGAAGCCGATCGCCTGCCACCGCGCCACTGGCTGGAATCGCTGTTTGATAGAGAGACGATGAGCGATGCCGAACGGCGCGCCTTGTTGCTCGGTCGCCCCGGCCAGGGCATGGCGGACAACGGTCGCATTCTTTGCGCCTGCTTCGGCGTCGGCGAGCATCCCTTGACCAAAGCCATGGCCGAAGGCGCACGTTCCGTGGAAGCTCTCGGCATCCAACTTAAAGCCGGAACCAACTGCGGTTCCTGCATCCCGGAATTAAAACGCTTGCTGCAACAACCATGACCACCGGCCTTACCATCCTCATCGTCAGCCCGTCGCGCCGCCGGCTCGACAACCTGATGCAAGCGCTCGCCGCCAGCGCGCCAGAACATCGCCTGGTCGGCCGCCTCGACCGCGCCATCGACCTGCCACGCTGGGTCGACGAACTGGAACCCGACGCGATCATCATGGACACCGAATCGCCCAGCCGCGACACGCTGGAACAGATCGTCGTGATGAGCGAACGCACGCCGCGCCCGATCGTGATGTTCAGCCAGGATGAATCACAGGACGCCATGCGCCAGGCAGTCTCCGCCGGCGTCGCCTGCTACGTCGTCAACGGCCTTGAAAATGAACGCATCCAGCCGCTGCTGCAACTCGCCCAGATTCGTTTCGAAGCCTGGCAGGCGATGCGCGACGACACCCTGCGGGCGCGCCAGGAGTTGCAGGAACACAAACTGGTCGAGCAGGCAAAACGCCATCTGATGAAGCGCGAAAACCTCTCCGAAGAAGCCGCCTACCAGGCGCTGCGCCGGGAAGCCATGTTGCACCGCAAACGCATTGCCGAGATTGCGCGGGTGGTGATGGAAATGGCGAATACCGCGTTGTAGGTTCAACTCCCGGCTGCACATGCGTATGATCATGCGCATATTCATGTCAGGAGCAGGTCATGTTAAGCACGCTTGATTCCCCGGCAAAGAAAGGTCGCCTGTCGCTTTCGATCGACCAAGCCCTGCTTGATCGACTCGAACCTTATAAACAGCAAGTCAATCTGTCGGCACAAGCAGAACAGTTGTTCACACGCCTGGCCGAGGAACTGGAAAACCGTAGCTGGGCCGAACGCAATGCACAAGGGCTGGTTGAGCATGGTCGGCTCATTGCCGCCACTGGGCTGGCGGGCGAAGAATTCGAGCGCATCTGACTTGGCCCAGTTCGACATCTATCCGAATCCCGGTGTCAAAAAAGCCGAGATTCCATTTCTGGTTGCCATTCAGAACGACCACATCACCAGCAGAACCGGGGCTTGTGTGGTGATTCCGCTTCGCGCCAACGCACAGCCGGTGGAGACTATAGCGCCGCTGGTCGATGTCCCCGGTGCAGGCCTGTTTGTTCTTTCCAGCGATGAAATTTTCGCCATCGACAGTTCTCGGTTGCGGCACCCGGTCGCGACATTGAGTGCGCAGGATCGCGCAAAGATCAAACCCGCGCTGGACAAGGTCATCGGCGAGTACTGAACCCCAGGTTGGCACACGTTTTGCTGAAACAAGATCGTGGGATGATGCACCTGTCGATTTCATCCCGATGCGTTCAGGAGGTTTCATGAAACATTACATCGCGCATTTTTTACTTTTTTTGTTTGCCGCCGTGATCGGGCCAAGCCAGTGGGCGCAAGCCGCCGAGCCGGAGCCGATGATACTCACCACCACCGCATCCGGCATCGGCATCGATGCGGCGGTGGCGGCGCTGAATCAGGCCATCGTCAATCACAACTACACCTTTGTCCGTCAACAGGCGATGGACAGTCGCCTGGTGCCTTATGCGCAGGAAGTCCGCTCGGTGCGGCTGGTCTATTTCTGCAACTTCACCAAGATGGACCGGGCGCTGCGCCTCGACCCGCGCGCGACGCAAGTGCTGCCTTGCCGGGTGACGCTGGTGGAAACGCCGACCGGTGTCGATCTGATCGCGGTGAACCCGGCCTGGGTGACGCAGAACATGCCCGGCCTGCATGCGGATTGCCAGGAAATGAAACGCGACTATCTGGCGATCCTGGAAGAGGCTGCGCTATGAACCGGCGCGCCCTGCTTCTGGCGTTTGCTTTTGCTGCCAGCCTGGGTCTGGGTTTAAGTCTGCCTCTGCCCGGCCATGCCGACCCGTTGCTGGTGAGCAAGGCGGTGGATATGCGGCGGGCGATGGATGATGTGGCATTGGCGGCGGCCAACCACGATCTGGTGCTGGTGAAGGTACAGCCGATCGATACCGCGCTCGCCAAACGCGGCTTCGACAACCCGCACATGCGTCTGTTGTTTATCGGCAGCGAATCTGCCGTGCGCTGGGCCGAGGCTGCCGAACCGCGCCTGCTCAACCTGTTGCCGCTGCGCTTGACGTTGATCGAACGGGATGGCGGCGTCACCCTGATGAGCGATGATTTTGGACCCTGGCTGCAGGAGTTTCCCGAGCCGCCGGCTCATTTGATGGTCGAAGCCTGGCAGGCGGAAATGAAAGCCATGCTGGATGATTTCGTCGCGCAGTGAATCAGTGCGCCGAAATGGCGTGTTTCACCCCGGTTTGGCACTCCATCGGTGCGTAAATCGCTACGCAAAAACCGACATAAAAGAGCAAGTCGGGTTTTATTAATTAACAATCAATAAGTTACAAATTTTCATGGCGCTTGGCACAGGTATTGCTAATCATTGATTGACCGATGCAAAGGCGCGTCGGCCATGTCGCTCCTTCTGCAGTATTTTCGTCTTACAAATATGGACAACGGCGTCCCTCCCCATGCGGGTGGACGCCGTTTTTTTTGGAGTTGTTGAAATGGATAAGCCTTTTTCGCCGAAAACGCCGCCCGAGAACAATCTGATCATCGTCAATGATGGTAAACGTGACTTTTTGAAGAAAGCCGCAGGTATGTCAGCCGCCGCCGCAATCATGTCCCTCGTTCCCCCCGGTGTGCGCAGCGCCGCCTGGGCCGCTGGTTCCGACGCACCGGAGAAAACCGAAATCAAGATCGGCTTCATTCCGCTGACCGATTGCGCCAGCGTGGTGATGGCCGCCGAGAAGGGTTTCGACAAGAAGTAAGGCATCAAGATCATCCCGAGCAAGGAGGCGTCCTGGGCCGGCGTGCGCGACAAGCTTTCCAACGGTGAACTGGATGCGGCGCATGTGCTGTACGGCTTGATCTACGGCCTGCAGCTCGGCGTCGGCGGCCAGAAGAAGGACATGGCCGTGCTGATGTCGATCAACAACAATGGCCAGGGCATCACGCTCAGCAATCAGATACGTGCCAAGGGGGTAACCGATGGCGCCGGCCTGGCCAAGCTGGTCAAAGCCGAGCCGAAAGAATGGACGTTCGCCCAGACTTTCCCCACCGGGACACATGCGATGTGGCTGTATTACTGGATGGGCACCTACGGCATCGACCCGTTCCGTGACGTCAAGGTGATCACCGTGCCACCGCCGCAGATGGTCGCCAACATGCGCGTCGACAAGATGGATGGTTATTGCGTCGGCGAACCGTGGAACGCGCGCGCCATCCACGACAAGATCGGCTTTTCTGCCGCCACCAGCCAGGATGTCTGGACCGACCATCCGGAGAAGGTACTCGGCACGACGCTGGCGTTCGCGCAGAAGTATCCGAACACGGCTCGCGCAATGATTGCGGCGATCCTGGATGCGTCAAAGTACATCGACACCATGAGCAACCGCTCCGAAACCGCGCAGGTCATTGCCGGCAAGGCCTACGTCAACACCGCCGTGGATGTCATCGAAGGACGCATGTTGGGTGAATACGACAACGGCATCGGCAAGAAATGGAAAGACCCCAACTACATGAAGTTCTTCAACGATGGCAAGGTCAATTTCCCGTATCTATCCGACGGCATGTGGTTCCTGACCCAGCACAAACGCTGGGGCTTGCTGAAGGAGCACCCGGATTACCTAGCGGTAGCGAAACAGGTCAACCAGATCAATCTGTACAAGGAAGCCGCCACGATGACCAAAACGCCGCTGCCGAAGTCCGACATGCGTAGCCACAAGCTGATCGACGGCGTGGTCTGGGACGGCAAGAACCCGAAGGCCTATGCCGACGGGTTCAAGGTAAAGGCTTGATCTTTAACCCCTCTCCCGCATGCGGGAAAGGGGTTGGGGAGAGGGCGTTTGCGTACCAACAGTAAAAAAGCCCCTCATCCCCGGCCCGTCTCCCGCATGCGGGAGAAGGGAGTAAATCCAGGAGACCGCCATGAGCGCAGTGACCATCAACGAAAGCAGTCTGAAAGACATCATGAATTCACCCGAAACCACTCCGTTGCCAGCGACCGCCGCGCCCAAGCCGCGCCCCGTCCCATTCCTTGAAACAGAGCGTGGTCAGGCCTACTCCGAATCCGTCGGAAAATTGTTCCGCGCCGTGGTGCCGCCTGTCCTCGGCATCGCCCTGTTCGTTCTGCTCTGGCAGATCGTCTCCGCCAGCGGCGGTGATACGGGCCTGCCCGGCCCGGCGAAAACCTGGGAAGCGGCCAAGCTGCTGTTCGCCGACCCGTTCTATGACAACGGCCCCAACGACAAGGGCATCGGCTGGAACATCCTGCATTCGCTGTACCGTGTCGGCGCCGGTTTCGGTTTGGCCGCGCTGGTCGGCATTCCGCTCGGTTTCATGATCGGCCGCTTCCAGTTTCTGGCCGGTATGATGGCGCCGGTCATCAGCCTGCTGCGGCCGGTATCGCCGCTGGCCTGGCTGCCGATCGGCCTGTATGTGTTCAAGGAAACCGAGCCGGCCTCGTTGTGGGTGATCTTCATCTCCAGCATCTGGCCGATCATCCTCAACACCGCCGCCGGCGTCTCACGCGTGCCGCAGGATTACCTCAACGTGGCGCGGGTGCTGAACCTGTCTGAGTGGAAAATCTTTACCCGCATTCTGTTTCCCTCGGTGCTGCCGCACATGATGACCGGCATCCGCCTGTCGATCGGCGTTGCCTGGTTGGTCATCGTCGCAGCCGAAATGCTCACCGGCGGCACCGGCATCGGCTTCTGGGTGTGGGACGAATGGAACAACCTCAACGTCGAGCACATCCTGATCGCCATCTTCATCGTCGGCATCATCGGCCTGCTGCTGGAGCAGATGCTGATGCTGATCGCGAATCGGTTCAATTACGAGTGAAGGACGCCGCCATGCACAACTACCTGCACATCGAAAACGCCAAGATGGTGTTCGACACCAAAAAGGGCAAATTCACCGCGTTGACCGACATCAACCTCAACGTCAAACAGGGCGAATTCATCGCGCTGATCGGCCACTCCGGCTGCGGCAAATCCACCTTGCTGAATCTGGTTGCCGGCTTGACCGTGGCGACCGAAGGCATCCTGTTGCTGTCGGAAAAGGAAATCAAAGGCCCCGGCCCGGAGCGCGGCGTTGTGTTTCAGAACCACAGCCTGCTGCCCTGGCTGACCTGTTTCGGCAACGTCCATCTGGCGGTGGAACGTGTGTTCGGCGCCAAGGAATCGAAGGCGAAACTGAAGGAACGCACCCAGGCGGCGCTGGATCTGGTCGGCTTGAGCCACGCCACGCACAAACACCCGAACGAAATTTCTGGCGGCATGAAACAGCGCGTCGGCATTGCTCGCGCATTGGCGATGGAACCCAAGGTGTTGTTGCTGGACGAACCGTTCGGCGCACTCGACGCGCTGACCCGCGCCGGCCTGCAGGACGAGCTGATGCGCATCGTCAAGGAAACCCACGCCACCACGCTGATGGTGACGCATGACGTCGATGAAGCCGTGCTGTTGTCGGATCGCATCGTGATGATGACCAACGGCCCGGCGGCGACCATCGGCGAAATACTCAGCGTAGATTTACCGCGTCCGCGCGATCGTCTGGCGCTGGCGGAAAACCCCGCCTATCACCACTTGCGCGGCCAAGTGCTGGAGTTCCTGTATCAGAAGAATTTGAAGCAAGCGGCTTGATCGGATTCAGGGCGTGCGGCCAGGCAAGCCGCGCGTCGCAATGGATTCACGGCTGGAAAACAGTCGGGCTATGGCTCGGGCTATTGTTGACGCCCTAAAACAGGGCAAATTGCGCGCTTTTGCCCGACCCCCGTTGCGTATAAAATGCGCAGCCTTCCCCCCGCTTGACGCCCCCCTTTGCCATGCAGATCGGCTCCTATCGCCTGAAGAACAATCTGATCGTTGCGCCCATGGCCGGGGTGACCGATCGACCGTTCCGCCAGCTTTGCAAGCAGATGGGCGCCGGCATGGCAGTGAGCGAAATGGTGACGTCGAACTCGTTGTTGTACGGTTCGAAAAAGACCCAGCGGCGCGCCAATCACGAAGGCGAAGTCGAGCCGGTTTCGGTTCAGATCGCCGGCGCCGACCCGGCGATGATGGCCCAAGCCGCCCAATACAACGCCGAACGCGGTGCCGCCATCATCGACATCAATATGGGCTGCCCGGCGAAGAAAATCTGCAACGTCATGGCCGGTTCCGCGTTGTTGCAGGACGAACTGCTGGTCGCCCGCATCCTGGAAGCCGTCGTCAAAGCGGTGCCGGAGACGCCGGTGACGTTGAAGATTCGCACCGGCTGGGAC
>JBBQQT010000142.1:0-9041 GCA_038215555.1 Burkholderiales bacterium | reverse complement strand
ATCGCTGCGCCCTGAACGTTAACCACATTTCCCTGATCTCTTGGCCTGCAGGATCGCACTGGAATCAGGGAGATTCTGGCTTGGTTATATTCCTCAATACCCTGCCAAGCAGTGCACGCAGTTTGGCGGGGGCGACGGGTTTATGAAGCAGATGGGCACCCGAATCGGCGATGGCCTTGAGGGTTTCTTGGCCGGTATCTCCGGTGATTACGATGGCGGGTAGTCCCTTCCAGTTGAAATGCTGTTTAGTCCGTTCCCAGGCCTCCAAACCCGTTTCGCCGGCCAGTCGGTAATCCGTCAGCAGAATATCCGGGCTGCCATCGATCTGAACCAGGGCTTCGTCAAGAGACTTGGCGGAGATTACGGTGAGTCCCCAGACCGAGAGCAATGTCGCCAACGAATCAAGCGCTTCCGGATCGTCATCCAGCACTAGAACCTGTCCTTCCAGGTGCCCTGGCAGCGGCGCCTTCTCGATTTCCCGGGACAACTCGGCATGGCCGGCAATCGGAATGGCCAGGCTGAACACGCTGCCTCGACCGGGAAGGGATTGCGCACTCAGTTCATGGCCCAACAGGCGGACCAGGCGTTCGACGATGGCGAGTCCAAGACCCAGGCCCTGAGTCCGGTCACGTTGCGGATTGCTAACCTGGAAAAACTCCTGGAACACGCGGGATAGATGTTCCGGGGCGATGCCCACGCCCGTGTCCCATACTTGAATGCAGGTCCGGCCGTGGTTTTTTCGCGCGCTCACCAGCAACCCGCCCTGCTCCGTATAGCGCAAGGCATTGGCGATCAGGTTGCGCAGCACCCTTCCCAACAAGACTGGATCACTGGCGAGCACCAAGGGTCGGGCGTGGAATCTCAGGCTCAACCCCTTGGCCTCCGCCTCCAGCCGGAACTCGCCCGCCAGACTGTCGAACAGGACCGGCACCGAAACCGACTGGATACTTGGCGTGACCACGCCGGCATCGAGTTTGGATATATCGAGGATCGTATTGAACAGGCTCTCCATGGTGACGACGGACTGTTCGACTTTTTCCAGGATTTTGTACACATCCCGTCCCTCAAGCTTCGGCTTCATGGCGGCCACGTAAAGCGCGATGGCCTGCATCGGCTGGCGCAAATCATGGCTGGCAGCCGCCAGGAACTTGGACTTGGCCGCGTTCGCCGTTTCCGCAGCCTCTTTCTGGCGCGATAGTTCAAGAGTGGCTTCCCGCACCCGGCCCTGCATATCCTGGTGCATGGATTGCAGCGACTCGCCCATGCAGTTGATGTCGGATTGCAGATCGCGCAACTCGCTTTTCGCCGTCACCGCCACCCGCACCGATAGATCGCCGGCGGCGATACGACGCACCGCCGCGATCATGCTCATGATCGGCTGGATACCGGTCAACGCCAGCCTGGACACCAACAAGGTCGCGAATGCCAGTCCCAGCAGCACGATCGCCAATGCGGCCAGCAACATGCCGTTGCGCGCCGAAAAGTAACCCGTACGACTCAGGACCACATCCACCCAGGCGATACGGCGCGGCTGGCTCTCGTCGAGGTCAGGCAGGAATGGGTCGGGATCTGCTCGCTTGGGCCGCAGAACGACGGGCGCGGAAAACAATAAATGGTCGATCGGTCCCTCCGCCATGCCCTCGCTCGGCAATGCCGGCATCCCCGGCGGGGCGCGTCCGCTTTGCGCCAGCACGGCACCGCTCTCGCCACGAACCCGGATGAACACCACATCCGGCTCGGCCAGACTGGACTTGAGCAGATTATCAAGAGCAGCGGTATTGCCGCTGACCACCCCATATTCCACCGACATCCCAAGGTGGCGGATCAGCGCATGACCCCTAGCTCGCATGTCTGCATCCAGGTCGGCCAGACGGGCATAGATCAGGTAGCCGCCGAGCAGGATAGCCACCAGCAGGGTCGGCAACAAGCCCAGCAACATCGCGCGAGCACGGATTTTCATGGTGCGGTCTCCAGGCGCGCCGTCAACTCAGCCTCGGATGGCGGATTGAATCCCAGGGAACGAGCGACACTCCAGTTCAGCTTGACCGTGAGCGCGCGCGTGTAGGCCGGAGGCGGCAATCTGGGTTCGCCCCGCTGGAAAATGGCGCGGATGGCCACCGCGCCTTCCTGCCCAACCTGCCGCGGCGTGGCATACAAGGCCAGCAGAGCGCCGCTGCGCAGCAGCGATTCCGAATAGGCCAGCACCGGCAGACGTTGGTGGTAGGTATTGAGCATCAAGCTTTGCAGCGTAGCCCGGTTCACTACGAGGGGATCGGGGATCAGCAACAGCGCATCCACTTCCCTCTCGAAGTCGGCCAACGCGGTGAAGACCTCTCCGCTTGCACCAACCAGTCGGGGCGACACGCGCAGTTGCAAGGATTCCCCGGCGCGAACAATTTCGTCGGTCTGGGATTTGCTTGCCTCCCCAGCCAGCACCCCGACCCGCTTGACTTGGGGCAAGGCCGCCCGCAGCAGAGCGAGTTGACGGCCATAGGGTTGATCCAGCCAAATAGCGGTGACCATGCGGCCCCTGGCGGCGGCATGTTCTCCGGCGAGGGCCTCATAGGACTGACGCGGCACCATCAGGGCCAGGATCGGGGCATTGCTGCGGCTGGTCAGGGCAGTTCGCAGGGCCTTGACCCCAAACGCGACCAGCAACGCCTCCCCCCCGGGTCCGCTCCGCTCCGCCTGGTTTTGTATGCGGACCTGGAAACCGGGTTCGCCAGAGACCAACAAATCGTCTCGCAGGCGTTCGGCGGCTTCCTGATAGACCCCCCCCGGCTCCGACAGGAGCAGGGTGAGCCCATGAACCTGCCCGGCGCCCCATGTGGACAACGCCAGGAGCAACAGCGAGCAGGCCAATGTCAGACGGATATGGGTTCCAAGCGTCATGAGGAAAAACCAGGGGCCTTGGCCGCTCAGAAACGCACTCTCAGGGTGGCGAAGGCACGGGGATCAAAATAGCGGGACGGACCATATTCACTGACTTTGCCGAGCACGCTTTGCGCGGTCACGGCCGCTTCCCAGCGCGCGCCGCCGGCTTTCCAGTGTTTCGCCAAGCGCAGATCGAGACGATCATGGGCCGGTGTCGGTCCGCCGAAACCTACCCAGGTCATCTCCCCCACCCGGTAGTAGCCCAGGCTCGTGTTCCAGCCGCCTGCCAATTCCCGCGCGGTCAGCAGACCCAGGCTGTGCCGGGGCACCGAATCGGCATAATCGGTGCTGTCCGATGCGGTGTAAACCCAGGATTGCCACAGCGAAACCCAACCCTCGGGTGCGTATTTCCAGCGCAACTGGTATTCGCCGCCACGCTGGGTGGCCCGATACAGGTTGGCGTAAGTCAGGTCGGCGCCGTTGCCCGCCAACTCGCCGGGCACGGGATAGGGCGTGGTGAAGTCGATGATGTCCTCGACCTGGTTGTGGAACAACCGCAGATCCAGGGCAAGGCTGTTATCCGCTGACTGGAAGACATAGCCCAATTCCCGCGTGGTAATGCGCTCGGGCTTGAGGCGATAAGGCGAGAGCAGGTACTGGTCGAGGTTGAAGCCGGCTTCGGTCAGTTTGAAATCGGCGTTCTGTTCCAGGATGTTGGGGGTGCGATACGCGCGCGCAGTAGCCAGACGCAGACTATGCCCGTGAACGGGTTGCCAGTTGACGGCAAGCCGGGGTGAAAGCATGTCGCCACCGTAGTAATTGCGCTCCCACATGGCTCCCACGTGGAAAAGCCATTCAGGCGCGGGAGCCCATTCGGTGGCGGCCGAGAGGCGATAGGTCGAGCCATCCAGCGTGTGGTTTTTGCCGGTGACGCTGGGGGACCAGGCCGCCTCGTAACGTGCCTCCGCCCCCCAGGTCATGCGCAGCGTCGCTGACAGGCGCTGCACCACGTCCAACTCCAGGGCATCGCGTTGGAACCAGAAATTCAGGTTATCAGGTGAAACCGGACCCAGACCCAATTTCGAGGGAATGCTGAACTCCTCGATGCCGCGGGTCCAGGTGTGGTGGAACTGGGCGGATATTTCGCTATCTGCGTCGATCACCCGATGCCAACTGCCTTGGACATACCAGGAATTGAAGTCCGTGGTCTGACTGGGGCTGAAGGTGTAGCCGACCGTGCTGTTATCCCAATTGGCCAGGGTGTAACCCGACTCCACGGTTACTGTGTCGTGCATGCTTGCTTGCCAGTCCATGCGTAGGTTGATGAAGCGTTCGTGGGCGCCATCGTTTTGCGCGTAGTATCTGCTATCCAGCCAATCGTCCTGGCGATCCAGGTAAGTCAGCCGCCATGACAGATCTTCGCGGCCGCCCGAATGCCGCACGATGCCATCCAGCACGCCGTTTTCTCCAGCCGAAAGAGCGGCTTCCGTGCCCCGGTCCAGGGCCGCGTGCTGGGTGTAGATATGGATCGTGGCCTGGAAAGCGTTGGCGCCGTCGTTGGCAGCGTTGGGGCCGCGCACGACCTCGATGCGGTCGATGTCGTCCAGCGCCACCGGCAACGCGCGCCAGTGCACCTGGCCATAGGCCGGGTTGTAGACCGAGCGGCCATCCACCAGCACCTGCATGCGGCGGGCATATAGGCTGCTCAGTCCCTGATAGGTCACCACTGGCAGGTTCCCCCGCACCCATCCCACCTGAAATCCGGGCACCAGCCGGAACACGTCGGCCAATTGGCGGAAACCGGAAGCCTCGATCATGGCCCGATCGATCACCGTCACTGCGGCCGGTGATTGGGCCGCCGGCCGCGCCAGGCGGGATACCGACAAGACGATGGGTTGCTCGGCGAAGAAATCCGCCTCGTTCGGCAACTCTGGAGGAAGCCCTGCCGGCGCCCCCTGCTCGGCCGCGTGGAGAACGGGGATAAATAATAGCCCGGCAAGGGATACGGTCAGACGAGCAAACATGGCGGCCTCGCGCGGTTGAACCTGAGTGGTAAGTTTGAACGAGGCCGCTTCAATCAGGCCTCCCAGATTTCATCCAAACGGACTAGGTAATTCGGATGAGGCTTGTGGTTTAGGCCGGGCTGGTTGGTGAATTCGCTGCACCAGGTTGCCAATAGCGAATGCGTCCCCGCTGGAAAATGGACTCTGGTTCTGGGTATGGCGTCAGGAGACGAGGCCCAATCGCCTCGCGGCGGCGGCCGCCTCGGTGCGGTTGGTGGCGTCCAGCGCCCTCAGAATGGCGGTGATATGCGCCTTGGCCGTGCCCTCGCTCATGCCCAGTTCCCGGCATATCAGCTTGTTGGATTTTCCTTGCACCAAGAGTTCGAGCACGTTCTGTTGACGTTCCGTAAGGCGTCCGTTGGCATGTGCGAGAACCTCTCTTTCGACCGGAAGCAACATCTGGGGCGGCACGTATACGCCGCCCGCGAGTACCAGCTTGATGGCGGAGAGCATGACATGGGAAGTTGACGTCTTGGGGATGAAACCCGATGCGCCAATTGCCAGAAACCGCTCGATATGCTGCCGGTCATCCGAGCCGGACATGATGACCACTGGAAGCGAGGGAAAATCGGCAAGCACCCGCACCAACCCCGGCTCGCCATTCATGCCGGGCATATTCAAATCCAGCAGCAGCAAATCCACGTCCGGATTGAGTTGGGCCATTTTCAGGGCTTCATCCAGAGTGCCTGCCTGGATGACGACCGCGTCCACCTGCATCTGGCTGAGCAACAGAGAAAAACCGTCCCTGAACAGGGAGTGATCATCAGCCAAAATGATTTTCATGTCTTTTTTTCCCCGAAATCCAAAATCCATTCAACCGCTGAGGCTCTTGTAAAATCCCTGTTCATTCTTGATTTCCTCGTTGGGGCAGATTGTAAGAAGAGGGAGTCGTCCAAGGATAGGAAATTCAATAGTACTTACGGAAGTATTCCGGGCCGGGTCGGCGTAGGCAATCCGGGATTTCATGCCGTTGGAACTTAAAAACCCCTGCCTGAATTCCGCCGTAGCTACAGCCGAGCGTCCCAGGAGTGGCCGTATAGGGCACGTTTGAGGCTCTCGGCGCGAGCGAATCCCGACGAGCGACGTTGGCTCGTCATGATTCCCTTGTTCTGATCTGCCCTACCACGCGATGCGTTGATCGAACTCGTAGTCTGGCGCGGGTTGTGCGCCTGTGGTTCGATTTCTCCGGGCCCCGCGTTGTACCTCTCCCACAGCGGCGGTCCGTGCGCCGGCAGCAGACGCGGCGGCGCTATCGGCTCGCCCAGATGGCCGAGAATCTCGCGGATCGCCACCGTCTTGGTGATGAACGCGATGATCCGCATTTCGCCACCGCAGTTGGGGCACAACAGGGGCAGTACCTCGTAAATGCGGGTGAGCAGCAGCGTAGCGGGCCGCTTTGCGATGCAGCGGTTCGTCTGCCTTCTCGGCGGGTTGCGAATCGGTCAACGGTGCAGGTTCGGCCACCGCCGGCGCGATCTCTTCGGCCGACTGCGTCAGCGCGGTGACCGCTGCCCGTAGCGGTGAATTCGGTGCCAGTACGCCGATGTAACGATGACGATGCCGGCGCAGTGGCGGGATCAGCGCGGCCAGCCGATCGAGCAGTTGTATCGGCGTCAGCAGCACGCTGACGCCGCCGCCCGGGCCGGACTTGGCGCTCTCGTAAACCAAGGACAGACAACCTGATCTCTAGGATTTTGTATTGTCCCCACTTTCGTTCACGGTGGTCACATCGGTCGGAATTTTGACTTTTCCCAATTCAAAAATCATCCGTAAATCAGTTCCCGGATAGATCGTCCGTGTCTCGTTGAGATCAGCGCACAGCAGCGTAGCTGCCTGATCCGATCTTTGCTGCGCGAGATGGTGCAGGCGCACGGTCAAGGTTTGGTTCTGGTAGTCAGGCACCAAGTCCGCCTCGGTTTTATAGATCGAGCATAAAAGCGTGCGCGCTTCATCTGCACGCGAGAGCGACTCGCGCAAGAAATTGGCCATGGCCGTCTCCGCCCGATACGCCAGCATCTTGATCGCATCCACAAAATGCTTGCTGTAGGTGCTGAGTTGTCTGAAGCGCTGATCTTCTGGCAGGTCCTTCACGGGGATATGACGATCAGTGTCTTTTCGCGTGGCTTTGAGCTCAATGACCTTGGCCTGCAAAGCTTCAATGTCTTCTTTGAGCGCAGCCTTTTTCTGGGTGAATACCTCCATTTGCCTGGGCTCAATGGTTTGTTCGATATTCAAGGCGCCAAACAGGGCCAGGGATCGGCTGAGCTTGCCGTTGACGCTGCGCACCTGGGCATCGAGCTTACGGTATTCAGGATTTACCACCTCTATGGGGTCAGTAATCTCTTGCGTGCAATAGCCGGCGAGCTTATCCAAACTGTAGTGTTCTCGGGCATATTTGAAATAGTTTTCCTGCGCCCAGCGGGCGAACATGTGGACTGCCAAGCCAATCAAATCAAGTCGGTAATTGGTGCTGAGGATGGCGGTTTGATGCCCATGTTGACTGAGTTTGCGGATCTCGCGCGCCCACAGGCCGTTGCTCAGGCGCACACCCCGCTCGGCTAGTTGGAGTTTCGTTTTCTCGCCATTGGCGAGGGTCACGCTATGCTCTGCGAATTCTTCCAGAGCCCAGTCGTCCTTGGGAAACTTGTGATAACTCAAACAAGCCACGCGTTTTGCTTTCAGCCGACGCCATAGGTCAGGGCTGTAACCCTCACGATCAAACACCAGCGTGAAGCGGTGCAACCAGGGGTCTGCTGCCAATTGCGTCGGACTGGGTTGATGGGGTACTTCTTTCTCCAGTCGCGGCACGATGTCATCTTCGATGACCTTGACCAGGCCCGGATCGACCACTTTGTTGATGGCAAAGAAGGGTTGACCATCCATGGCGTTGACCCAGAAGTCCACCGTTGCGCGCAAACACAGCTTTTGTCGTGCGACATAGTGGCGCGGCAACGGGCTTTGCTTCCCGTTATAAACACGAGTGTGACCATCGACATAGAGCACTCCAGCTTGCGCTGGGTTTTGCTGCATCCAGCCTTGCGACAAGTCGGCACTCCACTCGGCGGCCTGGCCCTTGGCGCACAGGATTTCGATCTTGGCGCGCAAGGTGCGCACTTCAGGAATGCGGTCCAACCCGAGCAGTTTGCCCCACTCCCCTGGTGCTTGGTAACGCAAATCCTCCAGCGTCTGCATGCGCGCCAGTGCCATGAAGGCCAGTAGCAGCAAAATGCTGTCCAGGCCATAGTAGCCTTGGGGTAATGGGTTCAGAGATTCTTCGGCGGTATCCAGTAGCCCCAACGCCAGCAAGGCGGGCAGCGCCAAGAGTACGCCGGCATAGGGCACATCCAGTGCATGTTGAAACTGGGGGACAACGGCGTTTGATTGCCCCAGGCTGGCGGCTATTCGCCCGGCTACGTTGCAGGCTCCGCGCCCCATCGGGGCGCTGCTGTCTTGCGCTGAGCGCTCACTTTTGCAGGTAACGTCGCTGGTGCCGTTGAGCGACGTGGCGTTGGTGTCGTTTTTTTTAGCGGCGCACGCAGCCGCCCTGCGCGTAGGGCTTTGAGCAAGGTATCGGGTTTGATCTCTAACAGGGCGGCGACTGCGCGGGGGGCTTGACCCGCATCCAATTGACTTTGTGCTTCCTGGAGTATCGGCTCAGTCAACACCGCTGCACCCCGGGCGATGCGATCGGCAAAGAAGCCTGCGGGGCCGCTCGCGCGGTACAGTTTGACGGCACGCTTGACGCTTATTTTGGAGATGCCAAAAGCCCGTGCCAGTTCCGCTTGTTTGGCCCCGGAGGTGATATGCAGTTGCGCGGTAATGAGCCGAAAGGAGGCACGGTCGTCTTTGTCATGGCTGAAGACGGGCATGCCGCAGTGAAAGTAGGTCACCGTTTCGGCGGTACGACAAAAACTCAGCGAGGCGGTGATTTCAGTCGCTCCGCTGGGAAACATGGGAAGGTGCAGTTGGGGCATGGCTGAGCTTGGCTGACTGACGGGAGAAGCCAATATTAGCGCCAATATCAATTCACCAAATTCGTAAACCGGTCTCTTCGCAATATCCGCTGTGTTGCCGTTGGCGTTGCCCAGCCGGTTTAAAAACTCA